>JADJWE010000001.1:608602-912903 GCA_016716525.1 Candidatus Flexicrinis affinis
TGTTGACGACTACGAAAAGCTGTTGACGTCCAACCCGCTGTGGTTGGATCGCACGCAGGGGATCGGCGTGATCGAGCCGGATGTCGCGCTGGCGTGGGGTATCAGCGGCGCGAGCCTGCGCGGCAGCGGCGTCAACTGGGATATCCGCAAAGCCATGCCGTACAGCGGCTACGAGCAATACGACTTCGACGTGCCGCTCGGCGAACACGGCGACGTCTACGACCGCTACATCTGCCGCATCAAGGAAATGCGCGAGAGCCACAAGATTCTGCGGCAAGCCGTCAAGCGACTGCCGTCAGCCAGCGGCGGATTCCGCAGCGACAACCGCAAGTTCGTGCCGCCTCCGCGGGCAGAACTCGGCCAGAGCATGGAGGCGGTTATCCACCACTTCAAGCTGTGGACGGAAGGTTTCAGCGTGCCGGATCAGGAAGTGTACGTCGCCATCGAAAGCCCACGTGGCGAGATTGGCTGTTACCTGCATGGCACCGGCGGAACCAGGCCGCGCCGCGTGCATTTCAAGACACCGTCGTTCATGCACATTCAGGCGATTCCTGAAATGTCGCGCAACCACATGATTGCCGACTTGGTGGCGATCGTCGGGAGCATCGACATCGTGCTGGGCGACTGCGACCGCTAACCCGAGGAGATCGACTGCCGATGAACACGCTGCAAGAGAAGTACGCAGATCGCATCGAGGCGACGCTTGCCAAGTATCCGGACAAGCGATCGGCTGTCATGCCGCTGCTGTACATCGCGCAGGAAGAGTACGGCTGGGTCAGTCCCGAGGGAATTCAGGATGTCGCCGAGGTGTGCGACATGGACCCGACGCAGGTCCAATCCATCGCCGGCTTTTACACGATGTACTCGGAAAAGCCGAAGGGGCACTATTGGCTTCAGGTCTGCACGGATCTGCCCTGTGCGCTCAAGGGCGCCGACAAGTTCCACAAGGAACTGAAGGAGCATCTCGGAGTCAGCGAAGGTGGCACGACCGAAGACGGTATGTTCACGGTCGAGCATGTCATGTGCCTCGCCGCCTGCGACAAGGCGCCGATGCTGCAGTGCAACTTCCACTACTACGAGAACCTCGACATGGAAAAGATGAAGGTCCTTCTGGAGCAGTGGCGGGCCGAAGTCAACGCGCAAGCGAACAAGTCGTAACGTAAGCCACAGGGTGAAGGTGCGCGTATGAGCCTCAACATTCTATTCCGCGAAAAGGACATCCCGAACATTCGGGAGTTCAGCGTCTATAACAAGAACGGCGGCTACGAAGGGCTGAAGAAGGCGCTCGGCATGAGCCGCAAGCAGGTGATCGACGAGGTCAAAGCGTCGAATCTGCGCGGGCGTGGTGGCGCAGGTTTCCCGACTGGCGTGAAATGGAGCTTCATCCCGCAGGACAACCCGATCAACTACGTCGTCGTCAACGCCGACGAGAGCGAAACCGGGACGTTTAAAGACCGTCAGATCATGGAGAACAACCCGCACCAGTTGATCGAAGGCGCGCTGATCTGTGCCTACGCGATCAAGGCCGCGGCGGTCTACATCTATCTGCGCGGCGAGTTCTGGGATGTCGCGCACGAGCTCGACAAGCACATCGCCGATGCGCGCAAGGCTGGGCTGTTCGGCCCGAAAGGCAAGCTCAAGGACGCAGACGGCAACCCGTTCAGGATTGACGTGTTCACCCATCTGGGCGCTGGCGCGTACATCTGCGGCGAGGAATCAGCCCTGCTCAACAGCCTCGAAGGAAAGCTGGGTCAACCGCGCGTGCGTCCGCCGTTCCCCGCCAATAAGGGCGGCGGCCTGTATGCCGAGCCTACCGTGGTCAATAACGTCGAGACGCTGGCTAACGTGCCGTGGATCATCAACAATGGCGCAGACGAGTACAAGAAGATCGGCGTGGGGACCAGTACCGGAACGAAAGTGTTCTGCTTGAGCGGCCACGTCAAGAACCCCGGCAACTACGAGCTTCCGTTCGGGATCACGTTCCGCGAACTGCTTTACGACTACGGCGGCGGCCCGCTGGACGGGCGCGAGTTCAAGGCGATCTTGCCGTCCGGTGGTTCCGGCCCGATCATCCGCGTGACCGACGAGGTGCTCGACACGCCGCTGACCTACGACGACCTGCGCAAGTTCAACTCGATTCTCGGCTCGGCGTCGGTGATCGTCATGGACGACACGACCGACATCGTATGGGTGGCGTCGAAAGTCACCAAGTTCTTCAAGCACGAGAGCTGCGGCAAATGCACGCCGTGCCGCGAGGGAACCTACTGGCTCGACAAGGTGCTCGACCGCATTCTTGCCGGCGAAGGAAAAGAGTCCGACGTCGACCTGATCATGAGCGTGGCGAAGAATATGCAGCCTACGACGCTGTGCGCGTTGGGCGAGTTCGCCGCCAACCCGATCATCTGGACGATCAACGCCTTCCCCGAGGACTTCAAGGCGTGGGTCGACGGAAGCAAGAAACCGGCTGAGGAGAAGGCTGTTGCACGCCCGGCCAGAGGCCGTGCGGCGACCGCCGCAACGCCCGCCGGCGACTAGATTTGGCGATGTCCGACTCGTCGCTGTGGCAGCGTCTGCGGGGATGGATCGTACCGTCCCGCGCCGAACGCCAACGGGAACTCGTGAGTCGGATTGAGGCGCTAACCCATGCGATCGGGTTGGACGCCAATGCCGCGGTGTTGTGGGTCAGCCGCGGCGAAGCGCTGCTCGCACTTGGGCGCGCGAAGGAAGCCGCCAGCGACTTTCAGCGAGCGCTGACGCTGGCGGAAGAGGATTTGAGAACGGAATCTTGGGGGGTGGTCGCGCAGGCAGTCCGCGATCGCGCCCTACTCGGGCTAGAGCAGTCGCAGGACAGCATCCGGGCTGCGCGTGCGGGGCAGAAACGGTAAAGGGTTGACCAGCCAATGGCAGAACAGAAACGCGTCACGATTACCATTGACGGCAAGGCCTATGACGTACCGGCCGGGCAGAATCTGGTGGATGCCGCCAAGAACGCGGCGGACAACGACATCCCCGTATTCTGCTATCACCCGAAGATGGCGCCTGTCGGCATGTGCCGCATGTGCCTAGTCGAGATGGGCACGGCAGAGCGCGACCCGAACACGCGCGAGGTGGTTCACGACGAGAACGGTAACGTCAAAGTCCGTTGGATGCCCAAGCTGCAAACCGCTTGCACGCAGTCAGTCAGCGACGGCATGTTCATCCGCACGTCGACGGAGCAGGTCATCGACGCGCGCAACAACATGCTCGAGTTCTTGCTCACCAGCCATCCGCTGGATTGCCCGATCTGCGACAAGGGCGGCGAATGCCCGCTGCAGAACTTGACCATGGCGCATGGTCCCGGCGTGTCGCGCATGGATTACAGCGACAAGATGCACTTGGACAAGCACGTCCCGTTGGGCGATTTGATCTTCCTCGATGAAGAACGCTGCATCCAGTGCGCCCGCTGCATCCGTTTCCAAGACGAGATCGTCGGCGACGATGTGTTGGCCTTCCACGAGCGCGGCCGCAGTCTGCAAATCATTACCAACAGCGACCCCGGCTTCGACACCTATTTCAGCGGCAACACGACCGACATCTGCCCGGTTGGCGCGCTAACCACCGCGGACTTTCGCTTTGGTGCGCGCCCGTGGGAATTGACCGAAGTCCCGAGCATCGACCCGTGGGACGCCGCCGGTAGCAACATCAGCTTGAGCACCCGCCTCGACCGCGATTTCGGCGGCCGCGCGATGATCAAACGCGTGATGCCGCGCCAGAACGAGTGGGTCAACGAGATTTGGATCAGCGACAAGGTGCGTTTCGGGCATCATTTCACGCGCGCCGAGGAACGTATCAGCGCGCCTCTGCTGCGCAGCAATGGCAACTTGAACGAGGTGAGCTGGACTGAGGCACTCGACACTGTTGCCGGTGCGCTCAAGGCTGCCAACGGCGACATTGGTCTGATCGTTGGCAGCGGTGCAAGCAACGAAGACCTGTGGGCGCTGCGACAAGTGGTCAACGGGCTGGGCAGCGAGCAGTTGGGCGCGTGGCCAGTGACGCATACCGGCGGCGATTTGATCACGCAGGTCGGTGTCGGCAAGGGGACGAACCTCGGCACGCTCGGTAAGGGCGATGTCGTGCTGATCGTCGCCAGCGACCTCGAGGAAGAAGTGCCCATCTGGCGTCTGCGCATCAAGCAGGCGCACGACCGCGGCGCAACCGTGATTGTCGCCAACGCCCGCAAGACCCGCATGGACGACTTCGCATCGCACACCTTCCGCTATGAGGCCGGCAAGGCGGCGCATTGGCTCGCCGACCTGAAGAAGTCTGCGCCCGCAGCCGCCGATGCAGCCAAGTCGGCAGCGAACCTAATTGTGCTGACCGGCGCCGAGGGCCTCACGCTTGAGGGTCATGCTGCCCTGATGCAGGCCGCGGCGAACCTTCTGATCGAAACCGACCACGTTGGCAAGCCCAACAACGGCTTGCTTTCCACATTCCCCGGCGCCAACGGCGTCGGCCAGTACTACTTCGGTTTCACGCCGGAGCAGTCGCTGGCGATGGCCGCCAAGCCGCCGAAGGTGCTGCTCGTTGCGCAGACCGATATTCTTGCCGACGACCCGACTGCGGCCACATGGCTCGAAAAGGTCGAGACGGTCATCAGCTTCAGCATGCTGCCTGATGGCATCACTGCGAAGTTCGCAAAAGTCGTGCTGCCGATCCAGAGCTTCGCCGAGCGCGACGGAACGTTCACCAATGGCGAGCGGCGCGTGCAGCGGTTCTATACCGCGCAAGGCCCGGTCGGATGGGCGCTGCCGCTGTGGCAGATCGCGACCCGGCTTGGCGAGAAGCTCGGGCAGGGCAATGCGAAGTTGTCCGCCGCCGCGGTGATGAAGGAAATCGCCGCTTCGGTACCGGCGTTCGAAGGCATGGACTACCGCGCGCTGAGCAGAGTCGAGAAGCAGTACCCGGATATCGGCGGGTCGGACAACTACTACTACGGCGGTACAGCCTACAAGAACAAGGGCGGTCTCGGTATGGTGATCCCGACCGCGGCCGACAGCGGCGACTCGGTGAAGGCCGGGAAGGTCAACCTGCCTGACGTGCCAAAAGCCGCGAAGGGCGAGTTCGTCATCATCCCGGCGACCCGCCTCTATAACCGCGAGGCGCAGTTCAAGCCGAGCACGTTGGTGCACCCACGCGTTATGGTTCCGTACGCCGAGATCAACAGTGCCGATGCCGCCAAACTGGGTATCAACAGCGGCGACGTCGTGCAGATCAGCGCCAACGGGGGCAGTGTCCGCGTCCGGGCGCACGTCAACGGCGGCGCGCCGGAGGGCAGCGTTGTGCTGCCGCGCCACCTGACCGATGAGCCTGTTCCCATGGCAATCTCCGTGGGACAGGTCAGCAAGGTCTAAGAGGAGACGGTCTGATGATGAGTCGCAAGATTTTCGGAATACCGCTGCCGTACATCCTCGGCGCACTGCTGGTGGGCCTGATCGTCACCGTCATTTTGATCCTGACGGTGGGCGTCGGGTTGTACAACATGCTGGCGGACGGGTCGTACAACACACCCATCGCCTGCGAGCAAAGCGAAGGCTGTCGTGTCCTGCAGCCGATCATCTTCATCCTGCTGTTCGTTGTGATCTTGCTCACCGGGTTTGCGTACACCACCTTGTTGGAGCGCAAGTTCATCGCGTGGTTCCAACAGCGCGTTGGGCCTAACCGGGTCGGCCCCGCCGGGCTGCTTCAGCCCGCTGCAGATGGCGTGAAGTTGATCTTCAAAGAAGATATCATGCCGGCGAAGGCGTATAAACTTGTCTACTTGCTGGCGCCCATGATCAAAGTCGTACCTATTCTGATCGTCATGGCCGTAACCCCACTCGGGCCGCGCGTGACGATCCCGTGGTTCGACGGCCTGTGGTACAACATCCCGTTGTTTGTGGCCGACATCAACGTCGGAGTCTTGTGGATCCTCGCGATCACCAGTATCGCGACGTATGGGGTCGCGTTGGCCGGGTGGTCGAGCAACAACAAGTACGCGATGCTCGGCGCGCTGCGGGCGACTGCCCAGATGATCAGCTACGAACTCAGCCTCGGTCTAGCGATGATCGTCCCGGTCATGCTGGCCGGCACGATGAGCGTAATCAGCATTGTCGAGGCGCAGGCCGGGTCGCCGCTGAATTGGTTCGTCTTCCAGAACCCGCTGGCGGCCGCCATACTGATGATTGCGCTCTTGGCCGAGACCAACCGCGCGCCGTTCGACCTGCCGGAAGCCGAGCAGGAATTGACCGCCGGATACATGACCGAATACAGCGGCATGAAATTCGCGATGTTCATGATGGCCGAGTATCTCGGCATGATCGCGTCGAGCTTGATCGCCGCGTCGCTGTTCTTCGGCGGCTATCACTTCTTCTTTGTCGAAAACGCGCCGTTCCTCGGCCCGGTGTTCATGATCGCCAAGGTGATCCTGTTCCTGATCGGGTTTATCTGGATCCGCGCCACGCTGCCGCGCATCCGTTACGATCGCCTGATGAGCTTCGGCTGGAAGGTCCTGCTGCCGCTATCGCTGCTGAGCGTGGTGTGGACGGCCGTCGCCGTGGTCATCGGGGACGCGTTCGGGCCGGTGGGCTACGCGATCGTCTCGGGCGCCCTGTTCGTGCTGCTGATCGGCGGCGCTTACTTCGCCTTCTTCCGCAAGCCGGAGGCCGATCCCGACGAAGGTGATGTCGAGTTCGACCCGGTGATCACGGGCGAGCGTCGCAGCCCGGGTTGGGTAGCCCTTCAGGCGATCGGCGGTATGCTCTCGGTACCATTCGTGCTGTACAAGAACACGATTGGGCTGTTGGATAAGCTGGCGACCCTCGCACCCGAGGACAAGCCGAAGGACAACGCCATTGAACCGACCGCCTCGGGCGATTCGTCCGGGGCCGGCGGCGCCGACTAGAGTTAGGGGACCAGACAGTCATGAATGTAATTCGCGGGTTTGCCACGACATTCAAACACCTGCTCGAAGAGCCGACGACGTTTAATTATCCGGAGCAGGTGCGCCCGTTTCAGGAGCGCTTCAAGGGGCGTCATCACCTGCGCCGCTACGAGAACGGCCTCGAGAAGTGCATCGGCTGTGCGTTGTGCGCAGCAGCCTGCCCGGCCGATGCGATTTGGGTTGAGGCGGCCGAGAATACCGACGAGGAGCGTTACAGCCCCGGCGAACGGTATGCCAAGACCTACGAGATCAACATGCTGCGCTGCATCTTCTGCGGTTACTGCGAGGATGCCTGCCCGACTCAGGCGATCGAGCTGGGCCACGAGCACCGTATGAGCTACACCGATCGCCGCGATGCGATCTACACCAAGCAGATGCTGATCGACCCGGTTCCGGAGGGCGGCCGCGAAACGCCGCAGGAGGTCGAGCCCGGCGCGTACAATCGCTCGATTCCGGACATGGAGAACCCGCTCTAAAGCGTCGATTTGAGGGACAAAGGCAGCGCCGGAGCATTGGAACTCTGGCGCTCCTTGTGTTAAACTGCACAAGCCGCTGAGGCCCGCGCAAGGAAGAACTGGCATGATTGAAGTCTACCTGTTTGGCGCCGTTGGTGTTTTGCTGATCACCACCGCCGCGTTGATGCTCTTAAGCGAGAACGCTGTCCACAGCGCCTTGTTTTTGATTGTCAACTTTATCGGCGTTGCGCTGCTGTTTCTGATGCTCGAAGCGCCCTTCCTTGCGCTCGTTCAGATTGCGGTCTATGCCGGCGCCATTATGGTGTTGTTCTTGTTCGTCATTATGCTGCTCGGTGCTGAGAAAACGGGCCGCGGCGCATCTATACGACGGTTCCCATGGTTGGCCCCACTTGCGATGGGGCTGACCGTTTTCTTCATCATTGCTGTCGGCTGGGCGATGACGCAGGGGCAGATCGACAGTCGGCAAGCGCCGCCGGGCAATGGCGTCGTGCGCTTCGTGCATGCCGCCCCGGCAGAAGCGATCGAACTGGCACAAGCGCCAGCAGCCGAAGAAGCCGCCACTAGCGAGACGCCTGCCGAAGAAGCACCGGCTGAAGAGACCGCCGCCGACACCGTACCGACCCGTCCTGATGTCGCCCCGCTGCCGGCCGACCGTGTGTTCACGCTCGCCGTGGACGGTGAGGTTATTGCGGATGCGTTCGCCTTTGGCGACGCCACCGACTTTATCGACCTCGAACCGGGGTCCCATACGGTGAGTTTGGCGAACGCCGACGGACAAGAGGTACTTTCCGCACAGCTCGATGTCGAAGCCGACGCGGTGCTGAATGTCGTTGTTGCCGGCGAGACGGCGTTAGACGTTATCGTCGCGCCACAGACCACTGAATCCGGCTTGACGATCATCAACGCCAATCCGTCTCCAAGTGTTTTGGAGATTGGCGATTTGCAGAACCCGCTGTTTGACGACAGTCGCGTCGTCAACCCGGTCGTCACGGAACTCGCTTACGGTCAGGCGGTGGAAGGACTGGATTACCCGCCGGGCTTCACCAACTGGATCATCTTCGAGGCGGGGCGCGCGGAAGCCGTTCAAGAAGGCAACACTGCGCCGGTGCTGTTCCGCTTCTCGGAAGTGATCGCACCGGCGGCGGGTGCTGACGGTGTGTATGTGTTTTCGCCGGATCGCCGGCCAGACGGCAACTTGCGCCCGATCGTGACCCCGCTCGATTTGTACGCCGCGACGCCGTTCGGTTCACCGAATGCGCTGGGCGAGCAGTTGTTCGTCGGGTATTTGCTGCCGTTCCAGTTGGTCGCGATGCTGCTGCTGGCAGCGATGGTCGGCGTTATCGTGATTACGTATCGCGGCGAGCACGTTCCGAAGCCGTCGCGCACGACACGCCGTAAGGTGAGCCGTCCGCTCACCAGTGTGATTGCGAGCCAAACCGGGGCCGAGCTGACAAGCGGCGCCCCGCAGCTTCCGGAACGTTCGGAGACTCCGGCTGGCGATTAGCCGGGCCGCTGCAACGGGGGAATGGACGAGATGGTACCAACTGAGGCATACGTCATCCTAAGCATGGTCCTGTTCGCGATGGGCACCATGGGCGTGCTCCTGCGGCGCAACGCGATCGTCGTGTTCATGTCGGTCGAATTGATGCTCAACAGCGCCAATATCGCGCTCGTGGCGTTCAGCCGCCAGTGGGGGCAAGCAGACGGTCACCTGTTTACATTCTTCGTGATGACCGTCGCCGCTGCCGAGGTCGCGGTTGGCCTAGCGCTGATCGTAGCGATTTTCCGCACCAAGCAGAGCATCAACATCGATGAACTGCACCTGATGGAAGGTTAAGCCGGATATGCAGAGTCTCGCGCTCATCGCGCCGCTGATTATCCTCCTGCCGTCGCTCGGCACGTTCATCAATTTCTTCTGGGGGCCGAAGCTCAACGAGCGTTGGTCGTCGCTGATCGGTATCACGGCCTCGGCGTCAACGTTCGTGGTGTGGCTGGTGCTGTTCGCGTATTTGAACGGCAACTACTACCAGCCGGCGATCGTCGACCCGCCGATTCTCGACGGCTGGATTCGCATCCCGTCGATCGGCCTCGAGATCCCGTGGCAGCAGCGTATCGACACGCTGAGCATGGCCATGATGGGCTTCGTGACATTTGTCGGCACGCTCATCCACATTTACGCCAGCGGGTACATGCACGGCGATCCGCGTTTCTCGCGGTTCTTTGCGTACCTCAATATGTTCCTCGCCTTCATGCTCATCCTCGTGTCGGGCAACAACTTGCTGATGATGTTTGTCGGCTGGGAAGGCGTGGGTTTGTGCTCTTACCTCCTCATTGGCTTTTGGTGGGATAAGAAGCACGGTGTCGGAATCAAGAACTCCAACGCAGCGCGCAAGGCGTTCATCGCCAACCGCGTTGGGGACTTCGGCCTCCTGATGGCGATCTTCCTCGCCTTCTGGACGTTCGGGACGCTTGACTTCTACAAGCCGACCGAGGTTACCAACCCGCACATGATGGAAACGCTCGCTTCTGGCGGCGGACATGGCGAGGAAACTCCGGCGGCTGAAGAAGGCGACCACAGTGAGGAAACCCCGGCCGGCGAGGAAGAGGGCGAAGGCGACCACAGCGGTTCAGCCGCACTGATGGTGTCGCTGACTTCCGACCTGACGCTCGAGCAGGAAGGCGACCACGGCGAGGAAGCCGCGGACAGCCACGGCGAAGAAGGCCACGCTGGGCCGGTGATCGAGCACACTGACAATGCGCACCTCGCGTTCAACCAATTGGGCATCTTTGCACAGGCGGAGAAACTGGCCAAGCTGGGCGAAGGCGAAACGGTCGACCGGGGCGATGGCACCACGATGGGCCGGATGGTCAACTTCGGCGCATTTGAACTCGATATCGACACCGTCATTACGCTGATTACGTTGTTCATGCTGCTCGGCGCAGCAGGCAAGAGCGCGCAAATCCCGTTGTTCGTCTGGCTTCCGGACGCGATGGCTGGTCCGACGCCGGTTTCGGCGCTGATCCATGCGGCCACAATGGTGACCGCCGGCGTCTACATGATGGTGCGCGCCAATTCGTTCTTCTACCTCGCCGAGTTCTCGTCACTGGTCGTGACGATTGTCGGTGTCTTGACGGCCATCATCGCCGGATACATCGCGATCGGCCAGTTCGACATCAAGCGCGT
The DNA here is from genome assembly GCA_016716525.1 of Candidatus Flexicrinis affinis. NCBI lineage: Bacteria > Bacillati > Chloroflexota > Anaerolineae > Aggregatilineales > Candidatus Flexifilaceae > Candidatus Flexicrinis > Candidatus Flexicrinis affinis. The sequence goes on from JADJWE010000001.1 coordinate 619,221, forward strand.
GCTGGCGTACTCGACGGTGTCGCAGCTTGGCTTTATGGTTGCTGCGGTCGGCATCGGCGCGTACGGCGCGGCGATGTTCCACATGATTACCCACGCGTTCTTCAAGGCGCTGTTGTTCCTCGGCAGCGGTTCCGTCATTCATGGCGTCGAGCACGGGCATCATCACGCGCACGAACACAAGCACAACGACCACGGGCACGACGAGCATCACGCCGAAGAATTCGACCCGCAGGACATGCGCAACATGGGCGGTTTGCGGCGCAAGATGCCGATTACGTACGCAACGTACCTGATCGGGACACTCGCGCTGGCCGGTCTGTACCCGTTCGCGGGTTTCTGGAGCAAGGACGAGATCCTTGCCGACAGTTGGATTGCCGCCATTCAGGACGGCAAATTCGCTGGCTTCATCGCGCTCGGATTGTTTGCCGCGGCCGCGCTCACGGCGTTCTACATGTGGCGTCAGATTGAGATGGTCTTCCACGGTAGCCCGCGCACCGAAGCAGCCGAGCAAGCCAGCGAGAGCGTGTGGACGATGACCGTACCGTTGATCGTCCTCGCGGTGCTCAGCCTGCTGGGCGGCTTCCTCAACATCCCGTCGGGCATCGGCCTGTTCAGCTTCGGCCTTCAGGGCATTTTCGGTGAACACACGTTATCGACGTGGCTGGAGTACAGCGTGCTGCACCTGCACGTCGCGTCATTCCAGCCGCTGATTGCGATCATCTCGCTCGTGTTAGCGGTCGCCGCGATCATCCTTGCCAACCGCATCTACGGGGCCAACAAGGCTATCAACAGCGAGGGCCTCGATCCGCTGGAGGCCAACCCGGCATCGCGGCGTGTCTTCGCACTGTCGAACGCGCGCCTGTACTGGGACGAGATGTACGACCGGCTGTTCATTACGCCGTTCAAACGGGTCGCAGCCTTCTTGGCGAATGTCGTGGATTGGGCGTTCCTGCACGATTACTTCCACGACACGGTGATCACGAAGGGCTTCAACGGGATCGGCCGTCTGCTCAGCCAGCCGGTGGATCTCGGCATCATCGACGGTACGGTGAACGGATTTGGACGTCTTGCGCGCTGGATCAGCGGCGGGTTGCGCCGCACGCAGACCGGATACGTGCGCGTTTATGCGGTGGCGCTGTTGATCGGCGTCGTCGCGGTGATTGTATTCATGCTGCTGCCTGTGCTTCAGGGCTAAGTGAGGGGTTCCGATGGATGTGACAGGGCTTTCGCTCGTAACGGTGGTGCTGTTTCTCCCCATGGTGGGGTTCAGCATCCTGCTCTTTATGAACGAGTCGACGCAGCGCCAGGCGATCAAATGGACGGCGTTCGGCTTTACGATTGCCACCCTCCTTGGTGCCGTCTTGCTGTGGTCGCAGTTTGACTCGTCGAACCCCGGCCTCCAGTTCGTTCAGCGCAACGATTGGCTACCGACCTTCGGCGTCAGCTACTACGTCGGCATCGACGGGGTGAGCTTGATCCTCGTGCTGCTGACGGCGTTCATCATGCCGTTGGCGGTGCTGGCGAGCCATGTCAGCCACATCTTCGAAGAGCGCGGCCGCGAGAAGCTGTACTACATGTTCATGCTGCTGCTCGAATGGGCGATGCTGGGCGTGTTCGTGGTGCAGGACCTTGTGGTGTTCTACGTGTTCTGGGAAGTCACGCTGGTGCCGATGTACTTCCTCGTCGGAATCTGGGGCGGTGAAAACCGCGTCTACGCGGCGATCAAGTTCTTCCTGTACACGATGGCCGGCTCGATCCTTATGCTGTTGGCGATCCTGTACGTCGGCAGTCAGGCCGGCACGTTCGCGCTGCCGGAAATCACGGCTGCAGTTCAATCCGGTGCCCTGACCTTCCCGTTCGACGGCCTGCTCAGCCCGCAGTCGTTCCTGTTCCTCGGCTTCTTCATCGCCTTTGCGATCAAGGTGCCTATCTTCCCGTTCCACTCGTGGCTGCCAGATGCGCATGTGCAAGCGCCGACCGCGGGTTCGGTCATCCTGGCCGGCGTTCTGCTAAAGATGGGAACGTACGGCTTCATCCGCTTCTGCATCCCGATGTTCCCTGAAGCGTCGGTCGAGTGGGCGCCAATCATCGGCCTCTTGGGCGTGATCGGCATCATCTACGGCGCGTGGGTCAGCTACGCGCAAACCGACATCAAGAAGCTGGTCGCCTACTCCTCGGTCAGCCACATGGGTTTCGTGGTGATCGGCATCTTCGCGCTTAACGCGCAGGGTCTGCAGGGCGCGACGATCCAGATGGTCAACCACGGTATCAGCACCGGCGGCTTGTTCTTGCTCGTCGGCATGCTGTACGAGCGCCGTCACACCAAGGCGATCGACGCATTCGGGGGCATCTGGAAGGCGCTGCCGCTGTTCGGCGCAATCAGCCTTGTGATTACCCTAAGCTCGATGGGTTTGCCCGGCTTGAACGGGTTCATCGGCGAGTTCACGATCCTACTAGGCACGTTCGGAAGCTCGGTGCTTGGCTTCGGCTTCGCGCTGTTCGCCACGCTCGGCGTGATCCTCGCCGCGGTCTACATGCTGTACATGTTCCAGAAGGTGTATCTGGGCGAGCTGGACAAGGAAGAGAACAAGAACCTTCCTAAGCTGGTGTGGCAGGAGATCGCCGTACTGGTCCCGGTACTCGTCATGATCTTCTGGATCGGCGTGCAGCCCGCCGTATGGTTCACCATGCTTGACGCTTCGACCAACAGCGTAGTCGCGACGGTCAGCCCGTTCCTGCAGCAGGTTGCGCACATCGCGCCTGCTGTCGCAATGCTTCCGTAAGGGGAGGAGCATGGATATTCCAAGCTTTGCCGACCTGAATCTGGGCGTCACCCTGCCCGCGGTCTTCCTCGCGCTGGGGACGACTGTCCTGCTGCTGATCGACGTATTCCTGCCCAAGGAGCGCCGTCACCTGACGGCGTGGTTCGCGCTGGCAGGTGTGCTAGTCAGCTTCGTGCTCACGCTGCTGAACTTCGGCAGCGGTGAGACGGCGTTGGCGGGGATGTTCGTCGCGGATTCCTTTACCGGCTTTATGAACTTGATCGCGCTGACCGCCGCTGCGATCACGATCCTGCTCAGCATCGACTACCTGAAGCGCACAGGCAACGCGCGCGGCGAGTTCTACTCGCTGCTGCTGCTGAGTACGGCCGGCGCCATGTTTATGGCGAGCGCCAACGACCTGATCGTCGTATTCGTCTCGCTTGAGCTGCTCTCGATCCCCCTGTACATCATGGCGGCGTTCCGGCTCAACAACGCCAAGAGCGAAGAGTCGGGCATGAAGTACTTCATCCTCGGCGCCTTTGCGAGTGCGTTCCTTGTGTACGGTTCCGCCCTGATTTACGGCGCGACCGGCACCACGAACCTGCCGGAAATTCTTGCGTCCGTTTCCGGGATCGTGGCGGAAGGCAGCAATGCCATCTTCTACCTCGTCATCGGCGCGGCGCTGATCGTGGTCGGACTAGGCTTCAAGGTGGCCGTCGTCCCGTTCCACATGTGGACGCCAGACGTGTATGAAGGCGCCCCGACGCCTGTCACCGCGTTTATGAGTGTCGGCGCGAAGATCGGCGGCTTTGCGGCGCTGCTGCGCGTACTAGTGACGGCACTGCCGCTGCTGGTCGCCGGTCAGGCCGCCGAGCCGATCTGGCAGAACACGATCATGATCGTCGCCGCCTTGACGCTGATCGTCGGAAACTTCGTCGCGCTGTCGCAAAGCAACATCAAGCGCATGCTGGCATATTCCTCGATCGCGCACGCGGGCTACATCCTGATGGCTGTTGCGGCGGCGGCAAACCCCGCCACGGCCGACTCCGCGACTCGCGGCGCGCTGGTCTACCTGCTGGCGTATACGTTCACCAACCTCGGCGCATTCGCGATTGCGTTGGCGATCGAGAAGAACGACGGCACCGGCACCGACCTCAAAGACTTCGTCGGTCTTGCCCGCAGCAAACCTGTACTGGCGGCGATCATGGCCGTCTTCATGTTCAGCCTGACGGGCATCCCGCTAACGGCCGGCTTCACCGGCAAGTGGTTCGTCTTCCAAGCGACGATGGAGGCGGAGTTGATCCCGCTGGCGGTTGTCGGCGTGCTGACGAGTGTCGTGAGCGCGTTCTACTACGTGCGCATCATCGTTAACATGTACCTCAGCGATGGCGAGGGCGATGAGGCCGCAGGCGCGACTCCGTTGGTCAATTGGGCGGTGTATATCTCGTTTGCCGGCACGCTGCTGCTCGGGCTGTTCCCGGTCCTCGCGACCAACCTGACTCAGTCGGTTACGCTGTTGGCTAGCACGGTACCGTAGCGCCCGCCTGCTCCGGTTCGGAACCCAACGCCCTCTGAACCCGTATGAGGATTCAGGGGGCGTTTTCTATGGGGTGTATAGATGAACGACCTGACCATCGATTCTGAAATGCGCCGGCGGCTGTCGGTGAACCGTGAAGGCAACCTGACCAGCGATCAGTGGCTCAAGCTGAGCTTGGTCCCGCTGACCGCAATGCTGTTCGTGTTCGTCCCTGCCGTGCTGCTGTTGACCATGCGATTCCGGGCGGCGGGCTTTGGCGTTGCGATGATTGGCGGCATCGGCCTGATGCTGGTGTTCGTCACGCAGCGGCTTGCGCAGTATGCGCGTCTACCGTTGTGCTACGAGGTGATGACGGCCGCCGCGAATCTCGACGCGGTTCAAAAAGGGACGTTCGATTTCGTCGACGAACGGGACGAAATCGTGCGCTTCACGCGCCACCTGACGGCAGGCTTGACGACGCGAAAAGACCGACCGTATCACGTCTACTACGTGACCGATGGGCGAAGCCGTGTGCTGCTCAGCCTCGCGCCCTACGTTGAGGGCGAGGCGCGCAGTTGGGAACCAACAGCGGTGTTCAAAGCGCGTTACGACAAGCGCGTGCAGGAGAAACCCAAGGGCAAACCCAAGCGGCGCTAGGCCGATTCAAGACGGTTGGCTTCATCCCACAAGTCATCGGCATACGGCTTGAACTCCGGGCCGAAGTCGTACATCTCTTGCGCATACTCACGCAGCAATCGCGGCGAACGCCCGCTCAGCGAGATGAGCTGTTCGTACATCGGGCTTTTGAGTTGCACGGGCAAAAGGCGCTTGGTGTCGAGCGCAAGCGCGGCCCGAATGTCCTCGGCCCGGCGGACGCGCCCGAGCGCTTGATGGAACAGTTTCTCGGCGCGTTCGAAGTCGCTTTGACGGGCGCGAACCCCGAATAGTCCGAGGTAGTGATATGTCGCTTCGGGAAGCGTGGGTGGGGTGATCCGCGAAGGCATTGCGTGTGTCTCCCTGCGGGGTTACGGTACGATGCGCCGCCGTACGGCGTGCGACGGTTGCAATTCTAAAGGAAAACCGCGAGAATCTGAATGGACGTACCGCGCATATACCGGGCCAACCCATACCGAATGTCAGATCGCACTCAACCGCTGCCAATCGCGCTGCTGCGGTGGCACGACCCCGAAACCGGTGACGAGCACTCTACCGACCTCTATGAAGGGGCGCGGCTGACGATTGGCCGCGCAGCCACCAACGAGATCTGCATCCCACAGCATCATGTCAGCCGGCAGCACGCCCAGATCGAGTATCAGGATGGCATGTTCCTGCTGACTGACCTGGGTAGTGCTAACGGTACGTTCCTCAACGATCAGTTGATCACGACACCAACCCCGCTGATGGCTGGCGACCGGATTCGCCTCTACACGCCCGAACTCGACTTTGTCGCCGTCACGTCCGAAGAGACCACCCAAAACCGCATCTCGACGGCCTTGGCCGCCGTTAATGACAGCGGCATTGTCGGTGTTCCGCGATTGATCTTCCTAAGCGGACCGCAAAAGGACGATACGGTCATCCTCAGCATGGAGGAGATCAAGATCGGCCGTGCGACACACAATCACAATTGGGAGATCGGTATACAGGATCCGTCGGTCAGCAGGCCCCATGCGCGGCTTGCGCGTATCGACAATGCGTGGGTCGTCTACGACCTCGGCAGCGCCAACGGCACGCAAGTTAACAGCGTGAAGGTCACCGAAAAAGGCAAAGTGCTGTCGGATGGCGACGTGATCACGTTCGGCAAAACGATGATGCAGTTCCGCACGCTCTAGCAATCAGTCGCGTACCAGCGTTACCACACTGTCCAGATAGTAGGTCTGTGGCGATAGGTCGATGGGCTGAACCGAATCGACGGCGTATCCGTACCGGACAAGGCGCTTGATGTCACGGCCTAGCGTCGCTGCGTCGCTGCTGACGTACACAATCCGGCGCGGTCGCAACTGCTGGCCGAGGGAATCCATGACGGTGAGGCTGAGACCATCCGACGGCGGATCGACGATCACGGCGTCAGGCGTTGACGCTGCCGAGGACTGGAGCACGTTTTCCACCGTGTCCTGGATGACCGTAACCCCCAGATCGGCTGTATTCTGCGCTGCATCCGCGGCTGCGGATGGATAGCTCTCTACTGCCGTAACCTGCGCGCCGAGCTTGGCCGCGCAGGCAGCAAACAGACCGACACCGCAGTACAATTCCAGCACGAACTCCCCGCCTTGCAGCGCCAAGCCGGCCTCTACCGCGTCAACCAGCGCGTCAAGCTGTTCGTAGTTCGCGCGTATCGCGCTACCCGCGGTGACCCGATACGGCCGCTCATTGACCATGACCGTCACGTGCAGATCCCCGATCAAGTTGACCGGCGTCAGGTCTGGCAGGATCAGGTTGACGCTTGCGGTGAAATCGAGCTCCAGCTCAGGGGCGTCTGCCTCGTCAATCACCGAGAGCACCATCATCGGTGCGCCTTCGGTGCCACGCACAAGCCGAACGCGCTCGATCTTTGCATCAGGTTCGAACTGAACCTTGCTGAGAACCTCTTGCAGTTCGGGGTGCAAGATGAGGCACGTCTCGATGACGACTTGGCGATCGTTGTCGAGCGAGGGCAGGGCGAGGCCGTCCGGGGTGATGGTGAAGCTCAACGAACTGGCGTACTGCCACTCCGATGGGCTGCGGATGATCGGCCTCAGCGTCCGCTCAAGAGTCGCCTCGTCCATTTCGCCGATCCGCATGAGCTGGTCGGCCAGCACGTCCTGCTTGAGCAGCAGCTGCGCATCATACTGAATGTGCTGCCACTGGCATCGCCCGCAGCGGCCCGGCCCGAAGTGCGGACACTCCGGGTACACGCGGTCGGCGCTGGCGTCGAGTAGGGTGACGCCTTCGGCGAAGAGCGCGCGACCTCGCGAGTCGACAACTCGAGCCTCGACACGCTCACCCGGGATCGTATACGGTACGAACACGACCTGCCCGTCCACGCGGCCGAGCGCGCGCCCGCCGTTGGCCATCGCCGTCAAATCAACCGTGATGATTTCGCTGCTTGGGTGTTGGGTCACGGCCGGGGGACTTTGAAGCCCTCTTGCAGCACAGCGGCCATGATCGCTTGGATTTCGCGCGGCATGTAACCGTCCTGTGCGTTGAGCAGCAGTTCGACACCGTTGTAATCCACCATCAGCTGATACGTATAGGGCACAGGGCCTTCGTTGATGATCGGGCCCAAGAAGTTCGCCTGAACCGCAAACAAGTTGACGGAATTGAGTACGTCGTTCAGCGCGCTGATCGATCTCAGATCGAGCTGGCCAGTCGCACCGTTTCGCGTCACAGTGCCGTTCGAGTCAATGATGATGGTCTCATCCAAGGTCTGGCCGGCTTCATCGGTCGGGCCACCGGTGCGGACGAGAATCACACGCGAGAACTGCGTTGCGCGCTCGGGGTCGACCGTCCCTTCCGCGACTAGTGTTCCGACACCGCCGGGGCGCGCGCCACCGGGATCGGGGACCTCCAGCGTGGGGATCGACGCCGGATCGAGTGTCGGCGGGCGCACGCTGGTGGGGAAATCATTCGGCACCAGCGGCTCGGCGGACGGATCGGGAGTCACGTCCTGCGCCTCGGCCGTGGGCGTCGGATTGTCGGTCGCGGCCGGCGCGCCGCCATCGCACGCCGCCAATACGACTAACGTGACCCATGCAAGCAAGAGTAGGGTGATCAAGCGACGAGATATCATGCGTTCAGTGTGCCGCAAAACAGAGGCGTGGGCAAGTTAAGTTTCGTGATTCTTGGTGGGGATGTATAATACGCGGGGATTGCGGCTGAACGACGAGGACGACCCGATGGGCTGGATGACGCGGATGCGCACGGTATTGTGGAGCGCGCTGATTGTGGTTCTGGTTGCCGGTGTGCTCGTTGCGGGCGCGCAGGAAGGCGATCAAACCGCAACGGAACCCGCGTTCGAAGCTGCAGTTCGGGCCGATCTCGAACTGTTGGCGGAAGAAGCCTACGGTGCCGGAATCCGGCCCGAGACGTGGACAGGAAACACTAACCTCGAAGCAGGCAACTACCTCGCGGACTTGTTCTATGACAACGAACAAATGGCCGACCGGGTATTTGGGCTGGGTGTGCGCCCGGACAACTGGTTTGGGGCATCCTCGCCGACCCCGTCGCTCATCGTCCGCAACATTCGCCACGACCTTGAACTCATCGCCGCGGAATTTTACGGCAGCAGAACAGCGCGCCCGGTGGAATGGATCGGCGCGCCGGCTATTGTGCGCTGCGACCGCGCACTACAGAACATCGTTCTCATTCTGGACCGCGACTACAATATTCAACCCGACACCGTCGAGGCTGTGCTGGACTATTGCACCGTCGTGAAGGCCGAAGTCGAAGATCGCATCTTTGGCGAGCTTCTCGACGATAGTATCGAGACGACGTTTACGCCGGAGTTGATTGGCGGCCTGCGCGGCGACCTCGAACGCCTGGCGGACGAGCGCCTCGGCCTCGACACCCGTCCGGACGGGTGGATCGGCAACCGCGTCGACGGGTCGCCCACGTTCATCAGCGACGTGTTTATCGACCTTGACACGCTGGCCGACAACCAGCTCGGACTGGATATTCGACCGGAGGATTGGGTCGGCGTGATCAGTGCGTCGCCGCTCGTGTCCTACCGCAGCATTCGGCTCGACATCGAGACGCTCGCCGACTTGACATTGGGCGAGGGCGTGCGCCCGCGCGGGTGGCAGGGGATCAATCCAGTTGTGCGCTGTGATACGACGCTGCAAACCCTGGTGACCTTGCTGGAGGCGCGCGTAGGGCCGATTGCCCAGGGCGTCGATGCGACACAGCCCGATAATGACATTTACTGCGGCCAACTGGCCGAACTCGCCATCCAGACCGCTGAGATCGAGGTGCAGCTCGAAGAGATCACCGGTGAGGTCGACGACGACTTGCTGTTCGAGTCGCAGAACGCGTTTTCCTACCTCGACGTAGCGGCGCTCGAATACATGGGCGTGATGCCGTTCAACACCGAATTCCGTCCGTGGTTCCGCAACTTCCAAGAGTCGAACATGATGTTCGTCACCGGTGACGATTTCGCCGTGTTCATCGACCGGCGTTGGACGACCATGCCGGAGGAGGCGTTCCGTTTGCTGCCCAACCTCGAGGGCCGGCGTCCGCGCACGTTCTGCGACGCCACGTGGTGCAACGGCCCGCAGCCGACGCCGACGCCCACCGGCTCTGGCCCGATCATCGCGCTGTTCGAGGCCGCGACGCCGGTCGCCACCAGCGAATCGGTGCCCACCGGCCCGGTCCCTGTCAACAAGACGCTGGTGACATGGAATAACATCCGCGTGACATACATCGTCGACAACCCGACCACCCGTGCGGTGCAGGTGGCGCTCGAAATCTGTGCGGAACCCGCCCAGATCACCTGCGAGCCGGTGTTGAACGTGTACGACGGTAACGCGGGCATCTTCAAGCCGATCATCCAGCAGTTCAACGGCCTGAATGTGTTCGAGTTGAACTACGGCTATCAGACGAACGTCATCGTTGAAGGTGCCACGCGCTACAGCCGCGACATCTTTATCAGCGAACCGGGACTGCGTTAGCAGTTCGCCCCGACCGATTATTGCGGGCCGTCACAACGACGGCCCGCTCTGTTTTTACAGGATGCACGCATGGACTTTGTTGCGGTTTGGTTAGGCGGGTTGGCTGGCATCGCAATACTCATGACTTTCGCATGGCTGTTGAGCCTGCGGCTCAACGATGCAAGTATTGTCGATATCTTCTGGGGAATGTGTTTTATGACGGCCGCGGTGGTTTATGCCGCCAGCACGCCCGCTGGCGACCCGACCCGCAAGGCGCTGTCGCTGATCGCCGTACTGGTGTGGGGCGCGCGCCTCAGCCTGCACATCGGCGTGCGCAACTGGGGTAAGCCGGAAGACTATCGCTACGCGGCGTGGCGGAAGCAGTACGGTGATGCGTGGTGGTGGCGCAGCGCACTCCAAGTATTCGCGCTGCAAGGCGTGTTGGCGTGGCTGATCAGCCTGCCGATCGCGGCGGCGCAGTTCAGCGCCACGCCGACGGGTCTGCTCGACGCCGTCGCAATGGTCGTCTGGGCGGTCGGATTTCTGTTCGAGGCCGTTGGCGATGCACAGTTGTCGGCGTTTCGACGCAACCCGGCCAACAAGGGGAAGGTCATGCAGGCTGGCCTCTGGCGCTACACGCGCCATCCGAACTACTTCGGCGATGCGGTGCAGTGGTGGGGGCAGTATGGACTGGCGCTTGCGGCCGGCGGCTGGTGGACGATTCCTGCGCCGATCTTGATGACGTACCTGTTGCTGCGCGTGTCCGGCGTGGCGATGCTTGAGCGGACGATCAGCGACCGCAGGCCAGAGTATGCCGAGTACATTCGCCGGACTTCCGCGTTTATCCCGCGGCCGCCGCGGCCGTAAGTCTGGCCCGGGTGCAGGCGCGTCCTGACGCGCTTAACCGAAGCGGCCGGAAATGTAATCGGCGGTCTCTTTCTGCGCGGGCCGGCTGAACAGCGTGTCGGTCTGTTCGTATTCGACCAACTCGCCCCACCGCGTATCCTTGCCGCCGCCCAAGTCTTGACTGCGGATGCTGTAGAACGCGGTGAAGTCGGAGACACGCTGCGCCTGCTGCATGTTGTGCGTCACGATGATGATCGTGTACTCCTGCTGCAGCTCTCGCATCAGCTCTTCGATGCGCTGCGTGGAGATCGGGTCGAGCGCCGAGCACGGCTCGTCCATCAAGATGATCTCCGGCTCGATTGCGATGGTCCGCGCAATACACAACCGCTGCTGCTGTCCGCCCGACAATGCCATGCCTGATTTCTTGAGGTCGTTCTTGACTTCGTCCCAGAGCGCAGCGCCTTTTAGCGATGTCTCGACGATTTCGTCGAGATGCGCCTTGTCGCGCACGCCGAGCAACCGCGGACCGTACGCCACGTTGTCATAGATCGACTTGGGGAACGGGTTAGGCTTCTGGAACACCATGCCGATGCGTCGACGAACCTCGACTGGGTCGATGTCGGACCCGTACAGGTTGCGCCCGTTGAACCGGATTTCGCCGGTGACGCGCGCACCCGGTACGAGGTCGTTCATCCGATTGATGGCGCGAAGCACGGTCGACTTGCCGCAGCCTGACGGTCCGATGAAGGCCGTAATCCTGTTCTTCGTTATCTCTAGGCCTGAGACGTGCACAGCGCGATACGAGCCGTAGAAGAATTCGGCGTCCCTGATCTCGATGGCGGCATCGTTGGTGGAACTCGGCATGGTACTAGACCCTCTGATTCACAGCGCGGTTGCGCAGATAAATGGCAACGGAGTTCATGGTAAGCAGCAGCACCATCAGCACGATGATGGCGGCACTGGCGTTGAAGCGAAACAGCTCGTCGGGCTGCCCTGTCCACGAGTAGATTTGCATCGGCAGGACGGTGAAGCGTGAGCCGGGGCCGGTTGGGTCGGTGTTGATGAACGTCGTGGCGATCCCGAACAGCGGCGCGGTTTCGCCAATGGCGCGGGAGAGGCCCAAGATCGTGCCGGTCAGGATGCCCGGGAGAGCCGACGGAAATACCTGCCGTGAAATAGTTTGCCAGCGGGTTGCGCCGAGGCCGTATGACGCCTCGCGAATGGTGGACGGAACAGCGCGCAGTGCTTCGCGTGCATTGATGATGATGACCGGCAGAATCAGCAGCGATATCGTCAAAGCGCCCGACGTGATGCTGCGGCCGCTGGTCACGCCCTCGAGCGTCCGGACGAAGATGGTCAGGCCCAACATGCCGTATATGATCGACGGCACACCGGCCAGATTACGGATGTTCGTTTCGATGATTCGGTTGAACCAGTTTTCGGTCGCGTATTCTTCCAGATAGATCGCCGCGCCGACGCCTAGCGGAAATGAGATCAAGACGGTCAGGAAAAGGAGCCACGCGGTACCCATGATCGCCTGGCGAATGCCTGTCTCAACTGGGCGCGACGAGAGCTGCGAGGTGATGAACCGGGTATCCAACCATGACTTGAAGACGAGTTCCGAGTCCGGGTAGTTCTCCGATACCTCATGTTCGATCGCCGCCCGGTTGAACAGGCTTTCGTGCAGCGGCCAACCCTTGTCGATCTCGGTTTTCACAATTTCCGCATCGATGATCGCACGCAGGACGTCTTCGTCCAGGTTGAGACCGAGCAGTTCGGTGAAAGCTTGGTTGCGTTCCGCTTCGGGAAGCTGCGTCGGCAGTGACTCGCGATACGCTTCCGGTACCTCGCCGTCGATGCTCTCCCCCAACGTCAGGCCGGTGAACGCCGCCGGATCACCCCTGTACAGGTTGTCGCGCACGATCACGAGCAGGCGACGCGGAATGTTCTCAAGCAGCACGGCCGCCAGTTGTGGCGACGACAGCTCGGCGAGCGGACGCTCGGCCAACGTATCCGGGTCGACTGCGTATCGCTGCGCCACCAGCCCGAACGCTTGATTAACGACGTTCAGCAGCAGCAGCGCAAGGACCACGATCGAGACAACCAGCGTAGCGAAGTAGATCCGCTGCATGGAGCGCGCGCGCGTGTTCCGCCGGTCGACGTGTGACCTGTAGACTCCCGAGTCGATCAGGTTTGGCATGTGCCTTAGTACCTTTCGCGTAGGCGGCGCGATATGAAGTCGCTGACGATGTTGAGCGCCAGTGTCGATAGGAACAGTGTCATGCCGACCGCAAAGATGCTCGTATAGTCCAGCGAGCCGTAAGAGATATCGCCGGTACTAATGCGCGCGATGTGGCCGGCCATCGTCTCGGCGCTCTGCCGCAGGTCGAACGTAAAGTTCGGGCCAGCGCCCGCGGCCAGCAGCACAACCATCGTCTCGCCCACTGCGCGCGACATGGCGAGTATGATCCCGGCCGAAATTCCGCTGGCTGCCGCAGGCAGCACGATTTTGGCGGTCGTTTCGAGGCGGGTCGCGCCTACGCCATAAGACGCCTCGCGGAGCGAGCGCGGCACGGCGCTGATTGCGTCCTCGCACATCGAGCTGATCAGCGGAGTAATGAGAATGCCAACAGTGATCCCTGCCGCCAGCATGTTCAGCGAGTTCAGCGAACTGCCGAACAGCAAGTTCTTCAAGGTCGGTGTGACGAACGTGAGGGCGAAGAAGCCGTACACGACGGTCGGGATGCCGGCAAGGATCTCGAGGATCGGCTTGAGCGTATTGCGTACGCCGGGTCGGGCGTACTCGCTCAAGTAGATCGCCGCACCGAGGCCGAGTGGAATGGCGACCGCCAGCGCGACGCCGCTGGTCAGCAGCGTGGCGGTGATCAACGGGAGGATGCCGAATTCGCCACCTTGAGGCTGCCAGAGCGTGTTGGAGATGAACTCGCCAAACGTTACGTAGTCCGGCAGCGCGATATTGGCCCCGGCACTGTGATCGTTGATCACCGAGCCTTGCGCGCCGCGCTCAACCGTGAGGATGTCCCCTTCGATCGCGGTAACAAGCATGATCTCGGCGTCGACTTCGATCTCTTCGCCGACTGTGAAAAGGTGACCGAATCCCTCGCTAACCACAAGTGACGTGTCGTCTGGAGGCAGCGCTTCCGCGACCTTTGCGAGGTCCTCCGTCATGGGAAAGATTTCGGCGCCTGCCGGGTGGGCCACTGCGTGCGTTTCCACTAGCCCGCGCGCCACGTCGACCGACGTCCTGCTGCGCGTCGTGATGCGCATGATTTCGCTGCCGACCAGCAGATACTGCTGGTTGCTGAACTGGCTGCTGTCCGCCAAGTACTCGATACGGAACGATGTTGCGCTTTCGCCGATGGCCGTAGTGAGCCGCGCCAGCGGTTGCTCCGCGGCGACCGGCTGACGTGCAAAGACCCATGTCCGGGCCTGAAAGAACGTGATCGTATTGCCGACAAGGACGAGGACGATGCCAATCGTGGTGAAGATCGAAACGATCCCGCATGCCATCAGAATCGCCCGAATAAGGTCCTCGCCCGGGCGGAAATGACGGGTCAGGTCGAGATCTTCCGCGGCCTTGAACACTTCGAGACTCGGTGCGACTGGAAGCTTCTGAGATTCGCTACCTTGCATTCTGGATCCCCCAACACCTGCAAGACTAAGTTCTCAAGACATGAAGAAACATAAGTTCATAACGATCACTCCAAGCACAGGAGGGGAGCGTGCCTCGAAGCACGCTCCCCCAGAGCAGAGGCCGATTGCTGGCCTCTAGCGTGAATTACATCGAACCGCTTGAGGTGTTCACCAGCGCCACAGCCAGCAGCTTGGCGACGTTGAAGACATACGGATTCGCCGGGAAGTAGCCGGTCGTGTCGATCGCATCCGGTACGCGGCCCATGTAGTAGAGCAGGTACTGGCCGACATGCGGTTTCTCGGCGATGACGTCGGCTGACGTGTAGATGAACAGCGGACGGGCCAGAACGTAAGCGCCGCTGGCAACGCTGTCGGCAGTCGGGGCCACGCCGTCGACCGCGACCAGCTTGATGCGGTCAACGTTCTCAACGTAGTAGGCGTAGCCGAAGTAGCCGATTGCGCATTCGTTCTGCGCCACACCGTCCAGCAGGACGTTGTCGTCTTCGTTCAGGTTGATCTGACTGGCGGCAAGGATCGGAGCGGTGTCCTCATCGAACACGACCTCGGTGAAGAAATCGAACGTGCCGCTGTCGGTGCCCGGCGAGTACCGGACGATCTCGCACTCGGGGAAGCCGGGGCGGACATCGGCCCACGTCACGGCGGTCGAGAAGGCAAGCGCCAATTCGGCAAGCGTCAGATCGTCGGCCCAGTCGTTGGCGGGGTTGACCACCACCGACAGACCGTCGTCGCCCACGCGGAACTCGACCGGAACGCGGCCGTTAGCGGCGCAGGCATCGATCTCGCTCTGGCGGATGGCTCGGCTGGCGTTGGCGATGTCGCTGGGGATTTCGGCTGCGCAGAAGCGCTCGTAGCCGGCTCCCGAACCAATGCTGTCCACAGTGATCTCACCCGTGAAGCCTTCGGCAGCGAACTCGGCAGCGATGAACTGGGATACCGGGAACACCGTCGAACTGCCGGCGTTGACGATGTCGCCAGTTACGTCTGCGGCGATGATCTCGGGGACTGCGATTGGAGGAACGATGACGCTGTCAATCACGTGGACGACGCCGTTGCTAGCCATCACATCTGCGGTTATGACCTGCGCCTGATCGGCATACACGCCCATGTCGTTGACGGTCAAGGTAATCGCGGCGCCGTTCACCGAGGCAACCGGGCCGGACACGACCTGATCGCTGCTTACGGCTGCACCCGCAACCACGTGGTAGGTGAGGACCGCGGTCAAGACTTCCGGGTTCGAGGTCACGTATTCGACGACGAAGTCGGGCAGCGCGGCGAACGCGTCATTGGTCGGGGCGAACACCGTAAACGGACCTTCACCGCTCAGCGTTTCGACCAAGCCCGCGGCTTCCACCAGACTGACCAGCGTCGAGAGATCCGGGTTGCTGGCAGCCAGCTCGACAATGTTCTGATCTTGAGCCATAACGGCGCCCGAAAGTGCAACCGCGATGACCAGGATTACCGCTAGTACACGAAACTTCTGCATGTGACTCCAGCTCCTCGCTAGCTTTGTACGTAACGTCGCGGTCAGGTCGTCCACGACTTCGAGCGTATGCTACCGACAGTTGTTTAACGCGCGGGGGCGGCCTATTTAAGACCTGAATCGAGCCGCCTTAACGTAAGCGCAAAGTCGGACCAGCGTCTTTAACAGTGTCTGAACGCCCCGATGATGCCTCGATTTCGAACCCAGCCACTTTAGATTGCGTATTACGTTGAAGATGGCTAGCGGTAGGCACGTTGTATCCACCCACTTTCCGGTGGTTTACAGAACGTCACTTATCCGTTACGCTGTCTAGGTGCTAGGATAGTCCTATATGGTTCATGAAGGGTCAACATAGGACCATTTCCGGCATTGGAACATTCTCAAATGTTCAAAGTCCGTTAGACTCAAGTACAATAGTCGTCTGCACACTTTCAGGAGAACGCGATACGTGGCAGTCAGTGCTTCCGCCCCCCATCTTACGCACCTGATCAAGCGCCCGGATTACGATCTTCAGGACGCCATCCAATCGAATCGTCTACGCGGACTTTGGCGGTTGATGACCGGTTACCGACGGCACTACTTCGGGGCCATCGGCGCTCAGGCCGTCGCAGTAGGCGCCAAGACAACGGCGCTTCTGCTGCTGAGCCTGTTCGTCGACGAAATCCTGTTTCGCGACGACATGATGACAATCGTGCCCTTCATCGCGCTCGGCTTCCTGCTGCTTGCGCTGACCGAAGGCGGCGGGTCATTCACAAGCAACCGGCTTGCGGCGCAGACGTCCGAGGGCGTTACGCTGCGGCTGCGCAATTACCTGTACGATCACTTGCAGCGGCAGACCTTCACCTATCACGACACCCACCCGACCGGCGATCAGGTCCAACGCGTGACGTCGGATGTTCGCGCGATCGGCGCGTTCTTCACCGAACAAGGCGTGTGGATGGGGCGCATCGTGCTCCTGTTCGTGGTCAACGTCGTCGCGATTGCGACGATACACGCTCCGCTCGCACTGGTTTCGTCGCTGGTAGTACCCATCGTGGTCCTCGTCTCGCTGTTCTTCTTCAAGCGCGTCAACAAGCGTTACGAGGAGATGCAGACGCAAGAGGCCGTCGTTTCGACGCGCTTGCAAGAGAACTTGACCGGCGTGCGCGTCGTCAAAGCGTTCGCGCGGCAGAGCCACGAGATGGAACGTTTCGATCAGGAGAACTACAAGCACTTCCTGAAGGGGCGTCGTCTGCTGATCATGCACTCGCTGTTCTGGCCGACCACCGACCTGCTGACCGGTTTCCATCAGATCATGGTGCTGTACCTCGGTGCGCGCCTGGCCCTGAACGGTGAGATAACCGCGGGCCAGTTCATCGCGTTCGCCGGCATGGTCGTCTACGTGATCCACCCGATGCGCAACCTTGGCCGTCTGATCGTTCAGGCGTCGGCGGCGATGGTCAGCTACGACCGCGTCATGGAGATTATCCGCAGCCCGCGCGAGCCGCTGGGCGAGACCGATACGCCGCCGGTTCCGGCCATCAAGGGCAGCGTCGAGTTCGACCACGTGTCGTACGAGTACGAGCGCGGCCTCCCGGTTCTCAGTGACGTGTCGTTTGAGGCTAAGCCGGGCGAAGTCGTCGCGTTGATGGGCGGCACGGGCAGCGGCAAGACAACTGTCATCAACCTGATGATGCGCTTCTATGAACACTCTAAAGGGCGCATCCTGATTGACGGCGTCGACCTCAAGGAATACCCGCGCGACTTCCTGCGCCGCAGTATCGGCGTGGTCGAGCAGGAACCGTTCCTATTCAGCCGCACCATCAAGGAGAATATCCTGTACGGCGTGGACAGGGCGGTCACAGACGAAGAAGTGTACGACGCGGCGCGTGCCGCGGCGATCCACCACGTGATCGAAAGCTTCCCACATGGCTACTCGACCATGGTCGGCGAGCGCGGCGTCACGCTCTCGGGCGGGCAGAAGCAGCGCGTGGCGATTGCGCGCACACTGCTGAAGAACCCGCGTATCCTCGTATTGGACGACGCAACATCTTCAGTCGACAGCGAGACCGAGGCGGCCATCCGCGATGCTATTCGCCAGCTGCTTCCGGGCCGGACGGGCTTCATCGTCGCACATCGCGTGCAGACGGTCATGAACGCCGACAAGATCATCGTCTTCGACAAGGGCCGTATCGTGCAGATGGGCACGCACGACGAACTGATCGCACAGGACGGCTTCTACCAGCGCATCTTTGACATGCAATCGCGCATCGAGGAAGAACTCGAGAGGGAACTCAACGCATGAGTGAAGTCGAACGTTTCGAAGAAGAGGAATTCAGCAGTCAACTCAACGGCGGAACGATCCGCCGTTTGATCGGCCAGCTGAAGCCCTACCGACGCGCTGTCGCCGTGTTCCTCGGTGCCGCGATGGGCGTGAGCCTGTTTGAGTCCTACTTTACGCTGCTGACGAAGCGCATCGTCGACGACGGCATCGTGGCGAACAACCCGGACGTATTGTTGGGCCTCGTGGCGCAGTACCTCGGCCTTATGGTGATCTTCTCGGCGATGGTGTTCACGTTCATCTACGTGTGCGGCATCCTCGGACACCGCGTGCAGTACGACATGCGCAAGCGCATGTTCGAGCACCTTCAGCGCCTGTCGTTCAGCTACTACGACCGCAAGCCGGTAGGCTGGATCATGTCGCGCCTCACCAGCGACCCCGAACGCGTCGCCAACGTGTTGACGTGGGGCTTCTTGGACGTGACGTGGGCGATCACGAACATCACGATGTCGCTGATCTTCATGGCGACCATCAGTTGGCAGCTCGCTCTGATCGTCGCGCTGCTGATGCCGATCATCATCCGCGTTGCGATCTGGTTCAAGCAGCGCATTCTGGTCGAGTACCGCAACGTGCGTAAGCTGAACTCGATGATCTCGGGCGAGTACAACGAGAGCATCACCGGCATCCGCGTGATCAAGTCGATGCGTCGCGAGAACAAGAACTTGGACGAGTTCAGCAACTTGACGCACAACTACCACCGCTCGGCTTACCGCGCGGCCTACATGTCGGCGCTGTTCCTGCCGACCGTGCAGATCATCAGCGCGATCGCCGTTGGCGCGGTGGCGTGGTACGGCGGCTGGCAGGTCAACACCGGCCTGTTGACCATCGGTGGCATTCAGGCGTTCGTCAGCTACATCACGTTCATGATGTGGCCGGTGCAGGATGTCGCGCGCGTGTATGCCGACCTTCAGCACGCGGTCGCCTCGGCCGAGCGCATGTTCTCGCTGCTCGACAGCGAGCCGGAAGTCGTGGACAAGGAAAACGCAGCCGACCCGAAGACTCTGCTCGGCGAGATCAAGTTCGAGAACGTCGACTTCTACTACGAGCCAGAGAAGCCGGTGCTCAAGAACTTCAGCTTGACCGTCAAGCAGGGTGAGACGATCGCGCTGGTCGGCGCGACCGGCGGCGGCAAGAGCACGATCGTGAACTTGCTGTGCCGGTTCTACGAGCCGCGAGCAGGCCGCATCTCGATCAACGGGACAGACTACACCGACTTCACGCTGCATGGTATCCACAGCCGTATCGGCATGGTGCTGCAGACGCCGCATCTGTTCAGCGGGACGATCCGTGACAACATCCGGTACGGACGCCTGGACGCCACCGACGAGCAGATCGAACAGGCGGCACAGGTGGCGGGCGCGCACGGGTTCATCTCCGCCCTCGAAAAGGGCTACGATGAGGAAGTCGGCGAAGGCGGCATCCTGCTGTCGGTCGGGCAAAAACAGCTTCTGAGCCTGGCACGCGCCGTACTGGCCGCGCCGGAAATCTTCATCATGGACGAAGCGACGTCGTCGGTCGATACGCTGACCGAAGCGCTTATCCAGCAGGGCATGGAGCAGATCATGAAGGGACGCACGAGCTTCGTGATCGCTCACCGTTTAAGCACGATCAAGCGGGCCGACCGCATTATCGTCGTCTCCGAAGGTCAAATTCAGGAGATGGGCTCGCACAGCGAACTGCTGCGCAAGAAGGGGTACTACTACAACCTGTACACCCAACAGTTCAGGCAGGAACTGGAACGCAGTTACGATGACGTGTTCCGCGTGTCCAGTGACGATGAATCGTCCGAGGAGTCGCTGGAAAAGGCCACGGCCTAGGTTGCGGCTTAGGAATTGTAACGGCGGGGCGTCCATCATGGGCGCCCCGTTTGCGTTCCGCGAACGCCGCGTGACCGCGACTGCGCAATCGCGGTACAATAGAACGATTGTTTCGGTAAATCCGGGGTCTGACCGTGCGGCGACTCGATGCGTGGCTCAAAGAGCATCCTGAACTCGTGCCGCTGATGGCGCGGCGCTGGGGACTCAAGCTGGAAAAGCGCAGCCAGAACGATCCTGAGGCGGTAGCCAAACAGATGCTCGAAGCCGCTAACGCGACGCGGGTCTACGACAGCTTGTCGCAGAAGGAGCGCGACGCGCTCAAGATGCTGAACGGCTCCGGCAACCGGATCGCCCAGCTCATGTTCAGCCGCCTGCATGGCGACGTACGCAAGATGGGCGCGGGCCAGATCGAGCGCGAAAAGCCCCACGAGAAGCCGGCCAACACGAGCGAGTCGTTGTATTACGCCGGCTTGATCGGGCTTGGGATCGACAAGCTGTCGTCCGGCCTCGGTCCGATCGTATACATCCCTGACGACCTCGCGTCCGTGCTGCCGTTCAGCCGTACCAGCTACAACCTCGATCCCGCTGCCGCGACACTCGAAGACCTCGAAGAAGACATTGATTTCGACGAAGACGAGGAATCAGACGAGGATTATCCGGAGGAGGAGGCGCCGGTACAGGCAGCGGCCCCGCGTGCGACTGCGCCAACGCCCGCCCCATCCCGTGAATCCAGCCCACCACCAACCAGCGCACCGGGGCGAATCCGCAAGCTGGACGGCGTCGAGAACCCGCGCGCAGCAGACACCAGCCTCGTCGACGATCTGACGACACTGTTGGCGTTCTTGCAGGTCATGACCGTTCGCATCAGCGGCACGTACGCGTTGGACGAAGCAGCGCGGCAAGTCCTGCGCCGGCAGCTCATCGTCAACGATCCACAGCGCCTCACATTTCTGTTCCTGCTCGGCATCTCCTCGGGCATGATCTATATCGAAGACGGTGTCGCGTACACCCAGCGCGATGTCGCACGGCCGTGGTTGGAAGCCAGTCGCGCTCAGCAAACGCAGCAGCTTGCACAGGCGTGGCGCACTTCAACCGACTATGTCGACCTGCTGCACGTGCCGGGGCTGAACGTCGAAACCGAGGGCTGGTCGTACGATCCGGTGGCCTCGCGTGGCGAGATTCTGAACCTGATTCAGGGCTTTGTACCCATTGACGCGGCGTGGGCAATCGACGAGTTCATCAGCGCGGTCAAGGACCGAGAGCCGGCGTTTCAGCGCCCCGGTGGCGACTTCGACTCGTGGTATATCCGCAGCGAGTCGGGCGACTACCTGAGCGGATTCGAGGATTGGGATGCCGTCGACGGCGCGCTGCTCGACTTTGTGATCACACAGCCGCTTCATTGGCTCGGGTTGCTCACGTTGGGCGACAATGCCGTGCAGCTAAACGCGTACGGGCGCGCGTTTCTCACCGATCAGCCGTTCCCGTCGCGCGCCGATGCCGACGAAAGGCCGACGCTCGACAGCGATGGCGTACTGCGTGTTAGCCGTGCGTTTTCGCGATTCGACCGCTTTCAGATCGCGCGCTTTACCACGTGGGTGAGTCCGGCCACGGCCGCCAAGCCGTACGAATACCGCATCGACGCGGCGGGCATTCAGCGCGGCGCGGCACAGGGGATCTCGACCGACCGGATTGCCAAGTATGTGCAGCGGGTCATGGGGCTGGAGCAGCTACCGGATACCGTCGCGCAGCTGCTGCACGTGTGGAAAGCAGGCGCGCAGGCGGACGTCTGGATCGAACAGGTCGTCGTCCTGCGCACGACGTCTATCGAAGTACTTGACGCGATCTGGGATAAGCCGCAGTTCAGGCGCTACCTCGGTGCACGGCTGGGCGATACCGCCGTGACAGTTCGCGCCGATCAACTCGAAGCGCTCGAGGCTGCGCTCGGCGCTGCCGGGATCGACGTCCAGCGGTCATAGATCGCCGGGGCCTACGCCCTGCTGCGGCTCCGGCGTCGGAACGAATTCGCCGGTAAGCTCGCGCACGTCCCAGACGCGGGCGGTGCCGTCCCAACCCCAGCTCAGCACGTGATCCTCACTCCGGTTCCACACCGCGCCGGTGACCAGCAGGTCGTGTCGAAATTCGCCCAGTTTCGCGCCATCATCCGTCCACAGGAATACGCTGTCGTATGACCACGAGAGGATGCGCGTTTCGTCGCTGCTGAAGCGCGCGCCCTCGACCCAGTCGATGTGCCGCAGGGTGAGCACTTCATCGCCGGACTGCGCGTCCCAGACCTTTGCCGTGTCGTCGGCAGACCACGAGAGGATGCGCGTTTCATCGGCATTCCACACGGCGCCGTCCACGAATGTGCGGTGCGGAAGGGTCAAGCCCGGCGCGAATGCCCCCTGCTGCCATACTTGGACGCCGCGTGACATTGTCCACGCCAGAACGCGGTCTTCGGTTGCTGTCCATGCCGCGCCCAACGCATCCCGCCCAAAGGCCTGCTCACTTAGGCGCTCCCCGGTCGAGGCGTCCCAGATCGTCGCGGTGCCTGCCTCGGCAAACGTCAGGATGTGCGTGCCGTCGTCGCTCCACTGCGCCGAGCGCACCACCGAGCGATGTTCGAGCCGGAGCTGCGGCTCGCCTGCCAGCGACCACTCGACTGCCGCGTCGCCACCCCACGATAGGATCGACTCGCCGTCCGGGGCGAAAACGACGCCGCGCACGGGGGCGGTGTTTTCGAGGCGCATGATCGGCTCCATGTCGTCAACCGACCACAGTCCGATGACGCTTGCGTCCGTCCACGAAAGGAACATCTGGCCGGAGCGATCCCACGACGCGCCGCGAACTGGCGATCCGTGATCGTAGACACGCGCAAGCTCGCCGCTCGCGTGATCCCAAAGCCGCGCCGTTCCGTCTTCCGATGTCGTCAGAATGTAGGTTTCATCGGGCGACCAGCCCGCCCACGTCACAACCGCATCATGCTCAAGCATCATCGCCGCGCTCTCTGCCCCCGCCGATCTGCTCGGCACAAGTAGTAGCAAGAGAAGTGCGGCCAGTACCAATCTCGTGTGGCTCACAGCGGACATCCCGTGGAAGTTCGTCAACCTGCTATACTACGCAAACGTATTCCGGCGAGTCCGCACGCGAACACTCCCGGACACCGATCGCCTCACATAGTACGATGGAATCGTGGTCAGCCGATGAGAAATGCGCATGAGAGGTTCTTGAAGGAAGTACTAATCGACGCTGATACGCTGCAGGCGCGCGTCGCCGAACTCGGCGAGCAGATCAGCACCGACTACGCCGATGACGAAGACCTGATTCTGGTGTGCATCCTCAAAGGCGGGGTGATGTTCCTAACCGATCTGGCGCGACATATCAACGTGCCGCACGAGATGGATTTCATGGCGGTGAGCAGTTACGGCCGAGGCGCACGCCAAACCTCCGGCGACGTTCGGATCGACATGGACTTGTCCGTCTCGGTGTCTGGCAAGCACGTCCTGATCGTCGAGGACATCATCGACAGCGGTTACACCCTGAGCAAAGTGATCGAAATGCTCAAGACACGCGGCCCGATCGACATTCGCATTTGTACCCTGCTCGACAAGTCGAGCAGGCGCAAGGTCGAGATCAAGGTCGACTATGTCGGCTTTACGATCGAGGACAAGTTCGTGTTCGGCTACGGGCTCGACCTCGACGAACGGTTTCGCAACTTGCCGTACATCGGGGTGGTAGACCTCGAAAAGCTGGGAATTGCGCCCAAATGAGTGGTGTGGTGCCGCGTCAGCCGGTGCGCCCGCTGATCTGGCCGGACATTGTTCTCGATCTCGCCGAGTCGCTGGCGGATTATCCCGAACCCATCTACGTGGTCGGCGGCGCTGTGCGCGATGCCTATTTCGGCCTTCCCGTCAAAGACCTCGACCTCGTGACGCATCGTGGCGCGACCCGATTGGCACGGCTGATCGCGAACACGCTGCACGGCGATGTGTACGTGATGGATGCCGAGCGTGACGTTGCCCGGGTACTGCTGGAGAGACCGGAGGGGCGACTGAACATTGACGTGGCGGCGTTGCGCGCCGACGATCTCCAGGGCGACCTGCGCGAGCGCGATTTCACGATCAACGCCATGGCCAGCCCACTTCAGGGGGACATGACCCTGCTGATCGATCCGATGGACGGCGAGACCGACCTGCGGCAGAAGCTGATCCGCCGCTGCAGCGAGCAGAGCCTCACGTCCGACCCCCTGCGGACGCTGCGCGCCGTCCGCCTGAGCTTGCAGCTCAACGGACACATCGAACGCGAGACGCTGGCCGATATGCGCCGACACGCCGGCGCGCTGTCGACCGTATCGCCGGAGCGGCTGCGTGACGAGGCCGTTCGTGTATTGGCCGGCATCAAGCCTTACGCTGCCATGCGCATTATGAGCGCGGTTGGACTGCTACCCGCCGTGCTGCCGGAGGTGTCGGTGCTCTCGTCTGCCGATCGCGACATGGTGTTCAGTGTGGTCGAACGACTTGATCAGATCCTCATTGCCATTAGTCCGCAGCGCAGCGACAATACCGCCGCCGCCTTCGGGCTGGGGGCGTTCGTGGTGTCGCTCGATCGCTTTCGCGCCGCATTGCAGGCGCACATCTCGGTGCAGTGGGCTAACGAACGGCCGCATCGCGCGCTGTTGATGATCGCCGCCGCACTTGCCTGCTCCATGTCCGACGCACCCTCGGTGGTCGAGCCGATGTGCGAACGGCTGCGTCTTAGCAATCCGGAACGGGCGCGGCTGACTGCCGTTCTCCGTGCCGACCGCACGTTGGTGACCGATCTGGAACGCCCGCTTGACGACCTGATGCTTCACCGGTACTGGTACGGGCCGCGTGACGCGGGCGTCGATGCGGTGCTGATCGCGTTGGCCGAGGAACTTGGCCGCGCTGGTGTAGCGTTGGATCAGGATCGGTGGGTACACGTGTTGGAACGCGCGCAGGTGATGCTTGAAGCGTTCTTTGTACGATCGGCCGAAGTGGTCGAGCCGCCGGCGGTGATCGACGGCCATACGTTAATGGCGACACTCGATTTGCGCCCCGGCGCCGTGGTCGGCAGGCTGCTTACAGCAATTCGTGAAGCGCAGGTTGTTGGACGCGTACACGATGCGGAAAGCGCGCTTGCCGTGGCCCGCGAGGTGCTTGGCAGTTAGCAGAAGTTAAGGCTGCGGCTTGTCCTCGTTGGCGCGCAGGTTGAGGCGTAGTTCGGCGTCGTCTTCCGGCACCATGAACGTCATCGCGATTCCGATCGGGTTGCGATCGCGTTCCGGCACCTTCTCGATCAACGACCACGGCATCAGTACCATGCGCGCGTAATCGGCGATACGGTCGGGTTCATAGCCGACTAAGTCGGGGAGGTTGTGCTGCTTGCCCCAATCGGTGTGGACGAGCTGGCGCACCACGAGGCGAGCAATCGAGATACGCGGTGCAAACCGATCGCCGCGTGACGTGAAGCTCAAGGTGAGCTGACCGAGATCGATCTTGGGCCACATGCCGGGTTTTGGCGTCATCATGATGGTGTCGATGGGCACCGGTGGCGACGTCACGCCGAACTCGGCGATCAGATCGTCCGCGGCGGCCTCAAGCTCAGGAAACATCATGAAGGGGAATCCTCTGCGTTTTCGGGTGCAGCCTCGGCGTGATGCTGGAAGAACCACAGCAGCGTGCTTCCGTACCGTCGTTCATCATAAGGCGAAAAGTGATTCAACGCTATAGGCGCGCGCTCCTTAGGGTCGATCTGCACGACGATCACACCGCCGGGCGCAAGCCACTGGGGAGTCGCATCCAGCGCGTGCAGCGTATCCGCCCACAAGGTGCGGTACTGCGGCGGAGCGACATAGATCACGTCACACGGCGTTACCGGCCCGGAGAGGACTTGAAAGGCGTTGGCGCGGCGCACTTCGGCGCTGCCAGCGAGGCCGGTCGTCTTGAGGTTGTCGCGGATCGTATCGATCGCGCGGCGCTCGAGGTCGACAAAGATGCAGTGTGCGGCTCCCCGGCTGAGCGCCTCGATGCCGACAGCGCCGGTACCGGCAAACAGGTCGAGCACCTGCGCATCATAGACTCTACGGCCGAGGATGCTGAACAACGCTTCTTTAACCCGGTCCATAATCGGGCGGGTCGTATCGCCGGGGACGAGTTTAAGCCGGCGGCCCTTGGCCGTCCCGGCAATCACGCGCGTGCTCATGGCGTGCCGCGCTCCACGGCCGTACGCGCGGCTTTCAGATTGCCGTGCGGTACGGTTACCGGCAGCGGCCTGCCGCATCCTACGACCAAGCGGCGGTTACCCATCGTATGAAGGCTGGCACGCACCGCTTCGCGCACACCGGATGGCGTTCCCGCGCGCATGTCCAGTTCCGCATCGAGTCCGCCGAGGATTGGGCCCGACCACATCGACCGACCTGCAGCCAGATCGGTTTCGCTGGACCGGTCGTCCCACGCAACGAGGGTCGCAGGTAGCCGCGCGAACAGGCGCGTCATCGCGGCCGCGCCTGCGAGGTACGCGATCCGGAGCCAAACGCCCTTTGGCGCGCTGGACAAGAGCGCCGAGTCGCCGGGGAGGCCAAACGACTCATACTCTGGTTCGGACAGGACGGTGCAGTCGGCCAGCTCGCTGACCAGCGCAATACCGCTTACGGCCGTACCGCGTAGGGAATCGAGAAACCGAACGGTCGACTCGGTCAACGTGTTCAGCCCAGTCATAAGGCGATCAGGGCGGAGGCGCAAATGCCGGATAAGCAGCTCGCGCCCAACCAATCGCTCGGCTTGTGTCAGCGGACTCAGGACACCGACAACCACCGAAACGCCCGTCATGCGCAGCCCGTCGATCACACCAGCGATGGTTTCGGTCAGCCGCCCCAGTTCGCCTTTGGATGGATCTGCGGGGCGCAGATCGGTCCAGTCAAGCGAACGGCGGATTGGCCTGCGAACGGCGATGCGTTCGCCGTCAGGTGCGCCGCGCCATTCTTCCTGCAGGCCGTAATCGCCGCCGGCAAAACTCCACGGCGGCGCGATCATGCACATATCCCAGTCGTAGCGCAGTTGAAAGTCGACGATGGCCTGCGCATAGTCGGCGGAACGCAAGTCATCGCCGGGAAAGGGCCGCCACACGGCAATCGGCGCTCGGTCGGCGGCTTCGCCCGCGAGCGTCCGTTCCAGCCGTTCGCGCTTTTCCATGACCGGATCGTGTTTCGGGTTAGGTCTCTGCTAGGCGCTGCTGCAGCATGCGAATAAGCATCATGTACCGGTCGTCGCGGGTTGTCGTCAGGTCGTTCGACGTCGCACCATGACGAATCTCGGCCAACATCTGCTCTGACAGCGTCTTGGCTTTCTCGAAGCTAGCCTTGGCACCCGCTTTGTCACCGCTGGCCCGCTGGGCCATGCCGAGGCCATAGTAGCCGTCGATGTTCGTGTTGTCGGACCGGATGATGTCGTTGAAGGTGCTGATTGCGGCGGAGTACTCGCCCCGAGACGCTTGCGCCCACCCGTCGCCGATCTTCTGATAGTAGGGATCGTTGTTGTTGCTGCTCATTCGTGAAGTCACCACCATGCTGTCATGCGCGCGGAATGTCGCGTGATTGTACTCGCAACAGGCAAAATGGCCAACTGATTCTATTCGCCACCCACGGCGATCACCTGAGGGAGGAGCAGCGTACGGCGTTCAGTGCCGCGGGTATCGCGGAAGCCAATCCGTTGCCCCGTCGAACACAGCGCTTCGCAGGCATACGCCGACAGCGCGACCTGATAGATCCCCGGCGGTAGGTCCGATGGAAGGCTCACGCGCCGCATGTCGCGGATCAGCGTTTCGGCTGGCCAGAGCCGCGAGGCGATCAGGCCGGGTGCTTGCGGGCCTGACAACAGCGCCCATGGTTGTTGATCGAGGTCGACAAGCTCCGCTGCAATCGTGACATTTTGGCCCGGCGCCAAAGCCGCCATCCAGAACAGCTCGAGGCTCAACATGCCGCCCGGTACCGGTGCGCTGCCGTCGATACGATAGGCCACTAGCGAGATTGGCCCGGCGTCCGCGCTGAGCAGCGATGCGTCCGCGAGTGAAGACAGACGGTCGGCGCGCAAGGCGATAGGCGCATCGGGAGATGCTGTGAGGAGGACGGCCGCGATCAGCGCCAACACGGCGATGCCGGTGAGTCGCGCTTCAGATACATCATAGCGAGGAAGCTCGCGGACGCGCGACCCTGACGTGAAGTGCACGATTGCTGCAAGCGCCACCGCACCGAGGCCGACGAACACCCACGCCAACCACTGTGCGGGAGTCACGGACTGTGCGAGGATAAGTGTTGCGCTTGCCGTCTGCGGAATGGCGATACGTATCAACCCGGTTTCCGGGTCGCGTTCGGTCGCCAGTGGAACGCCGTCAAGATACGCCTGCCAGCCCGGATAATGTGCCTGCGAAACAACGACAGTCTGAGGAGACATCGCCGACACTTGCCAAGCGCTGGCATGACTCTGTGTATAGATCGGTGTCACGCGGACGGGCGCACCCGGGCGAATGCGGACGAGCAGCGGCTGACGATACGACTCGACGAGGTTGGGATCGGCCCGTACTGGTTCGACCAGCGTTGTCGGGATAGCTTGCCCGGGGGGCAGGATCGCCGCGCCGAGGCCCTGCTGCTGGTGAGCGATCTGTGCGGTTGGTGAAAATTCGGTCGCGGTACCCACGCTAGAGACGAGCCAGACCGGCGCAGAGCCGACCGCCAGCCCGATCATTACGGCCGGGACGAATGCCCGGCGCAGTGCAGAAGGAAGCCGGTAACGCCACTCTGCCGCCGCTCCGGCCAACATGGCAGCGGCCGCATTGACGCACAGAAACCACCATGTTGCGGGCTGCACGACCGCGCCGACAAGGGTGCACGAGAGCAGTAACGCCGCAAGCACGATCGAGCCGCGCCGGGCTCGCTTGCGTGCCAACGTCAGCAGCCCGAAGCCTGCAAGCGCGAGGGCCGGGAGACCGGGGCCAAAGACGGGCGCCGGATTCAGCAGCGCAGGATCGTGCAACGTGATCGGAACGAGAAGATCGGTCAGCCTGAAGACCCGATCGTCGGGTATCGGGTTGTCGATCCACGTGACGAAACTGCCGTGCATCAGCGCGGGCAGCCAGAATGGCGCGAACAACATCGCTGCCGTGCCGATGCACGCGGCGACACGCACGGCAGCGACACGATTGACGAATAGCGCATAGGCGAGCGTCGACACGGCCGCGACAAGGGCGAGCGATGGATGCACGGCTGCTTGTAGTGTCAGCCCGACCGTGAGGAGTATCACGGAAACCCGCGTCGGCGCTTGCACGATACGGGCGCCTGCCCATAGCACGCTGGGAACCAGCGCCGCACTTACGACAAGCGGCAGGTCGCCGAGCGTGTGAGGCGCGGTATGGCCGACGAATGGACTGAGCACGTAGACCGTGGCTCCCAGCACAGCCGCCGTGGGCGAGACCAGCGCGCGTATCCAGCCGTACATCGTCATGGCTGCCAGCGCTAATGCTGCGGACAGGACAGCCGCCACCGCTGCCGACGTATCCCCGGTGAATAACTGCTCGACCACTGCGGCTAGGTACGCGGCCCCTTGAGGTATATGACTCGGGACCGGCGCACCGTAGCCGAAATTGGAGTGAGCCGACCAGCGCGGGAGGATCTGGCCCTCGCGCAGCGCGGCCGCAAGGTCCGAGGTCATGAACGCGCTGTTGTACAGGTCGGACACCACCGGTATGCCGGGGCGCACGATGATCGTCCACGCCATCGCCAAGCCGATCAAGCTTGTGAGCACGAAGCCCCAATCGATCTGGCGGCGCGATTGGCGCATCCATTGAGGAAGTTCGGCAGGGGTTGCGACCTCGTATTGCATAGCGTGAGTGTACTTCGTTTGCGCGCGTCGCACAGCGTCCTGCCTTGATCGCATCGGGTGCGGGTGCTATGCTGACAGCGAAAATGCCCGCTTGAGGGGTTATGCGAGTCCGCAACGCGACTTTAGACGATCGGGATGCGCTCCAACGCTTGTATGACGAACACTTTGCGTTCGTCCATTCTGCAGACCGGCGCGTGCGCCGGCAGACGAAAATCGACTGGAGCGACCGGTGGGATGGTGCGGTTTGGGTCGGAGTTGTCGACCGGCGTGTGGTCGGGTATGTGTCCGGGTGGCTGCGTGACGATGTGGAATGGGGCCCCACGGTATGGGTCGACCACATGGCGCTTGACGCCCATCACCCGTATCCCGGCCTCGGGCGGCTCATGATCGACACAATTCGGGCCAAGGCCTCCCGGTTCGAGTGCCGCTGGATCGTCGCCGACGTTCCGCGGGCTAGCCCAATCGAACAGGCATTCTGGTTAGCGCTCGGCGCGCACCGTGTGAATCGACGCGGTGCGCCCGGCTGTGATGTGATGAGACTTGCGATATGAGACTACGAGTCGCCGAAGAACGCGACATTGAGAAAATCGGCGGGATGTGGGAGAAGCTGGCGATGCTCCACCACGACCTCGATCCGGCCCTGCCTCCGGCAGCGATGGGTGGGGGGCGCGTCTACGCCCGCCGTCTCGCCAGCCGCCTCAACGATCCGTTGACGCGAATTGTGGTCGTCGAGGATGAAGACCGTCTCGTCGGCTTTGCGCTGGCAGTGATCGTGGATGTCATTCCCGATATGTTCGTACAAGAGAACAGCGGCTTGCTGGCCGACATCTTTGTCGAGGAGACATACCGTCGTTGTGGCGTAGGTCGGTTGATGGTGGACGACATCAAGGGATGGCTCAAGGCCAACGGCGTACGTCGGTTCGAGTGGCACGTCGCGGAGAAGAATCCGGCTGGACGCAAGTTCTGGGAGGCCATGGGTGGCGAACGCGTGATGGTCAGGATGAGGGCAGGCACCGGCTGACATGCGCGTTCTGCACCCCGTCACTCAGCGCGAGCATCTCGTTGCATCGGGCGTTTACCGCTACACCCGCAGTGGACAGCAGCTTGCCGGTTCCGAGCACTTCAGCATCCATGCCCTGCCGGACGGGTCGTGGTTCGTGCGCATCGATTACGACTGGCGCGACCTCGACCGCACCAGCCAGTTGATCGAGGCGTTGTACGATCCTGCGAGCGACGGGGGGAGGATTCAGCGTGTGGCGGCACAGCTCCATGCGCCGGATGGGATTCGCCGTGAAACGTTCGATTTCCACGCGCGCGCTGCGCTCGTTGGCATGAGCTCGCCAACCGGCGACCGGCAGGACGTCGAGGTCGCGCTTCGCGAAGGATATGTCGTGCTGCTGCTCAAGACAGCGCTGGTTGGAATACAGGTCGCGCGCTGGCCCGTGGCCGACGACGAACCCGTCATGGCATTCTTCGGGTATCGGACGCATCGCGGCGAGCCACTAATCTTGGATTCGCGCCGAATGCAAGTTGGCACCGACCAAGTCACCATCGCCGGTCGGACCTACGAGGCTGCCGTATTCGATGTCGACGGTGAGTTCACCCAACGTGTGTGGGCGACACCGCAGGGCGTCGTCTTGCGCAGGCAGATTGGCGAGATGGACATCCGGGTAGCGAACTTGGCGCTCGGCCAGAACGGAACGGTCGCATGATGAACCGCTTGCGCCGCTTCGGCGACATGCTCGGCCCGCAGCGCCTGACCGCACTTTTTTGTTGCTGGCGATCACGGGTCTGGCGAGCCTCATCCTCAACGCAGTGACCGGCCCGTGGGTGGTCACGGTACAGTCCGTGCTGCTTTTGGTGTTCGTGGGCGGCGCCGTCGGCATCATATTCTCCGCGCTCGACCCGTTCGATCGCGGCCGCTGGTTCGGCATCCTTACGCCCGCGTTCGGCCTCGTCGTGCTCGGCACGACGGTGTTCTACCAGCAGGCCGGGCTGTTCCTCGGGTTGGCGTTCGGTTGGATTGTCGCGGCGCAGTTCATCTTCAACCCGCGCGGGCCGATGGCCTATCAACAGGCCGTCAAGGCGATGCGCAAGAGCGACTATGAGACGGCCACCAAGTCGTTGGACGCGCTGATCCGGCAGGAGCCGAAGAATCCGGGTCATTACCGCTTCCGCGCCGAAATCCATCGACTCAACGGCAAGTTCAACGCGGCTAAACGCGATTACAAGAAGCTCATCGAGCTTGGGCCGGACCACGCCGCCGTCGGCTACAACCTGCTCGCCGAAGTGCATTTGCAGGCGGGCGAATTGAACGACGCGCTGACGGCGGGACGCAAGGCGTATGAACTCGCGCCGGACGAGTGGGTCGCGGCATACAACCTCGGCATGGTCGAGGACCGGTTGCGCATGAGCGAGGACGCGCTCACTCATCTCGATGCCGCGATCGAAACCGGCGTCCCTGATGCGCGGCACCGCCTGCTCATCCACCTGTATCGTGCGCGGGCCGCCGTGCGTCTCGGCCAGAACGAGCGCGCCGCGCAGTCACTGGACGATCTCAGACACGAGCGCCGCGCGCTGAAGGAATGGCGCAAGCTGCTGGCGTCCGATCAGGCGGACACGCTGCGCGCCGTTATTGGCAGCGACGTCGAAGCCGCCGAGCGCCTGATCGACGGCGAGCTTGAGTTGTCTGCATTGGGGAACTGACCATGAGCCGCCGCCGCCTGTTCGTCTATATCGGGATTGTCGTCAGCGGCGCGTTCGCGCTGCTGGGCGGTGTCGTGTTCATCGTGGGCATCCTCGCTGAACTGATCGGCCGAACCGAGCCGCAAGCCGGTGTCTCGCTTTCGGTTCAGTTCGCGCTGACCGGCCTATGTTTGTCGGGGGCCATGTTCGCGCTGTTCTTCGGGCTGGTCGCGGCGCTGATCGCACGGCAGGCACGCGAGCGCGGCGCGGGCTATGGTGCGGCTTACCGGTTGATCGAGTCGCTGCGATTTCGCGAGGCTGTGCCGGTGCTCGAACGGATGGTGCGTGAAGGCAATACCTCCAGCGAGGTGCTGATGATGTTGACTAGCGCCTACGGATATTCCGGCCAGTTCGGCAAAGCGCAGTCGACGGCCGATCAGGCGGTGCAGATCCACCCTGAAGACGCGCGCTCGTACATTACGCTGGCGACCGGTTACCGGCTGCAGGGTGCGTACGACGAAGCAGCTAGCGCGCTCAAGCAAGCACTGGAACGCGACCCGGATCAGGCCGTGGTATGGGCCGAACTCGGGTTTGTCCAGCGCTTCGCCGGCCGCGCCGATGAAGCCGTTCAGTCGTTTGAACGCGCCGCGCGCGATCCGCTGCCGCCGATGTACAGCGTACGCGTGAACTTTCACCTGACGCAGGCGTATCAGGCACAGGGCGACGCCGAACGGGCGGTACGATGTGCGGCACGCATGATGGCCGCGCGTGACGGACTGGCCGTATGGCAGGCCTCCATTCCGGCGTTGGCCGGCACGACCTACGGCACGGCGCTTCGCTACGAGGTCACCGATATCGACCGTGCGCTGGAAGACGCCGAGTCGGGCAGCGTGCGCTAACCATGCGCTTCGGCCGTATTACGACCGCCGTCTTTACTCAATTTCGCGCTTGGGACGGCGCAAGCCGTTCGGCGTTCATCCTTGCGCTGGTGTTGTTCGTCGTCGTGCTCGTGCTTGGCGGGCGCGTACCGCCCGAACAGCGCACGGCAGTATGGATCGGGCTGATCGGGCTGTTGGTCGTGATGCAGGGCATATTCCTGTACGCCAACCGGCACATGGTCACCGATGTCACGCGGGCGCAGCGGATGATCCTCGCGGGCGAATACGCCGACGCGATTGCCTTGCTTGAGCCCGCCCGCCACGCCGAGAAGCCCGACCCGCGCGCGCTCGTGCTGCTCGGTAACGCCTATCGGATGTCTGGCGATACCGTGCAGAGCCTCGAAATCCTGACAAAAGCCGTACAAATCGCGCCGCACCTTCAATTCGCTCGCTACAGCATCGGACGTACACTTATGGCGAATGGGCAGTATGCAGATGCCGCCGAAGCATTCGGCGCGGCCTTGGAACGCGGTGCGCCCGAGTTCGTGCAGGTCGATCTTGCCGAGGCGCGGATGCGCGCGGGACTTCCAGTCGCAGAAGTGGCGGTCAAAGACGGCGAATCGCACGTTACACTTATGGCGGCGTTGATCGCATGGAAAGGCGGTGGGGCGGCCCCTGCCGTCGATTTGATCGAGCGTGGGCTGGAACCGATCGCGCGCAATGCCGAGCGCTTCGCCCATACGCCTTATGGCGCCGCACTTCAAGCCGACGTGAATGCTCTGAACGCACTGCTCGCAGAAGGGTAGGGACACAATGGCCACTTTCTTCTTGAGCCGGGACGGCAACATCTCCGTCTTTAAAGTCGGGGTAGTAATTGCCATTGTCGGTGGCTTGCTCGTGGTGGGCGGGTTCATCCTCGCCTCAATCGAGCAGAACACGTTCCGCTCGCCGCTCGAAGTACCCATTCCCCCCGAGACAACCGTTCTCGCGACAGATGAGCTGTCCCCGGCCAGCCGGCGCATTTTCTACGAGAGCTTGCTTGAACCGGAAGATGTGTTTCGGTATTACGATCGGTTGTTGGCTGAGCAAGATGGAGTAGACATTAATGACCCGAATCGCGAACGGTGCATCCGCAATCCGTCGCGCGGCGATTTCGAGTCCTACACGCCCGGCGACGGCAGTGTGCCGTTCGAATACCGCTGCCTATTCCAGCAGATTTCGCTGCTCGGGATCGATAAGGCGACGTTGATCACCATTCAGCCGGGCGTGCGCAACGATGCGACCGGACAGAACTTCGAGGGTACGACGCGAATCGACTATGAGCAGTACTGGGAACCCTAAACCGGCGGCGGATACGCCACAGGCAAAGCGCCGCGGGTGGGGCGGGATTACACTTGCTGCGATCCTGATCGTGATTGCCGTGCTGGTCGGTGTTCAGATTCTTGGCGTGCTGTACGGCTTGCTGTTTCCGCCAAGCCCGCCGGTACCGGACTCGTTCACGCTCCTGCAGTCGACCAGCCCCAGCTACGGCGTTGACGACTGGCTGTATGCCTCCAGCGAGGATGCGTGCCGCGTCGTGCGCGACTTTGAGCGTGCAGGCGCGACGTGCACGGTCGCTCCGGGCGTATGCGACAGCGGTTTCGTACAGATGGACGAGCCGCGTGCCGGTGCAAACATCGCACGCTGCTCCGGCGAATTCCGCTGGTCGATTTTCGCGCAGCGGTACTTTGCCAACATCGCTGGCGGCTACGGCGACGATCAGCCGACCCGTATTCGTGTCGAACGCGAAATCTTCTGGACTGGCACGATTCCAGAGGCCGCACCGGTGCAGCTCAGCACGCCGGGCCTGCCGCCGCTCTCGACGCCCGTGCCGTAGCACGCCCCAATTGCACGGTATTTCGCCTGTTATCACGTCCAATTCTGCGCGATAATTCGCACATACACGGTGGAGTCTGCCGTGTTTTGAATCGTTACGACGATCCACAGAGTAGTCCAGAAATGGGAGGTGCGCCCGTGACGCGTGGCCCTCAACCGGTTCACGCATCGCGGAAGATTGCTCTCCGGGTTCGCAGTACTGTCGTCACATCTTGACCTGTCGAATCCAAGGAGCAGTTCACCGCGATGTTTGAAGCAGTCAGTCCTAAGGTCGATGTCCAGAACGTCGAGCAGACGATTCTCGAGTTCTGGCGTAATAACCGCATTTTCGAGCGCAGCATGTCGCAGCGCGAAGGCGCGCCGCGTTGGGTCACGTACGAGGGACCGCCGACGGTCAACGGCACGCCGGGCGTCCATCATGTATTGGCGCGTGCCTTCAAGGATATGTTCCCCCGCTATCGCACGATGCGCGGCCAGTACGTGCTGCGCAAAGGCGGCTGGGATACGCACGGCCTCCCTGTCGAAATCGCCATGGAGAAGGAACTCGGTTTCACGCGTAAGCAGCAGATCGAGGATTACGGCATTGCCGAGTTCAACGCCAAGTGCCGCGAGAGCGTGTTGAGCAACATCGGCAAGTGGGAGCGCTTCACGGAGCGCATGGCGTACTGGACCGACATCCCGAACGCCTATGCCACGCTGAACAACTCGTACATCGAGAGCGTGTGGTGGGTGCTCAAGCAGCTCTTCGAGAAGGGCCTGATCTACAAAGGCTTCCGTACCGTGCCGTTCTGTACGCGTTGCGGCACGCCGTTGAGCAGCCACGAACTGTCGCTCGGATACGACGACATCAAAGATCCGTCGGTATTCGTGCGGTTCCCGGTGAAAGATCAGCCCGGCGTGTACTTCCTCGCGTGGACGACGACACCGTGGACGCTTCCCGGCAATGCCGCGTTAGCCGTTGGCGCCGACATCCAGTACGTCGAAGTCGAAGGTCCCGCAGTTGAAGGCGGTACCGAGCGTCTGATCCTTGCCGAAGCCCGCCTGAGCGTACTGCGCGACCGTGACGCTTATACTGTCGTGCGGCGTATGACCGGGCGCGATTTGGTCGGCATGCGCTATGTGCCGTTGTACAGCTTCATCCCGGTCGAGCAGGATCACGCCTATGTCCTGACCGGCGACTTCGTCAGCACGGAAGACGGCACCGGCATCGTGCATATCGCGCCGGCCTTCGGCACTGACGACCTGCGCGTGGGGCAGGAGTACGGCCTGCCGTTGATCCGTACAGTGACCAGCACCGGCCACTTCATCGACGAGGTCGAACCTTTCGCGGGGCTGTGGTTCAAGGACGCCGATCCGGAGATCATCACCGAACTCAAGCGGCGCGGGCTGATGTACAAAAGCGAGAAGTACGAGCACAGTTATCCGCATTGCTGGCGCGACGGAACGCCGCTGATGTACATCGCGCGCGACTCGTGGTACATCCGCACGACCGAACATCGCGATACGATGGTGGCGCTCAACCAGACGATCAACTGGGTGCCGGGGCATGTCCGCGACGGGCGCTTCGGCAACTGGTTGGATGAACTCAAGGACTGGGCGCTCGGCCGCGAACGCTACTGGGGCACCCCGCTGCCGATCTGGATCGATGATCAGACTGGCGAAATGTTGTGTGTGGGCAGCGTGAAGGAACTCAGCGCGTTGGCCGGTCGCGACCTGTCCGATCTCGACCTGCACCGCCCGCATGTCGACAACATCACGTTCCCGAACCCGAACGGCTCGGGCGGGACAATGCGCCGTGTGCCAGAAGTCATCGATGTGTGGTTCGACAGCGGCGCAATGCCTGTCGCGCAGTGGGGCTACCCGGCCTCGAATCAGGCGATGTTCGAGGAGCAGTTCCCGGCCGACTACATCTGCGAGGCGGTCGATCAGACGCGCGGGTGGTTCTACACGCTGCACAGCATCGCATCTATGACGTTCAACAGCGTGGCGTTCAAGAACGTGATCTGCCTCGGCCACATCCTCGACGGCGAAGGCCAGAAGATGAGCAAGTCGAAGGGCAACGTCGTCGACCCGTGGGACGTGATGAACGCGCACGGATCGGACGCGATGCGGTGGTATATGTATACTGCCGGCCCGCCGGGCGAACCGCGCCGATTCTCGATGGATCTCGTAGGGGACGTCGTGAAAAAGTTCTGGAGCACGATCTGGAACACGTATTCGTTCTTCGTCACGTATGCCAATATCGCGGATTGGTCGCCGGCGTCGGGCGCGCCGCCCGCTTCCGAGCGTGACCCGCTGGATCGCTGGCTGCTCGCATCGCTTCACAAGCTGACGCGTGACGTCGGCAGCGCGTACGAGACGTTTGACGTTCCGGGAGCAACGCGCCCCATTCAAGCCTTTGTCGAGGATCTGTCGAACTGGTACGTCCGTCTTAGCCGCCGCCGCTTCTGGGATGGCGACGCGAGTGCCATGGCGACGCTGTATGAAGCGTTGGTCATGTTGAGCAAGCTGATGGCGCCGGCCGTGCCGATGCTCGCGGACTACTTGTACCGCGCACTGGTCATGCCGTTCGATGCGACCGCGCAAGAGAGCGTGCACCTCTGCGATTGGCCGGCATACGATGTGTCGTTGATCGACACGGCCGCCTTGTCCGAGATGGATCTCGTGCAGCGGCTGGTCAGCCTCGGCCGGGCCGCGCGGGATAGCGTCGAAATCGGCGTACGTCAGCCGCTGGCAAGCGCGGCGTTCGTCACCCGTAACGCGCAGGAACGGGCGGCGGTCTCGCGCCTGACGGCGCTGATCGAGAGCGAACTGAACGTCAAACGCGTTGAGACGCTCGACGGCGCTGACGATGTCGTGGAGTACAAGCTCAACCCGCTGCCGCAGGTGCTTGGCAAGAAGTTCGGCAAGGACTTCCCGCGGGTGCAGAAAGCGCTGCGCGAAGGCGCGCCGCAGCAGGTGCGCGCTTGGGCGCAGCAGTTGAACCGCGGCGAGACGGTCGTTGTCGAACTGGACGGGC
Source organism: Candidatus Flexicrinis affinis (assembly GCA_016716525.1). Classification (NCBI taxonomy): domain Bacteria; kingdom Bacillati; phylum Chloroflexota; class Anaerolineae; order Aggregatilineales; family Candidatus Flexifilaceae; genus Candidatus Flexicrinis; species Candidatus Flexicrinis affinis. Next base: position 657,605 of record JADJWE010000001.1, read on the forward strand.
AGACCTTCGAGGTCTCGCCCGGCGAGTGCGAAGTCAAGCAGGGCGCGGCACAGGGCTTCGCCGTGGCCGAGGAGGCCGGCCTGTTGGCGGCAGTCGATACGCGGCTCAACGACGACCTGATTCAGGAAGGGTTGGCGCGTGAAGTCGTACGACGTGTGCAAGCCACCCGGCGCGATGCCGACTTCAATGTCGAGGATCGTATCCATCTCGTCTACGAGGCGTCGGAAGGCCTGGCGCGTGCCATCGTCCGCTTTGCCGAGTACATCAAGGACGAGACGCTGGCCGTGACGTTGGAGGCGGCCACGCCTTCCAACGGTTTCTTCCGCGCGTCGTTCGTGCCGGACGACGACCCCAAGAAGGATACGTCGGTACGGGGCGAAACGCTCACGCTCGGGGTCAAGCGCGCCGTCTAATTGGCAATCCTGACCAAAGTCAAAGGCGGATCACACCACGTGATCCGCCTTTCTTGTCTGGTGCTGTGACCCGATTTGTGTATTGTCACTAAATAGGTTGCCGGATTTTCCGTATACTAGGCAAAACTCGCCAAGCAGCCCAACTTGCTATACTGGTTGGATGTACCGACTTGGGTGTTAGAAATGACCGATTCCAACACAGTATCGCTGCAGTACTTGCTGCGCACGGCGCTGCCGCCCGAGACCCGGCTTGTCGCGGGGCCTCCGGACGCTCAGATCAGTTGGGCCGTGGCGCTGCGGGCACAGCCCCCTGCCGACAACGAGCTGTATGGCGGCGAGCTGGCGCTGGTGCAGATGGATCTGCTGCGCAGCTTTGAGAGCCGCCTCAGCGTGACCGAGGTGGTTCAGCGCCTTGCGGACGCCAATGCTGCGGCGGTCGCGCTGCGCTTACGCGAGGACGTGCCGCCTCAAGCATTGAGCATCGCCAACCAGCAAAATGTCGCGTTGATCGTGCTGCCGCCGGATTCCAACATGGCTCGCGTCGAGCGCGAGGTCAACCGGCTGATCGTCAGCGGCGCAGCGCAGGTGACTCAGCGCGCGATCGAGGTGCAGCGCGAACTGGTGCGCGCGGCCGCAGAGAACCGCGAATTGGGCACGCTGCTGCAGATCATCGCGCGGGCGACCGGCAAAACAGTCGTCGTCCACGACGACGCCGGCGTGCAGACCGAGGTCGCGTATGCTGCAGGCCAGCGCCGCCCAATGACCGGATCGAGGGGTGCCGCTGCCGACTCGGCGACGATCGAGAGTTTCCAGCGTTGGCTCCAGCGCGAGTCGTCAAAGGCGCTACACAACGTCGTGTCCAGCCCGCTTGGCTACACCACCGCGCTTCAGGTCGAGAAGCGTGTAGCAGGATTCCTTTCGCTGGTCACGGGCATGTCGACGCTTGACGAGTTCGACCGATTGGTCTTGACCTACGGCGCGGAAGTCTGCGCGGTGCAGTTGGCCAAGACGCGCGCCATTGCCACCGCGGTCGAGCAAACGCGCGGCGACTGGGTGCAGATGTGGCTGTCCGGCACGTCTGCCGACGACGACATGCTGATGGCGCGCGCCGAACAGTCCGGCTTCGACCCCGACGCGCTGTATGTCACCGCGGCGTTTCGGGCGGTGTCGTCGTCCGGCATGCCGCTTCCGTTGGACTCGTTGATCGGGTTTGTGCGTGACGACCTCACGCGGCGGCAGATCGAATTTGCGACAGGGCAGTACGTCGACTTGATCGTGCTGTTGTATCCCCTCGATTCGCCGCAGGCGCTGGCGCGTGCTCGCCAGCAGATCGAATACCTACGCGAGCAGTTGCAGGTGCGCGCACCCGGCGGAGTCGTCGCTGCCGGCATCAGCCGCCCGGTTCAGGGCCTGCATGACCTGCGCGACTCGTATCGTGAAGCGAAAGACGCCCTGACGATTGCGCAGCAGCTCGGCGATGTCGACAAGTCGACGTATTACGGCGACTTGAAGCTGTATCAGCTCCTGCTGGGCGTCAAAGACCGCAGTTTGCAGCATCTCCGCCGCTTCTACGAGGAGGCGTTGGCCCCGCTGGTAGAGCACAACGACCGCAAGCAGGGCGACTTGATCCGCACCCTCAACGGCTTCTTCGATGCCAACGGCAACCTCGCCAAGGCGGCGTCCGACCTTGCGGTACACCGCAACACGCTGGTGTACCGGCTGGATCGCATCAGCGAACTGACCGGCCTCGACCTCAACGACCCGGAGAACCGGCTTATCCTGCACCTCGCACTCAAAGTGCAGCGCGTGTTAGCAACGCTGCCTCCCAGCTAGCCACGGCGGTTGAACGCCGCCGGACCGCACGGTATCCTCTAGCGGATTGGGAGGGTGCTGCATGACGAAACCGTGGCGCGTTCATCTCGCCAACTCCGCAATTGTTCATGTCGATCTCGTGCCGGGTAATCCCGAGCTGGTTGTTGCGTGGGCGCAGGACGGCATGGCCGCAGTCTATGACCTCGAACGTGGCAACGTCTACGGCACCGCGAACTTCGCCCTGCCTGACGGTCACGCTGAACGCTGGACGTACCTGCAAGGGTTCAGACTGCCGCACGTCGCGCGGTGGAGCCATGCGTGCAAGCCGCCGGTACACGTTTGGTCGATTGGCAAGCATGCCATCATCCACACCGGGGACGCGTCGTTCATGTTGTACACCGGCCCGGACGAACGGCCCAAGACTCTTACGTTTGATATCGAGCCGGACGCGTTCGCCGTCGATGCGGCCGCACAGATCGTGGCCGTGCTCGATTCCAAGGGCGCCCTGCTGATCGGCAAGATCGGTGGCGCGATCAAGACGATTAAGCCCGGTCTGCAACCTGCCGACGACCTACACTTGCTGCTGCAAATGAGTCCCCGGACACACCGGCTCGTCGCCAGCGACGGAACGCGGTTGGTGGTGATGGACGGCGGAAAGGTGAGCAGCAGGCGCGACCTGCATTATGCGTGCAGCAGCCTTGCACTGTCGCCCGATGGTACGCGCTTGATGACGTACGACGCCGACAGCGGTGTACTGCGAATGTACGATCCGGACGGGTTGAAGCTCACGCATCAACGGTTTGCAATCGACGTGCTGAGCGCGTCGGATGAACGTCAGCTGGTCGGATTCGCCGAACTGCCGCCAGTCAATGCGGCGCTCAGCGCTCTTGGGCTCGACGACAACGGTAGGTTCGCATTCGCGGTGTTCGGGCAGGTGTGCGGCGCGCATATCTCGCATCTGACGCCGACCGACACAGCCGCGGTCGTTGCGCCGCCGTCGACTGTTGATGCACGCAAGAACGCATCTGCACAGCCGCTTAAGACGGTGGCAGCGCCGGCATCGGCACCCAAGCCAGCGGACTCCAAGACGAACGCCGGATCGTCCTTCGCCAGTTCACCCGAATCGAAGAAGTCGGATCCGCCGGCGTCATAGCTCGCTGCAATCCCACATGAAACCACAGCGGGCGCAGCGAACTTTGCACGCATGCCGATAGACCGGTGCATCGCACGCCGGGCAGACCTCCGCAAGCGCGTAGTTGGGCACCGGCGGGATCGCTGGCCGCGGGTCGCGCTCAGTCGTCACGAGGTGCAGACGATGAACGGTGTGCTCGGTATCGGGGGCGTTGGGTTCGTGTGCTTGCATGCTGACAGAGTAACGGAAATCGCTTCAGGCCGCAACGCGAAGCCCTCCAAATACGTATGAATCCCATAGACAACTGCGGATTATGCAGGTGCGCCACGCGCTGGTCGCCTGCTGTGACGATACGATAGGGCAAGGACGAAAGCCATGACGTACTACACGGAAAAAGCGAAGTTTGACGATGTGATTCGCCCCGATTCGGGCTTCTACAGCGATCAGGAGCTGACGGGCTGCGGCGCGTATATTGGCGCGTCGGTGCAGTACCCGCTGGTCGGCGGCACGCCGACGTGGACTAAGCTGCTGATTGGCGCGGTGCTCAACTTCATTCCGTTCTTCGGGTCGATGGTGGTTGCCGGCTATGCGCTGCGCGCGACACGCCGCGTCGCACACGGCGACTACATGCTGCCCGAATGGGACGACTGGGTGAACGACTTCGTCCGCGGCCTGATCGTGACCGTCGGTGGGTTCGTCTACGGCCTTCTGCTGATGTTCTCGATGGTGCTGGTGGTGACGATCCCGGTTCTCATGATCTTTGCGTTTCCCATGATCATGTATCCGATCGCCAAGTTTGCGGTCACCGACGACGTTACGGCATTTGTCGATGTCGTTGGGGCGTACCGCGCGGTGTTCACCCGCCCGATCGAGGCGCTGATCGCGTCGCTTTCGTTCTACGTCGTGGCTCTCGTGTTCAGCGTCCTGATTGCGGTTGGGTTCGTGCTGCTGTTTGTCCCCGGCCTCATGATGGCGTTCGGTCTCACACTGGCCGTCGCATTCCAGACCGGATTGTACGGCCGGATGGCGGTCGACCGCTAAGCGAGACCACACCTAAACGCAAACGGCGCATCGTGTTGGATGCGCCGTTTTGTTTGAGGCGACGGCGGGAATCGAACCCGCGATAAAGGTTTTGCAGACCTCTGCCTTACCACTTGGCTACGTCGCCGTAGTTTCGTCATTATAGTGGAGTCTCGTATCGTAGGCAAGACGAACCACGCCTGCCACGAACTCTTGTCACCAAACCGTGACCAGCATCATGCGTTCGCCGACGGGGCAATGCGCTGGGCAAGCTGCGCGGCGGTGATCTCGGCTTCGACGTTGAAGTTGTACATCGCGCCTTTGCCCTTGTAGTATAGCCCGACCTGAAACAAGCCGGGATATCCCCGGAGTTCGCGTCGGGTCGGTTCGAACTGCGCGTCGATCGCCGGGCCGACGTCATACGTGCCGCGATACGAGAGCTTCGCGTAGTCGATGTCATAGGGCCGGCTGTTGAAGCGCCTCGGCCACCCCTGATCGTCGCAATCGAGTTTGAGCCCTTCGAGGAATCCAAGCGCTGGACGGTAGCCGGTCGCCACGATCACGGCGTCGATCGCGTGTGTCGAGCCGTCGGTGAGGATCACACTGTCCGTGGTGAAGCGCGCAGGCCCGTCGACGCAGACCACCTCACCGCGTCGCACAGCAGGGATCAGCTCGCCGCCACGGACCGCGACCGCGCCGCTTGTCGATCCTTCTTTCGGCGTTTTGATGCCGTGCAGCGCCGATTCCGGAAAGCCGAGCCTTTCGACGTAGTCCAGAAATGGCTCGCGGATGCGTTCGGGGAGCCAGCGAGTCGCCAGCATCCACGCATGTTTGCTCAAGCCCAACGGATAGCGCCGCCTGAGGGTGATTCCCGTCCGCATGCTCAACAGCGCAGGCTGTGTCGGCCCGTTACGCTGACCGATCTCCAGCGCGATATCGAGGCCGCTCGGCCCGTTGCCGACGATCAGGACGCGTTTGCCGGCAAACGGCTCCGGCCCGTGATAGTCGTGCGCGTGAATTCGATAGCCCTGAAACTCAGTCAGGCCGGGAACTGCAGCCGTATACGGGTTGCTGAATCGTCCAGTCGCAATCACGACATTGCGGTAACGTTCGTGGCCACGGCTTGACGTGACCTCCCACTCGTCGCCGGCCTGCTGAAGGCGCGAGACGTCGACCCCCAGCGTGATGTTGAGCCGATGCGCGTCGGCGAATCGTCCGACGTATCCGTGGTACTGCCTGCCGGTCGGGAACTCGCCCCACGAGAGCGGAAAGCGCCGGCCCGGCATGTGCGAGAAGTAGCGCGTGGTATTGAGGCGAAGCGAAGGGTACAAGCTGGCCCATGTCGAAGCAATGATGTTCGCCCGGTCGATGATCTCGTAAGGCAAGCCGTACTGTTGTAGGAAGTAGCCTGTGACGATCCCCGCCGGGCCAGCACCGATCACCAGAATCGGGTCGGATGCGTGATCGTTAGCCGTTGACTTCACTGAGGTGCATTCCTATAATACTCGGACGCGTTAGCCCGTTGGGCTATCTTTTTTCGTCAGTCATCTAGTTGAGGAGACGCCCGATGGGTCCCCTTCCCAAGCGCAAGATCTCGAAGGGTCGTCGTGACCGCCGGCGTGCCCATGACGCGCTCTCGCTGAAGCATCTCGTCGAGTGCGATACGTGTGGTGAGTACCACATCGCGCACCGCGTATGCCCGAAGTGCGGTTCATACCGCGGCCAGACCATCGTTCAGGTGACGACCGAGTCCTAACAGGTCGTCAGCGCAAGACCGTTTGCGGATCGCCCTGCTCAACCGAGCAGGGCGATTTTCGATTCCGCAGTTCCTACAACGACACGACGCGCGCCGAACCAACGGCCTTCGCCAGCGCGTTCCGCGAGTCGACCACCAACCGCGCCGTCGACTTGACGTGCGTGTAGTCGATCGCGGTGTGATCGGTCACCACGACGACGCAGTCTGCTTCGGCAAGGAGCGCATCACTGTACGGCGTGCTGGACAGTTTGCGTCCGTCTTCGAGCCGCAGGCTTGAGACGTGCGGGTCGTGGTAGACGACGTTCGCGCCCTTCTCTATCAGCAGCTGGAGGACGTCAAGCGCCGGGCTTTCGCGCACGTCGTCGACGTCCTTCTTGTACGCGACTCCCAGCACGACAACCCGTGAGCCGCGCACGGCCTTGCCGTCGTCGTTGAGCGCGTCTGATACCTTTGTGACAACGTACTTCGGCATCGACGTGTTGATCTCGCTGGCCAGCTCGATGAAACGCGCCGTGTAGTTCAGCGTCTTGAGCTTCCAGCTCAGGTACAACGGATCGATCGGGATGCAGTGGCCGCCCAGACCCGGGCCGGGGTAGAACGGCATGAACCCGAACGGCTTCGACTTGGCCGCCTCGATCACTTCCCAAACGTTGACGCCCAACCGGTCGCACATCAGCGCGATCTCGTTGACGAGGCCGATATTGACCGCCCGGAACGTGTTCTCCAGCAGCTTGACCATCTCAGCCGACGTCGGCGACGACACCGGAATGACGTGATCGACGGCAGTACTGTACAAGGCAACTGCGACCTCCGTACACGCGGGCGTCACACCGCCGACGACCTTTGGCGTATTGCGAACGCCATAGGTCGGGTTAGACGGATCGATACGCTCGGGCGAGAAGGCGACGAACACATCTTCACCGGCCTTGAATCCGGCGTCCCGGAACTTCGGCTCGATCAACTCGTCGGTGGTACCGGGGTAGGTGGTGCTTTCGAGGACGACGAGCAAGCCTTCATGCGCCACCTCGGCGACGGCCTCGAGCGACTGGATGACGTACGACATATCCGGGTCTTTGGTCTTGCGCAGCGGGGTGGGCACGCAAATGCTGATCGCGTCGACCGTCTCAAGATCGCGGTAGTTGGTACTGGCGACGAACTTGCCGCTCTGCACCAACGGCGCGAGACGTTCGCTGGGGATATCGCCAACATAGCTCTTGCCGCTGTTAAGCAGCGCAACCTTCTCCGCGCTGACGTCAACACCGACCACGTGAAAACCGACTTCTGCGAACTCGACCGCAAGCGGCAGACCGACATAGCCGAGGCCCACGATTCCGACCCGCGCGTCACGCGTGCCGATCCGCCTCAGCAGTTCCTCTTTGTGAGACATTGGAAAGACAGTCCTTCGATCAGACGAACATAGCGCGATTATAGTGCCTAGATTTGCTCGAAAGAACGGCCAAAGTAGGCCATTGTGTCGGCTACCGCCGGCTGGGCCACGGTGAGCAGGACAGTGCCGTCGTCTCCTGCACGGGCGAGCGCAAGCGGAATGGCGGTCGCAATATCCGGCGCGAATTCGACGCCGATGGTTCGCCCGGCCGAGGCCAAAGCGGCCCGCGCGGCGGAAAGCGCCGTTGACTCGTCGGGGAATCGTATCGTGATGTTACGCTCGCTCGCTGTCAGGATGAGGTGATCGGCGGCGGATGCCATCAGCCGGTATGTCGCTTCGATATCGCGGTCGGTCGGTACCGCCCCGACGATCACGAGCGGGTGTGTGATGCGCGCCCGAACGCTGTCGAGATAGACGTGCAGCGACAGCGGATTGACCGCGCCGTCGACAAACACCTGCGGCCGATCGCCCAGCTTCTCGCACCGTCCCGGCCAGATGGCGGCCTCCAGCGCGGGAATCGACTGCGGGACAAAGTCCCCCCACGATACGCCCGGGCGTGTAAGTGCAGTGTGCAGGTGATGCGCCGCATGCAGCGACAGGCCGGCGTTGTCCACCGCGTATCGTCCATAGAACGGCAGACGTGCGATCCGATCGGAGTCCGGTAGCTGCATCAGTACGCCACGCTCCCAATCGCCCACGTACTGCCCCAGATCGGACGAATCCAAGAACTGGACGCTGGCCCCGATGCGCTCGGCTTCAAGTCGGATTTCCGTTTCGGCGTCGGGATGCTGTGGCAGGCTCAGGCCATAACCGCCCGGCTTGAGGATGCCCGCCTTGTGCCATGCGATGCGCTCGATCGTCGGACCGAGGTAACGCGTGTGCTCAAGGACCATTGGCGTGAACAACGACAGTCGGTTCGGCACGAGAATGTTGTCGTCAAATCGGCCGCCGCGGCCAACCTCGATCACGGCCGTGTCCACATCGTTTTCATCGAACCACGTCAATGCCAGCGCGAGGAAGATGCCCTGCGGGCTGAGATATGTACCGGCAGGCAGGTCCGCGACGACCGCGTCGACCGCGGGCGCGATCCGATCGACAAGCCGCAGGAAGTCGCCGGGCGGAATCGCTTTGCCGTTCACGCGAATCCGCTCGCGGTAGCTGATCAGGTGCGGGCTGGTGACGGTGCCGACGCGATGGCCAAGCTCGCGCAGGATGCGCGCGGTGAGGATTGTCACCGAGCCTTTGCCTTTGCTGCCGGTAACGACCGCGTACTCGCGCTGACGGCGCGGAAGGCCGAGGCGTTCCAGCAGCGCACGAGACGGGGCGATTTCCCGCGTGTTCTCATCGAGGCCGCGCGTTTGCCAACCGCTGGCGGCAATCGACTCGAAGATATACGTTACGGCGTCGGTTTCGTTGTCGAACCGCATGCGATGCGCTCTGGTTCGCGAGGATTAGCTGAACGGATAGATGTCGATGCCGAGCGCGGTCGCGGCCGCGACGATCAGCGGCGCGATCAGCAGCGCCGGCAGGAAGTTGGCGACGCGCGGACGCTTGATGTCGAGCAGGATGAGCGCCAACCCGATCAGGATCAATCCGCCGGTAGCTGTCATCTCGGTCACCATCATCTCGCTCATGAACTGGCCGGCGAACGAGCCGACCAGCGCGAGGCCGCCCTGAACGATCAGCACGGTGAACACTGTGAACACGACGCCAAGCCCGAAACTCGCGGCCAGCGCCAGCGCGGCAAATCCGTCGAGCACGCTCTTGATCAGAAGCTGCTCGAAGCCGATCGGCAGGCCCATGCCATCCTGAATCGAGCCGAGGATCGTCAGCGGGCCGACGCAGAACAGCAGACTGGCGGTGACAAAGCCCGTGATGAACCGCTGACGCGCGCTGTTGATAGCTTGTGCGTCGTCTGTGTCGGCACTAGAACGCCCGCCGACCCGCCGCTGCAACCACGCGGCGAGGCGATCCAGCGCGGCGTCGATGCGCAGCCATTCGCCAAGCAGGCCGCCAATAGCGATGCTGAACAGCGGAATAACGATGTTGCCTGACGATTGGCCGTTGCTGATGCCAACGATGAGCGTGACGAGGCCGAGGCCGGTGACGACCGTCTCGCGCACCCGAGTCGGAAAACGGTCGCCGATTAGCATGCCGAGCACGCTGCCGATCAGGACGGTCAGCGCGTTGAGAAGTGTGCCGCCCATGCGGGCCGCGCCTTTCGCGTGCGAACTACTCCGATGCGGACGAGTTGGCGAGGCGCTCCGCGTACTGGCGCTTGAAGTACTCCAGATACTCGCCGGTCTTGATCTTGCGCCACCACCACTCGTTGTTGACGTACCAGTCGACCGTGGCTTGCAGCGCGCGCGGCCAATCCCACTGGCGCTTCCATCCCAGCGCGCGCAGCTTGGCCGCGTCCATCGCATAACGCCGGTCGTGGCCTTCGCGGTCGGGGACGTGACGGATCAGCGAGCGCGGCTTGCCCACAGCGTCCAGCATGGCGTGGACTACGTCGATGTTGAACTGCGTGTTCTCGCCGGCAATGTTGTACGCCTCACCCGATTTGCCGTGGTGCAGCGCGACGTCGATGCCGGTGACGTGATCCTCGACGTACAGCCAATCGCGCATTTGCCTGCCGTCGCCGTAGACCGGCAGCGGGCGCTCGTCGATGGCCTCGGTGATGAACAGCGGCAGCAGCTTCTCGGGGTACTGATACGGGCCGAACGTGTTGCTCCCGCGCGTAATGACGGTGTCCATGCCGTGCGTGACCTGATACGAACGCACCATCAGCTCGCCGCCAGCCTTCGCTGCCGCGTACGGGCTGTTGGGCAGGAAGCGGTCGTCCTCGACCGACAGACCGCTTACGATGTCCCCGTAGACCTCGTCGGTGCTGACCTGAAGGAATCGGCCAATGCCGTGCTTCTTGCCCTCGTCGAGCAGGATGTACACACCGACCACGTCGGTATGGACGAAGGCATCAGGGGCGAGGATGCTGCGGTCGACGTGCGACTCGGCGGCGAAATTGACGATGGTGTCGATGTCGTACTGCTTGAGGATGTGGCTTACCGCGGCGCGGTCGGCGATGTCGGCGCGCTCGAAGCGGTAGTTCTCTTCGTCGTCGATGGGCAGCAGATTGTCGAGATTGCCGGCGTAGGTCAGCTTGTCCAGCACAATGATGTTGTAGTGCGGGTACGTCTCGACCATGTAGCGCGCGAACGCGCTGCCGATGAATCCCGCCGCGCCAGTGACCAGAATGTTCTTCATGAGTCGCTGCCCTTCTTCTTCGGTGCGGTGGTGCTTGCCTTAGGCTCGTCCTTCTTCAGAACATGCGTCAGGAGCGCTTCGGCCACGCCGTCCTCGTCGTTCGACGGTAGCACAGCCTTGGCCGCGGCCTTGAGCTTGGCGTTGCCGTTGCCCATCGCCAGGCCGTGCCCGACAAGCTGGATCATCTCGATGTCGTTTTCGCCATCGCCGATGGCCATGACATGCGCCGGCTCGATCTTCATCTCCTTGAGGAGCAGCTTGAGGGCTGTGCCTTTCGACGCTCCCGTGGGCAGCAGTTCGACCGCTTCGGGGATCGCTTGAGTCAAGCGTGCCGATCCGCCGATCATGTGGCCGAGCTGCCAGCGCAGGTGCGTGATCTGCTCGACCGAGCCGCCGCAGAACATCACCTTGTTGATCGGCGTCGTGTCCAGCAGATTCTGAAGCGGGCCGACGACTTCCGGCAGCGGTTCGTCGTAGTGCTCGGTCAGCACGCGCGCCTCGGTAGTCATCCGGCGGGCGAGGATGCGCTTACCGCTGTAGCCAATGGCCTGCAGGCCGCGGTCTTCGACAAACGTGATGACCCGGCGCAGCAGATCGACGTCCAAGGTGCCGAGGTGCTTTTCGGTGCCGTCCGGGTAGGTGATGACCAGCCCCTGCACGAAGATGCCGGGTGTCGTGAAGCCGACTTTCTTGTAGATCACGTCGGCGGAGTTGCGTGTCTTGCCGGTGGCGATCACGATGTGGACGCCCTGCTCGTGGGCGCGCTTGACCGCGTCGGCGGTCTTGTCGGTGAGCTTGTTCTTCGACGTCATGATGGTACCGTCGACGTCGATGGCTACGAGCTTGATGTCGGGCTGATTCGGCATGCTCCCTCAGATCGTTAGTCGACCCGGACGACCGAATTGTCGCCGAGGTTCATCTTGTAGGCATTGGGTTTGGTGTTGTTGCGCGTCAGCGTCACCTTGCGCCCAATCAGGCTTTCCTGCAACCGCGCCGGCAGGTCGGTGATGCTCGACTCTTCGAGCACGATGCTGCGCTCGATTTCGCAGTTGCGGACGGTCACGTGGTGGTAGATGCTGGTGAACGGGCCGACGTAGCTGTCTTCGATGACGGTATGCTCGCCGATGATCGCCGGGCCGCGAACGGTGCTGTTGATGATGCGCGCTCCGGCCTGAATGGTCACGCGCTTGTCGATCTCGCTGTTGACGATCTCGACATCCGGTGCGATGGCGGGGCGCAGCTCATCCAACACCGCGGCGTTGGCCTCCAGCATGTCGATCGGCTTGCCGGTATCGTACCACCACCCGCCGTGGACGTACGGAAACACCGAGCGACCGTGGTCGATCAACCACTGAATTGCGTCGGTGATCTCGTACTCGCCGCGCTTGGAGGGTTGGATCGAGTTCACGGCTTCGAAAATGGTTGGGTCGAACATATAGATTCCGACCAGCGCCAGATTGCTCGGCGGGTCTTGCGGCTTTTCGATCAGGCGGCGAATGCTGCCATCCTCGCGCAGGTCGGCGACTCCGTAGCTGCGCGGGTTTTGGACCGCCTTGAGCACGATCTGGCTGTTCCATGCGCTGTCGGCAAAGTCGCGGATCAGGGTATGAATGCCGCCCTCGATGCAGTTGTCGCCGAGGAACATGACAAACCGGTCGTCGCCCAAAAACGGTTCCGAAATCTTGACCGCATGCGCCAGTCCATCGGGACTGGGCTGTTTGATGTAGGTGAGGTTGACGCCGAATGCGTCACCGTTACCGACACGGTGCATGATTTCGTCGGCGGTCGGGTCGCCTACGACGATCCCGATGTCGGTCACGCCGGCATCGCGGATGGTCTCGATGACCCGCACCAGCACCGGCTTGTTCGCCAGCGGCACGAGCTGTTTAGCCAGTGTATAGGTCAGCGGGTAGAGGCGTGTGCCTTTGCCCCCGCTCAGAATTAGGCCCTTCATGACCTGTGTCCCTTTCGCGTTCGGCTAGCGGTAGTCGGCACGGCGTTCGCGCGGGGCATCGGTCAGCACGGCGCCAAGCACACGCACATGCACGCGCTCGAGGGCTTCGGTCGCCCGCGCGAGATGGTCGCGGCGCGTGCTGCCCGCCTTGGCGATCAGGATTGCGCCGTCCAGCCGGACGCCCAACAGCGCGGCATCGCTAACGGCTAGCGCCGGCGGAGCGTCGAAGATGACATAGTTGGCGCGCGCCCGCAGCACGCCGATGATGTCGTTGAGGCGCGGGTTGGCGAACAAATCGGACGGACTGAGCGTGCTGGTGCCTGCCGGCAGCAGCGACAGGTTTTCGACCGCCGTTTGGACCAACGGCGGGTTGGACATCGCCACGTCGTCCGCAAACATCTCGCCGAGTCCGCGTGCGTTGTCCACTCCCCAAATGCGCTGCTGCTGCGGCTTGCGCAGGTCACCATCGACGAGGATTGTGCGATGGCCGGCAAGCGCAAACACGGCCGCCAGATTGGCCGTCGCCTCGCTCTTGCCGTCCGCGCCCTGCGCCGACGTGACGACGAAGGCCGTTACGGGCCGCGTCTGATCGAAGTTCATGAGATTGGCGCGCAGCGTCCGGTACGCTTCTGCGGCCGGGGAGCGCGGATCCTTGAGGGTGATCAGGTCTGGTGCCGCCATGTCTACTCCTTCGCAGATGGTAGCGGAATGGTCGCGAGAAGCCTGCCAAGTGCGAAATCGCCCGGCGACTTCAAGACGCGCAGCCGCCGACGTTCTAGCACGAAGATGATAACGACGCCGAGTGCGAAACCACCAACGGCACCCAACAGCATGTTCGCAGTTGTGCGCGGCCGGTACAGCGTGTAGCGCGGGAAATCCTGCGGCGTGGCGATGATCCGTTCGTTGATCGGCAGTTCGTCGTTCTGCCGGTTGCGGACATCGATCAGCTTCAAGCCCCACGCATAGGCGACCGTGTTCGCCCAGTCGCCGCTCGCGTCGTTGACTTCGATCCGGATCAGCGATTGATCGGGAATGGCCGAAATCTCGGTGCCAGCCTTGAGCGCCTCGGCGCTGATGCCCATGCCGAGCTCCTCGACGATTTCGCCGGCGATGTCCGTGCTGCTGAGATAGACGACGTACGAGCGCAGAAGGGCCGCATTCGCCGCACTGATCCCCTGACCGGATTGCGCCGGCTCGAAGATGACCTGCATGCTCGAGCGATAAACGGGGTCTTGGCGCGCGCTATAGAGCAGCATCGCGCCCGCGCCGAGCGCCGCACAGAGTACGACGATCCAACCGCGTTGTACGACGATCCGCCCGTATTCGAGCAGGCTCAATGCGCGCTAGCCCTCATCCACCGCCAAACGCTGTCATTCTACCCGTGCCAGCGGATTGCGGTAGGGTTAGCCTGACGTGTTGGCGCAGCGTGGGTCAGGCGTCCTGAGTCTCGTGCTGTCTAAGGAACGCGATCGCTTCGTCGTACGTCTTGAACCAGAGGATGTTGTTGCGCCGCGTGATGGCCGACAAGGTGCGTCCGATCGTTTGTGCCAGCGGTGTCGAACCGACGACGAGCCACTTGTCGAGCTTGTGATGCTGGAACACGCCGTCGAGTGCGCCGCGCAGGGTGTCCGTCAGCGGGAATGTGGGGCGTTCGCGCAGATCGACGAGAATGCAGAGCGGCTGGGGGGTTTGGTTGAGCAAGTCGAGCAGCACTTTGAATGCGGGAATGACGTCTTCGCGCTTGACTGCCGCCGCCCACCAAAGTTCTGCGGCAGGCAGGCCTTCCATCATCGTTGCGGTAACCGTACTCATGTAGGCATCCTCTAGAACAGCTTGCCTTTACGATACTCCCGCCTTCGTGTGATTCGCATTGAGTTTGCACAATGCGGCGAGAATTCATCTTTACGAGGCGTTGACAATCCGGTGTACACTAGAGACATGAGCGAGGTTATTGCCACCAACGAACGTAAGTCACGTTCCGACGCATTGCGCAATCACGAGTTGATTCTGTGCACCGCGCGCCGCCTGTTCGACGCGGATGGTGTCGGCAACGTCACAATGTCGGCCATTGCCGAGGCCGCCCAGATCGGCAAGGGAACGCTGTACCGCCACTTCCCCGATAAGTCGGAACTCCTGTTTGCTTTGATCGAGCATGAGTCGCAGTCGCTCGATGCGGCTGTGACCGAGCGCATCCAGAGCGGTGCGTCGTCAATCGACATGCTGCACTGGTTTGTCGATCAGGCGCTCGACTACGCGCTGCGCAACAACAGCCTCTTGTGCGAGGCCACGAATCACGCGGCGGGGGCCAGCCTAGGCCACCATTCGCGGGTATGGTGGCGCGACGTATTCTCGCGGCTTTTCGCTGCCGCTGGCGTCGCGCCTGATGAGGCATCGTACGCCGCGGATACGGTCTACATGATGCTCGATGCACACACCCTGTATTTCCAGCTCAATCAACTGGGGTACGACGTGGCCAGCATTCGCCGCAACCTGCACACCCTCATCAACCGCATCCGCGCGTCGTAACTCCGTGAGAATTCAATAAGCGGACACCGGTCCGTTTCCTAAGGAGCCTCTAACGCCCTTTTGCGCTGCCTGTGTGCTATTCTTTGTGGCGTAGCGGACTGTAGTCCGTTTATACATCACACGTACCCACAGGAGCATCAATCATGGCTGTTTGGCAGTTCGATCAGACCCATACCTACGCCGCCTTCACCGCCCGCCACATGATGGTCACCAACGTGCGCGGCCAATTCCAGAAGGTCGACGGTGTGCTGATCTATGATCCCGAGAACCCCAACGCGTCGACGGTAGAGGCGATCATCCACGTCAAGTCGATGGCCAGCACCGGCGTAGAGCAGCGCGACAATCACCTGCTCAGCCCGGACTTTCTGGATGCGGAGAAGTACCCGACGATCACGTTCAAGAGCACGAGCGTGAATGTCGATGGCGACGAGGGCACCGTGACCGGCGACCTGACGATCCGCGATGTGACGCGCAGCGTGACGCTGAAGGTCGAGAAGGCCGGCCAGCTCACCAATCCGTGGGGTCAGACGGTCGCAGGATTTTCGGCTAGTACAAAGATCAACCGTGAAGATTTCGGCCTGACGTGGAATATGGCACTTGAGGCCGGCGGCTGGCTCGTCGGCAAGGACGTCAAGATCGAGATTGAGGCCGAGCTGATCCTTGTGACCGAACCCGCTCCCGAAAGCGCGACGAACAGCTAGCACCTCATTTCTCCTGTCAAACACAACGCCCCGATCGCATCGCAGTCGGGGCGTTGTTTGTTCGCGGCACTGGCCGAATCAGACACGTTCGATCAATGTCACCAGCGCCGCGGACGAGTTAACCGGCATGGCGGCGGCCTCGCGGTCGATTCGTTTGATCAGGCCGCACAACACGTCTTTCGGCCCGAACTCGTAGAACTGCGTGATGCCCGCCGCGCGCATGACTTGTACCGACTCGGTCCAGCGCACAGACTGCGTGAGCTGTTGTCCGAGCTCGACCCGCACGGCCTCGGCGCTTTCGAGCCGCTCAGCAGTGACGTTGGCGATTATTGGAGTTGTTGGGGCCGCGAAGGGTGTCTCACCGACCGCCGCATTGAAGGCTTTGGATGCCGATTGCATCAGCGGGCTGTGCGCGGCGATGCTTACCGCGAGCTTTATGGCGCGCTTGGCTCCGGCGTCCTTTGCCAGCGTCATACCGAGTTCAAGCGCCGCATCGTCACCGGAGATGACGACCTGCCCGGGACAGTTGTCGTTTGCCAGCACCAGCGGCCGGCCCGCCTGCTCTGACGCCTGCGCGCACACCGACCGCACGACATCGGCATCGAGGCCGAGGATGGCGGCCATTGCACCGGGCTGCTGACGGCCAGCTTCCGCCATCAAGCGTCCACGTTCGCGGACCAAACGCACGCCGTCCGCAAACGCCAGCGATCCGGCGGCGGTCAGCGCGGTCAACTCGCCGAGGCTGTGACCGGCGACCAGCGCAGGAGCCGCATCGGGCCGCGCCTGCTGTAACGCGCGCAGCAGCGCGACACCCATCACGTACAACGCAGGCTGTGTATTGATCGTGTCGTTCAGCGCGTCTTCTGGGCCGTTGGCGCACAACGCGGCGAGATCGAAGCCGAGGATCTCCGAAGCCTCCTCGAAGGTCACGCGCGCAGCCGGGTAGGCCGCGATCACGTCCGCGCCCATGCCGACGGCCTGCGATCCTTGCCCGGGGAAAACAAACCCACTAGTGCTCCACACGGTCATTGTGCTGCTCCTCGCTTGAAGGTGGATGTTACTGGCATGTCTCAGTCATTTGTACCGCATCGGTATGCGGCTTGACGGTCACGACAATCGCTTCGTCCGGATAGAACGCACCCAGCAGGCCTTCCATGACCGTAATCGCCTGCGCCTGCGCATCGTCGAGGATACCCTGTTCGAGTGACTGATTTCGGAAATAGCGCACGGCAAAGCGGCGAGCCTGTACGTCGAAGTCCGGCGCAGGCGCGGCGAACAATCCCGTCTCGCGCGAGGCCACATAGGACTCCGATTCGTTCAAGAAGCAGTCGAAAAGCTCAGGTGGCGGCAGCGTAATACTGATCTGCTCGTTGGTTACGACCACGTCATCGTCGGAAAGCTTGCTTACGTCGATGCCGGCGGTGATGTTGCCGACTGCGACCAACACCAACTGATCGCGGTACAACCCGGCCAGCAAGGGCGGAAGGTCGCGTTCGGTGGTGATAATGCTGGAGTACGTGTAGCGCACGGTCGTCAGCTCGCTCACAAGGCGGATGCGCTCAAGCACGGTCGTCATGGTGATCGTCGGCGGCTTGTTCGGGTTGATGATAAAGTCCAGAATACCGAAGCGCACCAGGAACAACGCGAAGAAGAACATCAGGACGAGCAGCAGCACGCTGATGATCGTCCGCCGGCACCCGCCGAACGGGCCTGCACGCGGTGCTACAACTACGATCTTCTCTTTGTCTGCCACGCCTCACATCCTCGTCTAACACGCATTCGCTATGATACATGGTGAGCGCCAAACCGCCATGTCGGTGGCGGCGCATCGTACCTGAATACAGTACGCAGCGCGGGGCTGCAAAGGTTCACGATGAGTCATCCTGCAATAGTCGCCGTATTCGACGGCCACTGCGTGATCTGCCAGACGACGCGCCGAATCGTCGAAGCGCTCGACTGGTTCAACCGCATTGAGTTCCTCGACTTGCACAATCACGAGCAGGTTCGGGCGCGCTTCCCGCAGATCGACCACGCCGAAGCGATGGGCGAGATTCACGTCATTGCAGATCAAAACACCTATCGCGGCTATCGGGGTACGCGCCGGATGATGCGCGCCGTGCCGCTCGGCCTGCCGCTGTGGGTCGTGATGCGCCTGCCAATCATCGGCGATTGGGTCGGTCCGGCGCTGTATCGCTTCATCGCGCGCCGGCGCTACGCGATCAACCGGTTGTTTGGCGTCGACCTCAGCGAAGGCGACTGTGCCGACGACGTCTGCAAGATTCCCGGGCGCGAGGCGCAGAAGTGAGGAATCGTGCCGACAACGTCCGCAGTTGGACGATCGAAGAACTGATCCTGATCCTGATGCGCCAGTTCAAACGCCTCTTGGCCGAACGCGGCGCAGACCTGAACGATGCCCAGATGCGCGACTTGGCGCAGGCCGTCGCCGACAATCGCGGAGGCTCGACCGACGACACGCTCTCAACCATTCGCAATGCGTTGAACCGGGTGACAGCCGAGAGCGAGGCACTGCTCGCCGGTTGGGGGCTGACCTATACGGAGTCGCTGAAGACGTCGATGGAAGACATGCCGGGCTGGGATACCACGGCCGACTTTCTAAGCCTCGCAAACGAAAAGGTGAATGCCGAATTGCGCATTTCCGCAGGCTCGGCCCTGCGCCTACTATTGGGCGAAAGCGAGGCGCTGCGCAACGTATTGACCACGGCCACGCACGGCGCAGGCGATCCCGAAGATGTCGACGCCGTTATCGCGCTGCGCGCGATGGCTCACTTCTTCGGTGCGGATGCGACCGACTCGAAGGGCGTCCTCGAGGCTTCCGAAGCATGGCTTACCGCTAACGGCAGGTGACCGTGGGCTGTTGCGCGCGCGCCTGAACGCGCTCGAACTCCGCGACAAACTGCGCCGCCAGATCGGCATCAGCAATCAGGACGATGTTCTCGTCGTTGGTATCGGCGGCGCTGTTCGAGAAATTGAACGAGCCGAACACGACGATCTCATCGTCGATGATGAACACCTTGTGGTGCAAACGGTAGGGGTTGCCGTCGATCCGAATGTCCAGCCCGGCGCAGCGCAGCGGGGTCATTTGTGAGAACGATGTGTCCGCGCCGATGGTTTCGAATACACCCTCGACCTCTACGCCGTCCTCTGCGCGTTCGAGGATCGCGTCGCTCAGTTCTTCGAGCGTAAACGAAAACGCCATGAACTTGATCGACGACTCGGCGGCACTCAGCGTTTCAACAAGTACCGGGACGATGTCTGCCTCGGGTGCAAACAGCACCTGAACCGACGTGTCGTCGGCGATGAACGCCGCGTCGATGACCTGCGAGCGCTTGCGGCTGAATTCCCGATCGATGTACATCTCCTCGAACTCGGCTGTATAGGCCTCGGCGGCGCGGCGAAGCCGGAGCGCAACCATGTGATTATTGTTGCGATAGATGCCGTTCTGAGTGTAGTTCATCGAGCCTGTCCAGACCGTCGAGCCGTCGAGGATCATGAACTTGTTGTGCATCAGGCTTGATTTCTGATCGTACACAATCGGAATACCGGCATTGACCAGCGCATCGATCGTAGTATTGGAGTCCTCGATGGTATGTTCATTGTCCGAGACCATCCGCACGCGCACGCCGCGATTGTGCGCGGCGATGACAGCTTCGGTCAGGGCCGGGCTGTTCCATTCGAACGCCGCAATGTCCAGCGTTGCCTGAACTTGACCGATCGCAGCGACCAGCGGCATCTCCGCGCCGTTGTTGTAGTCAGCCGCATCGCGCGACACAGGCGCGGCGTTGAAGTACACCTGCCAGAAGTCTTTGCGCGCGCCGAACCCCTTCTGAACATTGAGTACTTCGAGCGTTTCCGGGCCGGGGATGTCGGCGATGGCAGTCGGCGGGGGAGGCGTCCAAGTCGGCGCACCTGTCAGCGTTCCAACGATGTCGACGCCGGTGAGCTGAGAGATAACGGCGGCGGCGACCAGCAGCACCAGCGTGAGCAGGCCGATCTGCGGGGTACGGGAGCTCGACTTCTGCTGGCGGGTGCGACGGGTCATGCACTACTCCTTGTCATCTGAGGTCTTGGCAGCCCGTGCATCCTCGAACGCACGGCGAAGCATATCGAACAGGTTGCGCGGCGACTGCGATTCGTCCGAGGCCGATTCGGGAGACATGTCCTGCACGTCGTGTGCGGCCAACTCGGGTTGATCGGAAGACGTCATAGGTTCCTCGACGGTTGGTGCAGGTGGCGCGATCTGTCCCTCGGGCTGAGGCGTTGGCTCACCTTGCGGTGTATATGCAGCTGCAGAGGGTTCGACGATCGCGTCTGCTGCTGGGACGGGCGGTTCCGGCTGAGCGTGCGGAGCGGCCTGAGCATCCATCGAGGCGGCGGAGGGTGCAGCGGCAAGTTGTGCCACCAACGTCGGTCCGTCGGTAGAACCAGATTGGATCAGCGCATCGACCGGCGTCGAAAGCGCGAGTTGCGATGCTAGCGAACGCAGTTGGTCTGCGCGTTGAGCGATTATCTCGGTGTCGCCCGCGGCGCTGGCGGCGACATAACGAGCCATCGACTTGAGTAAGCGGCGAAATGTAGTAAATGAATCCTCGCCATCGGCGCTCTGGGCATCGGCGCGGCTGAGCACGTCGGGAAGCTGGCTTTCTGCCCATTTGAGGAATGGGCCGGCCGTCTGGTCATCGAGATCCGCCGCAAGTGATTCGTCGGTATATAGGAGTTCAAGCGCGGTTTGGAGATCCATACGGCCCCCGTATAATTCCGGACTTCATGATACCACACGGGGAGGCTCAACACGCGTTGAGGAGGTGACATGACACGTATTGCAGTGCTGTCCGATATCCATGGGAATCTACCGGCGCTCCGCGCCGTCATGCACGACCTCGAGTCATTCACAATCGACCACGTTGTCGTCCCCGGCGATGTCATCAATTGGGGACCGTTCAACCGCGAGGTGATCGAGATCGTGCTCGACCGGCACTGGACGGTGATCCGAGGCAACAACGAGTACTACCTGCTCGACTACGACACCGACCGGCAGCCTGACCACTGGCGCACCTTTACGATGCCGCAGTGGCTCCATGGGCAGATGGAGCCGTACGTCGACATTATCGCCGGGTGGCCGGACACAATTCAGCTCCGCTACCGCGACGCTCCGCCGATCTATATGACGCATGGCTGGCCGGGCAACCCTTGGCGCGCTCCCCATCCGCTTGTTTCGCCTGAAGACGCCGAGCGTCAGCTCAGCAGCGTCGCCGAGACGTGGATGATTACGGCGCACAGTCACCTATGGCTCAATGACACGTTCGGCACGCGGCACATCTTCAACCCCGGCACGGTCGGCGTGCCGCTGGATCGCGACGTGCGTGCGAGCTACATGCTTCTGGAAGGCGACGATCGAGGCTGGCGCGCGACCTTCCGCCGCGTACCGTACGATGTCGACGCGGTCGTGCGCGAATTCGAGCGGCAGCAGTTCGTCGAACAGGTGGGGTCGGTCGGCCGTCTGGTCATCAAGGAGTTCGAGACGGCGCGGCTGTGGATGTACCCGTTTAATGCGTGGTACACGCTCCACCACCCCGGCACCAGTATGCGGCAGAGCGAGATCGACGCGGCCGTGGTCGACGCGTTCCTGCAGACCGACACCGACGATTTTGTGCCGCCAGAGTATAAGGCCTACAACCTGCGACCGTTCCCGTCCTAAGGCAAAAGGTGGAAACAATTCCGCGCTCGGTGCTACACTGGCCTATATTGGTCCGACAATCCACCGGCCGGTTTGACCCGCATGAAAGAAACCGACGCGATTATCGAGCGCATCAGCGCGATCAACAGCACGCATCAGCACCTCGAACTTGCCGTCGACGAGTCGCTCAAGTCGATCAAGGTCGGCCAGTATCTGATGGTGCGTGTGGGCGACCATTGGGATCCGTTCCTGCGGTCTGTCTGGTATCCGGTCGACATCATGCGCGACGGCAAGCTGGTCATCGAGCGCCCGCTGACCGAGACGTATGACGTCGGGCAGACCGTCAGCACGATTGGCCCTGCAGGCGATCACTTCCGATTCCGCAAGGGAATCCGCCACGTCCTCTTGATTGCGTACGACTGCCCGCCAACGCCGCTGATCATGGTGATGCCGTGGCTGATCCGCAATAACATCGCCGTGACACTGGTGCTGATCGGGTCGGCGATCGACTACGAGATCCACCACCTGCCGCCCGAGGTCGAGGTCATCGAGGGTGACACTGACCTGAACTGGCCGAATCAGGTAGTCACGGTGGGCGAGTCCGATCAGGTGTTTGTGTGCGCAGCACCGGACGATGAACGCTATCGCTTCTCTCGCGTCATGGCCAAGTTCCGCGAACGTCGCCATCAGCTGCCCAAGAACTACTTGTTCGGCGTGTTTCAGGGGTTTGCCTGCGGGCTGGGGATGTGCGACGTATGCGCAGTGCGCAGCCTCGAAGGCTTGAAACTCGCATGTATGAAGGGGCCGGCGTTCGATCTGGCGACCCTGCACCTTGAAGTCACACCGGCGCCGGTTGCGCCTGACGAAGGAGGCGGCGATGCAGCGTGAGCTGACCCGCGATCTGATGATCGGCACCCAAACCAAGCAGCCTTTCACCATGTCGACTCGAGTGATGAACGCGGCCGGCATCCTCGGCTTTGGGGACGTGTTCTCGAACCTCTACAACCTCGACCGGATCGGCGCGATCGTCACCAACCCGGTGACATGGTCGCCGCGTCAACCGGCGCTCGGCCCGCGCATGATCGTCAAAGAAGGCGGCGTGATGCTGCACACCGGCCTTCCCAACGGTGGCGTCAAGCGCGTGATCCGCGACTACGCAAGCCTGTGGCAGATGTTAGGCGCGCCGGTCGTGATGCATCTAATGGCGACATCCTCGCGCGATTTGCAGCGCAGCGTCGAGCGTATTGAGTCCGAACAGTCGCTGGCGGGCGTCGAGCTTGGCCTGCACGACGACATCACGTGGCGCGATGCGCAGACCTTTGTGCGCGTCGCACGCGAGCGATGCGAAAAGCCGATCATTGTGCGCCTGCCATTCCCGGGCTCGGGCGACGTGGCGCGCGCTGCCGTCGAAGGCGGCGCCGATGCGTTGGTGGCGACTGCACCGCCGCGCGGCACGGAGCGCGACCCGCTTTCGGGTCGTTTGATGCGCACGCGCATTTACGGCGGCCTCGTGCGCCCGATGGTGCTGCGGGCAGTTGGCAAGCTCGCCTCGCAGTTCCCGGACGTGCCGATTATCGGGGCGGGTGGGATCCTGTCGATGGAGGACGCGCGAAACTACCTTGATGTCGGTGCGGCGGCTGTCCAGCTTGACGCGGCGCTGTGGGTACGTCCCCGGCTTCTGGAAGATATCTCGCGCGATTTGGGCGGCGCGACCGTGACCCGGCGTACCGACTCGCTGCCAGACGAGTGGCGCCCGGGCATGGGGGACACCGAGGCGGAAGCGCTCGGCCTGAAATAGCCACATGACCGCGCTCTTCTCGGTGGTGATCCCGCACTGGAACGGCATCCGGTTTCTGCCCGACTGCCTCAATGCGCTCGCCAAACAGACCTATCCCGGGATCGAAGTCATCATCGTCGATAACGCATCCGAAGACGGGTCGCAGGCGTTAATCCGCGAGCAGTATGCGTGGGTGAAGCTAATCGAGCTACCCGAGAACCGCGGCTTTACCGGCGCGTGCAACGCGGGGATCGCAGCCTCGCGGGGTGAAGTCGTCGCCTTACTTAATAACGACACTGAGGTCGATCCGAACTGGGCCGAAGCGGTAATGGATACCTTCGCGCGGCATCCTGAGATCGGCTCGGTCGCCAGCAAGATGCTGCTGTTCGACAAGCGGGATCACCTGCATACCGCGGGCGACACGTTCAGCCGCGACGGGCGCGCGGGCAACCGCGGCGTGTGGCAGCGCGACGAAGGCCAGTATGACACCGAGGAGTACGTGTTCAGCGCGTGCGGTGGATCGTCGGCCTACCGACGCACGATGCTGGATCGGATCGGCGTTCTGGACGACACCTTCTTCTTCCTGATGGAGGATGTCGACCTCGGCTGGAGGGCGCAGTTGGCGGGTTGGCGGTGTCTTTACACGCCTAGAGCGGTCGTGTACCATCATCTTTCGGCGACCGGCGGCGGCGTTACTGCCAGTTACTATGCCGGCCGCAACACGCTCATCCTTCTTGCCAAGAACCTGCCCGCCGCGCTGTGGCGTCGATACGGCGGGCTGATTTTGAGGGCGCAGGTCAAAGAGGGATGGAACGCCTTACGAGCGTGGCGGGGCAAGGCCGCGCGTGCACGCCTTCGGGGGATGCTGGCGGGCCTGTGGCTCGCGCTGACCATCTGGCCGGTACGGCGGCGCGTTCAGGCGACCCGTACCGTCTCCATCGAGTACTTGGACAGCCTGCTGCTTCCGCCTCAGCCATGAGCGCCGCACAGGGGAGTGAATCGTTGAACGACACACCGCGCCCGTACCTTTCGATCGTGATTCCTGCCCACAACGAGGAAACGCGGCTTCCCCGCGCACTCGAGCGAATCGACGCGTTTCTCAAGACTCAACCGTATACGGCCGAGGTCGTGGTCGTCGAGAATGGCAGCAGCGACCGGACGTTCGAGGTCGCCCGCGAGCATGCGGTACGCCTGCCGTATGTCCGCCCGATGCAGGTCGATACGCGCGGCAAGGGTTTGGCCGTGAAGGCCGGCATGTTGGCGGCGACCGGCGACTTCCGTTTCATCTGCGACACCGACTTATCGATGCCCATTGAGGACATTGTCCGCTTTCTGCCCCCACAGACCGAGGGCTACGACGTGATGATCGCCACCCGCGAAGGGCCGGGCAGCGAGCGCGTGGGGGAACCGGCCTATCGGCATTTCATGGGTCGAATCAACAATTTCATCATCAAACTGTTCGCCGTACGCGAGTTTGAGGACACGCAGTGTGGCTTCAAGATGTTCAACCGCGCCGCAGCCGACGACCTGTTCGAAGTGCAGCTCATGACCGGCATCGGGTTCGATGTCGAGCTGATCTTTATCGCGCTGCGCCGGGGCTACAAGATTAAGGAAATTCCGATCACTTGGTACTTCGACGCCGACAGCCGTATGCGGCTGGTTCAAGATTCGCTGCGCATGCTGCAAGAGATCTGGCAGATACGGCGCAACTGGAGCAAGGGCCTGTATGCCCGGCGTGGGAACGACGGCTAGCCTGTCGATCGAGCGCGGCCTGTGGGCGGAAGGCTGCCGCTGTATCACCGGAATCGACGAAGCGGGGCGCGGTGCGTGGGCAGGGCCGGTTGCCGCTGCTGCGGTCGCGCTGCCGGCAGGGCATGAACGGGACCTAATGACGGTGTTGGACGGCGCACGCGACAGCAAGACAATGTCGGCCGCAGAGCGCGGCCGGCTCGCGGGCGTCATCAAAACGACTGCGCTGGCGTGGGGTATCGGCAGCGCGAGCGCGGCGGAGATCGACGAGATCGGGATTGTGCCGGCGACGCGCGAGGCGATGCGCCGCGCGCTCATCGAGCTGATCGGCAGCGGTACGAGTCCTGATGTGCTGCTTCTGGACTACATCACACTGCCCGAGTCGCCGGCAGCGTGCCGGCAGATCAGCCGCGCCAAGATGGACGCGCTGTCATTGAGCGTGGCGTGCGCCAGCATCCTCGCCAAAGATTGGCGAGACGGGGTTATGGCCGAGTTGGATGAACTACACCCGGGTTACGGATTCCGGACCAACAAAGGGTACGGCGGCGACAGCCGGTCGCTCCACCGGCGCGCGCTCGATGCGCTCGGTCCGTCGCCGCAGCACCGCATGACGTTTAGGCCGCTTGTCCAAAGGCGGCTGTTGTGAACGTCACGCTGGTGCACGACTGGCTCAACCAGATGGGCGGGGCGGAAGACGTGCTGCTCGAACTTGCGGCCATGTACCCGGAGAACCCGATCTACACCAGCATCTACGATCCGGCGCAGCTTCCCGCCGCGTTCGACGCGCTCGACATCCGTCCGCTCTGGATGGATCGCCTGCCGTCGGTCCACCGCAAGCACCAGCGCTATCTGCCGCTGTACCCGTTAGCGTGGGGCGGCTTCGAGCCGCCGCCGACTGATATCGTGTTGACCAACAAGTCGGGATTCTGTCACGGATTGCGCAAGCCGTCGGGTGCGGTCCACGTGTGCTATTGTCTTGCGCCGACGCGCTACGTATGGCAGTTCGATGCCTACATTCAGCGTGAAGGATTGGGTCGCGCGACGAGCGCCGCGCTTCGCCCGCTGATCTCGATGCTGCGGCACTGGGATTATGCTGCGGCGCAGCGAGTCGATCACTTCGTCGCGATTTCGACCGAAGTGCAGGAACGGATTCGTGCGTATTACAACCGCGAGTCGAAGATCATCTATCCGCCGGTCGATACGACACGCTTTTCGGCGGCACGCACCGACATTATCGGCGACTACTACCTGATCGTGTCGCGTCTGATCCCGTACAAGCGGATCGATCTGGCGGTCGCGGCGTGCACGAAACTGGGCGTGAACCTGAAGATCGGCGGTCGCGGTCGCGATCTGGATCGCCTCAAGGCATTGGCTGGGCCGACCGTCGAGTTCCTCGGCTATGTGCCGGACGACGATTTACCCGATCTGATGGCACGCGCTAAGGCGTTTATCTTTCCCGGCTTCGAGGACTTCGGAATTACCCCGGTGCAGGCGCAGGCCGCCGGCCGGCCCGTTATCGCATACGCGTCTGGCGGCGCGCTCGATACGGTCGTGCCCGGACTGTCGGGTGTCCTGTTCGAGGAACAGACTGTCGATTCGCTGGCAGATGCGCTGTCGGCCTTTGACGCGACGGCGTACGACCCGGCGGCGATGCAAGCGCATGCGCGCACATTCGACCGGGCAGTGTTCCGCGAAGAACTGGCGGCATTTGTCGCGTCGGCATGGCGCGCTCGCGACGGCTGATCGTATAATGGAACTAACTTGAGCCGGAACGGACTTGTACGCTAAGGATACATGAATGATGAGTCAGGCACGTTCCCCGCTTTCCAGTCAGGAGCGCCAGCAGATTCGCGCGCTGGCACGTTTCCTCTTGTTCGTGCTGATTGCCATCGCGTTGGCGGCGGTCGCGATCTCCGTGATCGTCAGCCTCGTGAACGGTCAGCCTGACGCCATCGTGGCGACATCGACGCCATAGCCGGTGCCGCGCGATTTCCAGCCCAGCGCCGAGTGGCGGGCGCGCATGGAACACGACTGCGGGTGCGCCCTGCCCGCAGAGGCTCGCGAGGCGATCGCGCTGTTCAACGCCGGCGAATACTACAAACAGCATGACGCGTTGGAAGCGCTGTGGGCGGCGACGGAGTCACCGGTTCGCGAGTTGTATCGCGCCATCCTGCAGATCGGAATTGCGTATTATCACGTCGAAGGCGGCAACTGGCGCGGCGCGCTGAAAATGCTGGATCGGGGGCTTCGCTGGGCGGACTTCGCACCCGAGACGTGCCAGGGTGTCGATGTCGAGGCTCTGCGTCGGAACGCGCGCCGCTTACGCCGGGCGATTGCCGAGGCTGGGCCAGACCGTCTGGACACCGTAGATCGTGCGCTGCTGACGCCTGTCCCGATGGTCTAGCGGGGCGCTACTGCTCGACGTAGAGCGACTTAATGTCGGCGTCCGTGAGGGTGTCCGAGTCCGCACGGTCGGCAAGCCGCTGGCACATGGCGTACATACGGTCGATGGTCGGGCGCGGCACGATGCCGGAGCCAATCGGCTGGTCGAGGAATAAGGCGCCGATGCCGCGAATGGGCAGCACTACGTAGATGCGCAAGTTCTTGATGCTGGTGTTCGTGCTGGGGGCCTCGGTCGGGTCGATGAACGTGTTGTTGCTCAGGACCAACTGCCCGCTCGAAAGCGCGCGCCGCACAAGGCTGTGCATATACTCGCTGATGTCTGGCGAGGCCGTACTGTGGCTGTCGAGCACCGCATGCTCAACCAGCGCGCCTTCGCTGTCAAACGCATAGGCACGATCAACCCGCGTTTCGCCAATCGCGAACCGAACCATCCGCGTCAGGACATTTTCAGACATGGTTCCCCTAATGCATCGGCGCGCAGCCGGGTTTTCCCAATGCGAGCATAGTACCACATTTGGCCTCAGGCTGACTACGCCCCCAACCAATGAGGGCTTGGGCGTGTCCTCAGGAGATGCTCACGGTCGTCATGATATAATCGGCCGCTGTTGTGAACGTATGGCTCCGCTTCGGTGAGCTTTTCGGGAGGTTGTAATGATGGGTGGCATTGGCGGGTTACTCGGCGCAGTTGCGGCCGTAGCGTTTCTTCTGTTCCTTGGTGGTATCGGCTTGATCGTCGTTTGGTCTTCGCAGAACCGCCCCGTACGCGGGCTGATTCCGCTGGTGGTGATCGCTCTGATCGCGGGTCTTGGTCTGTCGCTCGTCAGTCAAGGCGTGATCGTCGTCGAGCCTCAGCAGGTCGCGGTCGTATTCCAGACGTTCACCGGTGACCTCGATACGCCGCGGCGCTCCGGGACGCACATCATCGTTCCAGTGCTGCAAGAAGCCACGATCTACCCGATCAGCTTCCAGCAGTACACGATGTCCGGGGTTGCGGAAGAAGCCTCGAGAAGTGGAGACGATGCCGTTCAGGTGCGTACGATCGACGGCCAGGAAGTGCTGCTGGATGTGACCGTCATCTATCGCATCGACCCGCAGAACGTCAATATTGTGCACGAACGTTGGCAGAATCGGTATGAGGATGACCTGATCCGCCCGGTGCTGCGCGGCTTCGTCCGCGATGCGGTGAGCGGTTTCCGTGCCGAGGCTGTCTATGCCGACAGCCGTACGGTAATTCAAGAGGCGATCGAAGAAGCCACACGTCAGCGGCTTGAAGAAGAAGGCTTCGAGGTCTCTGACCTGATTATCCGCAACGTGACGTTCAGCAACGAGGAATTCGCGCAGTCCATCGAGCGCGTGCAGATTGCCGAGCGGCAGGCACAGGAAGCAGCCTTCCGCGTACAGCAGGAAGAGCAGGAAGCCGAGCGTGTGCGCGTGACCGCGCAGGGTGCACGTGACGCAGCCATCGCTCGCGCTGAAGGTGAGGCGGAAGGAATCCGCTTGCTCGCACAAGCTCAGGCCGAAGCGCTTGCGCTCGTGAGCGAACAGCTTGCCGCCAACCCGCTGCTTATCCAGTACGAATACATTCGCAATCTGTCGGACAACGTCGGGATTGCGCTTGTACCCAGCAACAGTCCATTCCTGTTCGACCTTGAGTCGCTCTCTAACGCGGCGACGGCGACGGGCGGCAATTAGCTCGCTCGGCCAGCCCGTCGTGGGAGGACTCAACAACCTGATATCTCACACCCCGTCCGGTCAACCGGACGGGGTTTCACGATGGGCACATAACACATGATCGACGAGAAGTCACTCAAGACTCTGGAATATCACAAGGTCCTCGAAAAGCTGATCGAGTTCACGTCTTTCAGCGGCAGCGCGGAGTTGGTGCGCGAACTGCGCCCGACCGACCGCTACGACGAGGCAGAAACATGGCAGCGCGAGACAGCCGAAGCCCGCGCGATGTTCGCCGACAAGGTCAACATCTCGCTTGGCGGCGTCTTCGACGTGCGCGACCTCGCCATCGGCGCGCAGCGCAGCGTCATCATCGAAGCGTCCGACCTGCTTAGCATCCGGTCGACCATGCGCCGCGCAACGACCATCAAACGTTCGTTGGGCCGCATGAAGTCGATGTATCCGATGCTGTCCGATCTGGCACAGCAGGCCGAGGAATGTATCGACCTACAGGATGCAATTGCAGCGGCGATCGACGACAACGCCGAGGTGAAGGACACGGCGAGCGCGCGCCTAGCGGTCATCCGGCGCGATCTCAAGATCGCGTTCGACCGTCTGCAGACGAAGCTCAACCGCCTCCTCAACTCTCACGCCAAGTCCGGTTTCCTGCAGGAACAACTTATCACGCAGCGTAACGGACGTTATGTCATCCCGATCAAAGCCGATCACAAAGGCAAGATTCCTGGCATCGTGCATGACTCGTCGTCATCCGGCGCGACCCTGTTCATCGAGCCGATCGAAACGGTCGAACTGAACAATCAGTGGCGCGAGCTTCAGCTTGAGGAAGAGAAGGAAATCCGCCGGATACTGCTGGCGCTGACCGATCTGGTATCTACCGACAGCGAGCGCATCGTGCGAACAGTCGAGGTGCTGGCCTACCTCGACCTCGTTTTAGCCAAGGCCCAGTATGCGGATCGAACCAAGTCCACGGAACCGACGCTGGTGCCGTTCATGGCCAAGCGTGGATCGTCGCCTGCGACTGAAGGGCGGCACCCCGGCAGCACGATCGAGCTGCGCGGCGCGCGGCACCCGCTGCTCAAGGGCAACGTTGTCCCGATCGACGTGGAGTTCGATGCCGACACATGGGTGCTTGTCATCACCGGCCCGAACACTGGCGGCAAGACGGTTGCCCTCAAGACCGTCGGCTTGATGGTGGCGCTGGCGCAAAGCGGGATGCATCTGCCAGCGGAGTTTGCCAAGCTGAGCGTGTTCGACGCGATGTTTGCGGATATTGGCGACGAGCAGAGCATCGAACAGTCGCTTTCGACGTTCAGCTCGCACTTGACCAATACCATCCGCATCCTCGACGCGGTCGATCAACACTCGCTCGTGCTGCTGGACGAACTGGGCGCGGGAACCGACCCGACCGAAGGCTCGGCGCTGGCCCGTGCGATCCTCAGCCACCTGCTTGATCGGCAGGTGACGACAATGGTCACTACGCATCACCCGGAACTGAAGGTCTACAGCGTCGAGACGCCGGGCGTACGCAATGCCAGCGTCGAGTTTGACCTCGAAACACTCGCGCCGACCTACCGCCTGATCGTCGGGTTGCCCGGGCGCTCGAACGCGCTTGCGATTGCCCGCCGGCTTGGGCTGGGCGAGTCGATCATCGAAGCGGCGCGGGGCATGGTTGCCACCGAGGACTTGATCGCCGACGATCTGCTTGACGAGATCCACCGCACGCGCGAGATGATCCGCCGGCAGAACGAAGAGGCCGCCGCCCTGCGTCAGGAATTGCAGGAGCAGCGGGATTCGCTGCAAGCGCGGCTGGACAAGATTGAAGACGAACGGCGCGACATCATCAACGCGGCACGCCGCAACGCCGAGACGGAATTGGCCGAGCTTCAGCGCGAGATTAAGCGCCTGCGCAGCGACATGCGCACGGCCGGGCTGCCTCTCGATGCGCTGCGATCCGTGCAGATGGGGGCTGATCGCCTGAACTCCCAGAACAGCGCGCCGGTCGAAAACGTCACCGAAGCGGTCGAACGCGACGAATGGCATCCGCGCCTCGGCGATACGGTCTGGTTGGCGACACTCAACATGGAAGGCGTCGTCACCGAGCTGTCGGGCAGCGATGTCGTTGTGCAGGTCGGCAAACTACGCGTCCGTGCCGACATCGGCGAACTGCAGAAGCGCGACGCCAGTAAGAAGCGCCAGATGAAGCGCGGTCAACCGCGCGTGTATGCCGAGACCGAGCCGAGCGTTCCGCGCGGAAAGTCGCCGGGGTTGGAGCTTGATCTGCGCGGGCAGCGAGTCGAAACGGCGTTGGAGCGGGTTGATTGGTACGTGGATGCGGCCTACAACGCGGGTCTGCCGTTTGCGCGGATCATCCACGGCAAAGGTACGGGCGCGCTGCGCAAAGCGGTGCGTGAGTTTGTGGAGTCCCATCGGCTGATCAGCAAAGTCGAAACCGCGCATCCTAACGAGGGTGGCGACGGCGTAACGATCATCCACATGGTGCCGACCACCTAGCGCTTACCCAACGTCGGCTGTTCAAACGACTGCCTCGTGCGTATTATTACGCTCAGGCAGTCGTTTTCTTTCCCCACGGGTACATGGTTCGTTTTCTGCTTTCACTGATTATCGGGTTGGTCATCGGTGTCATCGTTGGCCTTTACCTCGGCTGGTTCCAATTTCCGGTCGAGTATCTAGATAGTCCGATCAGCAGGCTCGACCCGCAGTATCGCGACACCTACACGGTGATGATCGCCAACGGCTATCGCAGCGACGGCGACGCGCTGGCAGCCATCGAGCGGCTGCGCGTGTTGGGCGTGCAGGACGTGCCCGATTTCGTCTACCAGCAGGCCGAGCGCTACATCGCCAACTCGCGCGATCTACGTGACATCCGCGCCCTGATCGCGCTCAGCGAAGGGCTGGGCCGCACCTCTGCGCAGTTCGACTCCTACCGTCAGGCGACGGTGCCGGAGGGGGGATGAGCGCGCAGATTCCGCGTGACAGCCGATACTACCGTCCGCGCCGCGCGCTGTCGTGGGGAGCGTTGATCTTCGGGATTCTCGCGGGATTGGCCGGCGGATTGTACTGGGCTTGGCAGGTCGCGCCGGTCGAGGAGACCGACACGGCGCCGTGGCAGTTGAACGCCCAAAGTCGCGCTGACTATGTCGTGGCGATCATGGTCGGCTATGGATACGACGGCGACCTCGGTGCGGCGGTGGCACGCTTGCTTGACCTGCGCCCGCAAGGCGATCCGGTGCAGTACGTCGCCGATGTCGCGTGCGACCTGGCGCGCTCGGGCTATGTCGACAGCGCCAGCGGCGAGCGCGCGATCCGCACCATGATGACGTTCTACCGCAATCAAGGGCGGGCCGGATGCGCCGACCAGCTCATCCCGCTGTTCGTGGGTCCAACTCCGACCCCGCCGTCCACCGTATTTGAAATCCCGACCCTGCCGCCCCCGCCGACCAAGACCGCCACGCCGCCATCCGACGTGGGCGATCCGGGCAGCACGCCAGTGCGGGTCGTGCCGACGGTGGTGCCGCAAGGCGCCTTCGATATCGTCCGGCTTGAACGGTTCTGCGATGCGGACACGCCGGGCCTGATTACCGTGCAGGTGCAGGAGCGCGATGGAACTCCACTGCCCGGCCAGCGCGTGCGCGCAAGCTGGCGCGACGGCGAGAGCGTGTTTGTAACCGGCTTGAAACCTGGGCGAACACGTGACTACGCCGATTTCGTAATGGAACCCGGTATCGGCTACACCGTCGATATGCCCGGCCAGAGCGATCCGTCACAGGTGATCACCAGCGAGTTGTGCAACGACGCGACGGGCCAGAACACCAATTCATCGTACCGGGTGGTGTTCCGTCCTTCATTCTAGTTGCTCGATCCGTCTTCGGCCAGCATACGAGCGAGAAACGCCTCGACCGCGTCACGCGCCTCGATGCTGCCAGTCACCGCGAACTTCTCGATGAATCCGTGCGGCGCTCCGTCGGGATACAGCACCTCGACCGTCACGCCCACATCGGCTAATCGCTCCGCGTAATGCTCGCTCTCGCTGATCGGCACGATGTTGTCAGCCGTGCCGTGAATCACGAGCGTCGGCGGTTCGCTGCCGTCGATCCACGCCAGCGGCGACGCATCGGCCCATGCCGCCTCAAGCTGTCGGGAACCAAGTTCAAGCAGATTGACCCCAAGATAGCCGCCGGTCACCCGCTTGAGCAAACCGCACCGGGCGGTGCAGGTCGTGAGGTCTCCGTACATGTAGTACGTCACCGCGGCACGGAACGTGAATTCGTTGGGCAGTGCATACGCGCAGCCGTCCAGCAGCGCGGGAAGGTCGTCGTGTGCGGCCAACAGGGCGGCGGCGTTGCCCCCGGCCGACTCGCCGATGATCGCCACCCGCGATAGATCGAATGGGTAGCCGTCCGGGTTGGTCGTTGTCCACGCCAACGCGCACACCACGTCGCTTATCGGCGTCGGGTAGGGGTGAATGGGCGCGAGTCGGTACTGGGGCGTCACGACCGCGTATCCGCGTTCAGCGAAATACGCCGCGTATGGCGCGAGGATCTCCTTGCGGCCAGCGACGTACCCGCCGCCGTGGATCATGAAAATCACGGGCAGGTCCGCGTCCTGAGGATAATCGGCGGGCAGGTAAACGTCCAACACCAACCGTTCATCGGCGGTGCTGAACGCGTGCGTAACCACCTGCACGGCAGGCTGGGGTTGGGCAAGCGCAAAGCCGCTGAGCGCCGCCAGAATCAACGCAGCGAGGCGATTCATTCGAGTGATACGGTTTGCACATCCTGCTTGACGTAGATGCGCGTGCGATTCGGCACGTCATGGAACACGTGCGTTCCGGGACCGACCTGCGCGCCTTCGCCGACCTTAACGCCGGGCATGGTCATCACATCGACCGACAGGAACGCGTCCTGACCGACAATCGCGCCAAGCTTTGACAGACCGGTATCGACGCGCGCGCCCTTAACGATCGTCGGAACGGGTCCGCGATCCATCCGTAAATTGGCGGTTGTACAGCCTGCGCTGAAGTTCACGCGCGGGGCGAAGATCGAGTCGAGGACCCGGCACGCGTGCAGCGCACAGTTGTCGGCCACGTAGCTGCGCGCGACCTCGGTGGTGAAACCGACGTCGACGTGATCCAGCACCATCGAATTGCGCACGAGCGCGTTGTTGCCGACGATCGACCCCGCGCCGACGTAAGCCGGGCCGACGACCGCTGCACCGGGGAATATGCGTGCGTCCGGACCGACGTACACATTCCCGATCAGCGATGCCGTCTTGGCGACGAACGCGCTGGGGTGGACGTTTTGACCATCAATTTGGCCGAGGAAGAAGTTCATCACGTCGAGCACGTGCCACGGGAACTTGAGCGCGGTCCACTGCCCGCTGTACCGGACGACGTAGTACGGGTGATCGGCCATCAACCGATCCATCGCGCGTTCGTAGTGATCGTCTGGCGTGGCAGCACGCGCGTATTCGGCCTCGATGGCCTCGATCAACCGGGCTGCATCGGCGTGGATGTGGGCCACGATACTGACGAGATTGCTCGGACGATTCTCCGCGCCGGGCTTCTCGACCATTCCGGTGATGCGGCCATCGCCGTCGACGATTAGATAGCCGCCGGGAAAGTAGTCCTCGCGCTCGACTCCGGCTAGATACGACCGCGACGGGTCGGCGCGGTAGCGGTCGAGCATTTCTAGATGGAGCGAACTGTCGGTCAAGTCGTGGACCTGTGTCACGTATATCGCTGGATGTTCCGACAGCGGCAGCACTTCGCCTGCGCGTAGCAAGGCGTCACCCATGCCCTTCGGCTCGGGCTGTGTGACGACTTGAACCCGCAGCCCTGACACGCGCGACGTCATGTCGCGGATAAGGTCGGTGTTCTCCGGGTTGCCGACAATCACGACGTCGCCGAACCCGAGTGCCGAGTAGCGCTGAAGCTGGTAGATCAGGAGAGGGTGTTCACCGAAACGGATCAACGACTTTTCGCGCAGCGGCCACATCCGCGACGACGCCCCTCCAGCAAGAACGATCAGATACGGTTTCTGCATAGGTCCACTTGTCCTCAGGTGCATCAAGTTGCGCGCGCGTTCAGCCCGCTGTAGATCAAGAAATTCTCAAGTTGGGCAAGATCATGGTCGCTCTGGGCGGCCGAGTGCGATTCGAACAACAAGCGCCCGCCGAAGTCAGCAATTTCCTCATTATTCCACAGGGCGCGATAATACATCAGGGCGTCCGCATCGAGATCCGCATTGCCACCTGCCTGCCGGTATCCCGCCAGAACGAGGTTGTTGGGGTCGGCGAAGAACACCAGATCGCGCTCTTTGGGCGCGTAAAGCATGTCGTCCCAGTCGATTAAGTACGGCTCAGGTCCAAACAAGATGTTGCCCCATGTCGGGTCGCCGTGGCAGACGACCATCGGAACGGATACTCGTCGCATCTGTTCCGCGGCGTGCCTGAGCTGTTCGATCTCGCGACGGAGCGCGCCCTCACACGGCAGCAGGAGGATCGCCGTAGCGTGGTGTACGGGATCTTGACTCTCCAATGCGGCAGGCAGCGCATCGAGCACGTTCTGCGCGGTATCGGCAGCCGCAGTGGAGAAATGCTCCGAGGTCAATGGTACGTCGAGCGACGCGGCGTGGATCTTCGCAATCAGTCTGCCGATCGCGACCGCCTGCTCCTCCGTCCACTCCTGCTCGCGGAGAGGCGTTGCCAGCAGATACGGAAAGAGCGCTGCGTCGAATCCGCCAATCCGAAACATCAAGCTCCCGGCGCGGGTCGGAACCGCGGACACCACGCGATCCGTGTTCAACGTCTCTCGAAGCGCCCGGCACGCGACGAGACGTTCGAGCAGCGATTCGTCCACGCTGCCGTAGATCTTGAGATGGAACGCCCCCTGTGCGCTGGCGACTTTGAAGCCCCAAGCCTCCTCGCCGCCGCGCACGAATGTCAGAAGAGGGAACTCGAACTCGAATTCATCGTGCAGGGCGGCTTCGATCGCCTTGGTGGGTATCGGTGGAGGAGTGCGCATGACTCGTCGGGGTGGCGTCGGGGTCGTGCAAATAAAGATGGCATAGACTATAGCGTGTTTCGGCAACGATTGGACGCGCCTTACCGATGTGGATCTCGCTCGACGGGCCGACCGCCAACGTATTCGGATACCTGCTGCCGGCCTATCCACTGCTGATCGGAACCGCCTGCACAGCGACCGCGCTGCTGGCACTGGCCCTGTATGCCGGATCGTGGGCGCCGCAGCGGGTGGCGACGATGGTGCTCGTCATGGCGGCGGGCGCAATTGCCGCTGGCAGGGTCGAATATGTGTTGTACAACGCGCAGTTCTTCGCTGACGACGTCGGAGTGGCTTTCAGCGTGGCGTCCGGCGGCCTTGAGCCGCGCCTTGCGCTGTTGGCGGCGGTCGCTTTGGGGGTGGCGTGGACGCGCCGAGCCGGTAAACCGGTCCGCCCGCTGTTGACCGCACTTGGCAGCGGGCTTCCGCTGATCGCGTTTGCGGCGTGGTGGGGCTGTGCCGCCGCGTCCT
Source organism: Candidatus Flexicrinis affinis (assembly GCA_016716525.1). NCBI lineage: Bacteria > Bacillati > Chloroflexota > Anaerolineae > Aggregatilineales > Candidatus Flexifilaceae > Candidatus Flexicrinis > Candidatus Flexicrinis affinis. The sequence continues at coordinate 694,432 of JADJWE010000001.1, forward strand.
GCGCGTATGGCGTTGAGGTCGACAACCTGCAGAATTACCCGTCGTGGCAGGTCTGGGAAGCCGCCGGCGAGTACTTGATGGTCGCGCCGCGCTATGCCGTTCAGCCGCTTGGCATGGCGGCTTCCGCTGTGACAATTGCTCTCGTGCTATGCCTGCGTGCGCTTGGCGTTCGCGGCGCGAATCTGCTGGCAGCGGCCGTCATCCTTTGTTTTGCAGGCAGCTCTCTCCTCGGCGTCTTAAGAGGCGATCCGAACCCCATGCTGGCGGGGCTGCGGCTCGACCAGTGGGCCGATCTTGCCGCATGTACGGCAGGCGTTGCGGTCCTGATTGCCAACCGCAGATCGCGCATACGGGCCGCGTAGGGTGAGCGCGCAGGGAGCCTCGTCAGGTTCGCTATACTGAAAGTGGAGCGACATCTCAGAAGGGGCAAGCCGTGTACCGGAGACTGGCGACCGCGTTGTGCGCACTGCTGCTGACGTCTTGCGCCAGCATCGGCATTCCACAGCCGACGCCGACCGTCGCGCCGACGTTGACCCCCAGCGCCACGCTTGCGACAACGGCAGTTGCGCTGGTGCCGTCACGTACCCCGCGCCCGACGCTGACCAATACGACCCGACCCAGCGCCACGACCTCGCCACAACCCAGCACGACCCCGTCGCCCGAGCCGAGCGCGACCGCGGCGCCCAGTATCACGCCGTCGCGGACGGCCACGGCGACTCCGACGCTCAGCCTGACCCCGACAGCTTCACCGACCAACACGGTCCCACCGACAAATACGCCGTTGCCCACGCTTGGCCCGACCAACACATCCAGTGCCACGCATACGTTCACGCCGTCTCCGTCGGCATCACCGACGCCGACTGACACACCCACGCCTCTGCCAACCGAGACCCCGAGCCGTACTGCGACGTTTACCCCGTCGTTGACGCTCACCCCGCAGCCTACGGCCACGATCACGGCGACATCCAGCTTGACCCAGACGCCCAGCGTGACGGCGTCGATCACGGCGACACTGACGCGGACGCCGAGCCATACGCCGCAAGAAGTCGCCCCCACCATCGTCACTGTCGATCCCTTTTTCACGACTCCGGCAGCGACATGGACGCCGCGTGATACCGATACCCCCACGCCGACCGTGTTGTTCACACCGCCGGGGTTGACGATCGAAGCACCACCGGCCGTGACGCTCGGACCATCCGACATCGCGCCGGAGTCGCCGCTTCCGACGTTGACCCCCGGATCGGGCGATTCCAGCGCGCCGGAAGCGACCTCGACCCCAACGCTCACGCCGCCGCCGCGCGTGCCACCCGTAACTCCACCGCCGACCCTGTCGGTTGCGCTCATACAGGTGCTGCTGCCGCCTCCCGAGGCGGTCGGCGGGCTGCCGTTCCAAGTCGATCCCGGTGCCCTCAGCGCCGCGTCGCAGTTTGCAGAGTCGCCGTCGGACTATCAGCCGTTCCGCGTCCCCAACCCGGCCCGGCCCGGCGAGGCGATCGTGACTGACGAGTTCGGCGTGATGTACTGGGAGGTCAACGGTCAGCGCCGTGGTATGCCGGCGCCGTTTACGTCGTTCGGGCCGGGAAGTCTTGAGAACAGCGACAAGCTGGTGACGGCTGCGTCGTGGTCGCCGGACGGGTCGAAGATCGCGTTCGTTGTCGACAACCCGCAGCGCGGCGATGCCAACGACGGCGTGTGGTGGTGGGATACCGGCACCGGCGAGGCTTATCAGGTCATGCACAACTGCCGGCGAAACGTGCGCAACTGCCCGGACTTCGTGAACGCCGAAGGCGATCCGTACGTCAACCCGCCGGTGGGCGAACCCGAAGACTTCAACACCGGATGGTACGCGGTGTCGGTCAGTTGGTCGCCAGATGGAACCCGTTTGCTGGCGCGTTTGCGCATTCGAGAGGATGAACGGCTGGCGTTCATCGTGCTGCCGCTGGCCGCCGACGGCGAGTTCAAGAAGTTGCGCCGCGACGTGTGCAAGTACGAGTTCAGCGACTGGGCGTCCAACAGCCGGGCAGTCATTGTCGGTGGCCGCGACGCCACCGGGCAGCAGGTGCTGGGCGTGGTCGAAGTGCCGGAGAACGTGCCGCTTGATGGCGCAGTGGCTTGTGGCGACATCCGTCCGCTGGACACTACCGGCGCCAATACCGTGCGTGTCACCCCAGCCGTCTCGGTCTCGGGTACGCTGCCATCCGGTGTGGTCGAAGGGTCGGAATTCGAGGCAGGGCAGGAGTTGGTCGTGGCCAGCCCGAACAGCGAGGGCCTGAACCTGCGCACCGAACCGAACGCAGACGTCCCTAACGTCATCCGATATCTGCTCAACGGCGAATTCGTGCGCGTGCTGGCAGGGCCCTTCGATCAAGGCGCGCTGCGCTGGTGGCGGGTACGCACGGCGCAGGGTGAAGAAGGGTGGATTGTGAGTGCGATCGGCGGCACGCAAGTGCTCCAGATTGCGCCGTAATCACCCGCGCGATCATCGCTATTTTGTGCTAAAATTGAGGGAAAAGAGCGTCGGCTGCTCGCAGCCGCTCAACCCAAAGGACACCCATTCGTGGAACTCACCTGGTACGGCCACTCGTGCTTTCGCTTGACCGAGCGCGGAAGCATTTCCATCGTTACCGATCCCTACAGTGAGGAAATCGGCTTACCGCCGCTCAAGCTCAAGGGCGACGTCGTAACGGTCAGCCACGACCGCCCCGGCCACAACTGCGTCGATGCGGTTAAGGGCGCAAACTACGTGCTGCGCGGCCCCGGCGAATACGAGGTCGGCGGCGTGTTCATCTACGGCCTGCCGATGCACTTGGCTGATGACGACCGCACGCACCGCAACGTCGGCTATCAAATCCAGTACGGCTCGCTGTCGGTGCTGCACCTCGGCGATCTGGCGCACGTCCCCGACCAGTCCACCATCGAGACGCTCGGTGCGGTCAACGTGCTGCTCGTACCGGTCGGCGGCGGCAGCAGCTTGCGCGCCAGCATGGCCGCCGAGGTCATCGCGCTGATCGAACCGAATTACATCGTGCCAATGCACTATATGCTGCCTGACCTTACGGTGCTTCTCGACCCGGTCGACAAGTTCTTGAAAGAGATGGGGGTGAGCAAAGTGCAGGAAGACGATACACTTAAGGTGACGTCCGGCAGCCTGCCGGAACAGCCGCAGGTGATTTTGCTACGCCCGCAGGTGTCTGCCGGGTAGCGAGGAGTATGCGCCATGAGCGTAAAGCTGCTGATGAAGTGGGACATCAAGCAGGAACAACAGCAGGAGTACTTTGAGTTCGTCGTGCGCGAGTGGGGGCCGGGTTTATCGCGCTTAGGGCTTGAACTTATCGGTCTCTGGCTGACCACATTCTCCAGCGGCGACACGCCACAAATCATGGCCGAAGGCTTGACCGACGACCTTGCATCGATGCGCAAGATTCTCAAGAGTCCCGAATGGCAGCGGCTGCACGAACGGCTTCTCGAGTGCGTCACCAATTACAGCCAGAAAGTCGTGCGAACGTCCGGCGAGTTTCAAATCTGAAGGCCTGAAAACACAAACGCCCGCGTCGAACGCGGGCTTTGTTGTTTTATTGGGCGTATTCCTTTGGGGTCAGTCGGCCGCGGCGGCGGTGGACGGCGCAGCGCTTTCGGCCGGCTTAGAGGTCGGTTCAGACGCGGCAGGCTTGCTCTCGGTCTTGCTTTCGCCGCTTGCCTTGCCGTTTCTACTGCCCTTCGCGTCGGTCGTGTAGAACCCAGAGCCCTTGAAGATGACCCCCGCGTTCTGTACGACTCGCACGACCTTCTGTCCCGTTGCCGGATCGACGGCCAGAGCCTCGTCGGAGAACGATTGGCGGACATCAAACAACGTGCCGTCTTCACGGCGATAGGTATATACCGGCATCGGTCCTGTGACCTCACCCACTCATGGCGATTGTGAAACCTTGAATCTATCCACTATGATTCACTACTTTGGCGCTGACGTAAAGTGATCGGTGCAAAATTCTGATGCAGTTTTTATGCCATTCGGACTATTGAGGGACGTTTCGTGAAGCTCGGCATCATCACCGCAGAGATAGACTCCCGCAGCGGATGGGCGCAGTACTCGCTCGAACTGATCGCCGCGCTGCGCGAGCACGGTGTCGACTTGACGATTGTCGCGAGCAAGTCCGCTGCCGCTGCCGATTTCGCGATTCTCCCGCCGTTGGCGGAATCCCGGCCCGGACTAGTGCTGTCGCTGCTGCGGTCGCATGGCGCGGCCCGCTCGGCGCTGGCCACCTGCGATGTCGTTCACACCTTCGTCGAACCGTTCGCGCCGCTTGGCGTACGCGCAGCGGGTGCGCGCCCACACGTACTGACGGCACATGGAACCTATGCCGCGCTGCCGTCGATGCGCCGCTGGCCGATTGGCGCGCTGTATCGAAGAGCCTTCGAGCGGTCGACGGTCGCGTGCATCAGCAGCCACACGCAGGACGTGCTGCGCCAGCATGCTCCCGGCGCGCGCTCGGTCGTCATACCCAATGGGGTCAATGCGCAGGCATGGCAGGACGCGGCGCAGGGGGTGACACCTTTCGAGAAGCATGGGCCGATCCTGCTGTTCGTCGGGGCGGTCAAGCGGCGTAAGGGTATCCTGCCGCTGATCCGCGCGATGCCGGCGGTCCTAAAGCGTGTGCCGAACGCAACTTGTGTCGTGGTCGGATCGCTGACGTCCGAGCCGGAAACGGGGTCGGAAGCGGGCCGCTTGGTGGACGAACTGGGCTTGGCTGATCGCGTGCGGCTGATGGGGCACGTCGCGCATGCCGATCTTCTGCGTTGGTACAAGACGGCAGACGTGTTCGTGATGCCGTCGATGAACGACGGCCCTCGGTTTGAAGGGTACGGACTGGTGTATCTCGAGGCGGCGAGCCTCGGCGTGCCCTCGATCGGGACATGGGAGTGCGGCGCGCGCGATGCCATCGACCACGAAACGACCGGCCTGCTCGTCTCTCAAGCGCGTGTCGATGAGGAACTGCCTGCCGCGATCGTCAGCTTGCTCAGCGACCCGGACCGGCTTCGCGCGATGGGCGCCGCCGCGCTCAAAAAGGCAAATCGCTCGACGTGGCGAGATGCGGCGTCTCGGTATGTGGCGCTCTACGAGTCCGTACTAGAGGGTGCACCGTGAAGATCCTCGTACTTAGCGACCGGATTCCACCGGAGAACAGCGGTGGCGCCGAGAAAGTCGCGTGGACGTTTGCGCAAGGCTTGGCGTCACGCGGGCATGACGTCACCGTGCTTGCCGCGACCGACAAGGCCGTGTTTGAAGACTTGCGATCCGGCATCCCGGTACACCACGTTCATGCACGTTGGCGGCCGCGCTTCGCCGCGTACTGGTCGCTCTATCACCCGGGCGTGGCCGCACAGGTGGTCGCGAAGCTGGACGCCCTGCGGCCCGACCTCGTGCTGGCATTCAACATTCACACCGGGCTGACTTATCATAGCCTGACGCTTGCCAGACAACGCGGTATCCCCGTCGTCCACCACTTGCAGGACGCGATGACGTTCACCTACGGCAAACTGATCCACTTTGCCACGCCGGACGCCCGCTGCCCGGTCCGGCCCGAGCAGTATCGACTGCCACTGTTCTATAACCTGCGGAACTATCGGCTGCGCTACAACCCGCTTCGTAACGCGGCGATCCGCCGGGTGTTGGTCGGGGTCGATCGGTTGACGTGCAGCAGCGCGGCCCTGCGCGACGCGATCGTCGCCAACGGCGGGCGCGCGCCGGACGTCGTGCATCCCGGCGTCGACGCCGCAGCATTCGACGCGACGCCAGATGTCGTTGCGAAGCTGCGAAAGCAGCTCGGCCTCGAGGGCTGTAAGGTGATCCTCGTTGCCGGACGGCTGACGCCCCTCAAGGGCAGCGTCCAACTGCTGCATGCAGCCCGGCGCATCTTCCCTGACCGGCCAGACGCGCGCCTGCTGATCCTGACGCGCGCAACGCTGCCGCAGCAGGGGTTCTCGGATGACGCGTTCCGCGACGTGCTTCCTCAGATCGTCATGGGCGGGTGGCTGGAAGGCGAGATGCTGGCGGCCGCGTATCAGCTCGCGGATGTCGTCGCTGCGCCTTCGATCTGCCTCGACGTGTTCCCGACCGTGAACCTCGAAGCGATGGCGGCCGGCAAGCCGGTGGTCGCCACGTGTTTCGGCGGTTCGCCGGAAGCGGTTGCAGACGGCGTTACCGGCCACATTGTCCAACCATTTGACACCGTGGCCCTGTCCGGAGCGCTCGCGGCCTTGCTCGACGACCCCGCGCGTGCGGCCGCCATGGGAGCGGCGGGGCGTGCGCGTTTCGAAGCGACGTTCACCGCGCAACACGCCGCATTACGAATGGACGAGGTATGCCGTTCGCTTGTCAGCGGGAGCTGATCGTGTAGAGCGATGCGGAGCCGGGGCCGGGCTGCCACCATGCCAGCGTCAAGTCGCGCTCGTCGTCCACTGTCAAGTTCGGCCCTGCGATCAGGTTCGATGGAAGCGATGTGATCTCCTGCGCACCAACCAATGCCCCTGCCCGGAAGTACAGCACATGAAGGCGCAATTCCGTTATCGCTGCGGCGGCCAAGATGTCGTATTGACCGTGCGCCGGCGCGATCCAACTTGCCTCGGGCGCGCTGGCAAGCGAGGCAGCTTGAAAAGCAACACCGTGATTGAATCCGGTCTGGAACGGCTCTTCGCCCATGATGGGCGCGACCGGCGTGGCCGATCCCCAGTCCGTGCGATCGAGCGCGCCGGATACGATCAGCGCACGCGCGTACCCGACACTGGTCAGCGTATGGAATACGACATATCCGTGAGACTGGTCGATACCGGCACTCAGACCTGACAAGAGATCGCCGGTCGCCCCTACCCACGGCGCCGCGCTGACTCGCACCGGCTCGCTTAGGCCGGTATCGACGAGGCGCGCACGATACAGATCTTGGGTCTCCCCTTGAAGCCAGAACAACATCACGTCGCCATTGTTAAGCGCCGCCAGTGCCGGATAGTCGGCGTCAAGCTGCAAGAGCTGAGGCACACGGGGGCGACCGGCGTCATCGAGGCGGCTGGCTACCAGTGTAGGTTCGCCGCTGACGACCGCGCTCCAGACCGCCCAGGCGCCACCTTCAGGCATGTCAACCAAGTCGTAGCGCGTCACCGCGCTGTTCGATACCGCCAGCGCACCGAACAGCGACGCACCCTGCCGGTCGACTTGAGCGGCATACAGCGTACTGATGCCCGAGGCGTCACGGTCGATCCATGTAGCCAGCAGGCGGCTTGACGGAAGCCGTGCCAGCTGCAGACTGCGTGGCTGAGATGCAGCGATCTCGGTCTCGATGCGCTGAGCGTCGTCGTAAAGCACAAGCCGCTGCGTGGTGCCGACGGACTCGAACGCTGCGAAAGTCGTGTGTGTCCCGGTGGCAACTGCCGCTGGCGGGTCGATACTCGGGGCCGTCGTTAAGGCCGGGGCAAATCCCCACGTCGTCGCGAGTGTTGTTGCAGGCAGGCTCAAGGATGAGGCGGACGACGGCGTACCGGGCTCTGGCGCGCACGCGGCAAGGCTGAGGCCCGCGAAAGCAAGCGCAAGCAAAGTCCGCCGGACGCTAGACCTCGGTAAGGGGCGCAAATCCGTCCGGCCCGGTGTAGCGCACCGGCTTGGGTGCATAGTAAGCGATGGACTTGACGACGTATTCGGCGGCCTCGTGCGACAGATTCGTCAGTACCTGCTCTTCGCGCCCGAAGTACAGCGCCACGTGATATCGCTCGCCTTGCATCACGAGATTGCGGACGATCCAGCCAGACGGGCCTTTTTGACGCGCGGCGACGGCGACTTCGACCTCTTCGACGTTGTGCCACGGCACAACATCACCATTGACGATCACGTCGGTGCTGGCCGGATCGAATGCACGGCCGAGCGTCTCGCGTTCGCGTTCGCTCAAATTGTCGAGTGTGGGCCGGTAGTTGATTCGCTGTAGGTAGCTCATAAGCGCTTTCGCTTCATGGTCAGCGTGCGACGACATCCACCAAGATGATTGCTTCGTCGCTTCGGGTTCCGTCGGCGCGATAGGCGATCGCGTGCAGTGTGTGCCCGCCCGGCGTGCCCGCAATCCAGTTCATCGCGGCGCGGAAAGCCGGGACGGCGAAGCCGTCGGGCTGGCCCTCGTTGATCTGGATGTTGTCGACCAGAAACTCAACGCGGGCGATTCCAGACGTCTCGTCCTCGGCGAGGATGTCGACGGTAATCTCGCTGTCTTGCGCGATGCGTGCGTTGTTCTCGGGAAACAGAAAACGGACCCGGGGGATGTCGGGTGTCGGGACGGGGGTCGTCGTGGGTTCGGCTAGCGTGCATCCACCGAGCAGGGCCGCGACGACGAGCAGAATTGCGATCGCTGAGAAAGCAAATGGGGTGCGCATACACACCCCATTATCGGCAGGCAGTTCAGACGTGGCAAGTCTGGGTTAACGTACTCGGCGCGTGCGACCGTTGCGCTCCGGCGCTTCGTGCTCGCCCACGCCCACAAGATCGTCCGATTCTTTGAGCGCCAGCATGCCGCGTAGTTCGAACAACTGGTCGCGCAGGGCCGCGGCCTTCTCGAACTCAAGGTTGGTCGCCGCCGCTTTCATTTCCTTTTCTAGCTCCTTAGCCAGCTTGTGTAGATCGCTCTTCGCCATGGTCGTCAAGTCGTGCTGCTCGGCGTCGTGAAGGACACTCCCGGCCTCTTCCGCCGCCATGATCTTGACGCGGTCGGTCAAGTCGCGGATCTGCTTGACAATGCTGGCGGGAATGATTCCGTGTTCCTCGTTATACGACTGCTGGATCGCGCGGCGGCGCTCGGTCTCGCTGATGGCGTTGCGCATACTGTCGGTCATCACGTTGCCGTACAGAATCACGCGGCCTTCGATATGGCGGGCGGCGCGCCCGATGGTCTGGATCAGCGCGGATGTGCTGCGCAGGAAGCCTTCCTTGTCGGCATCGAGGATTCCGACCAGCGACACCTCGGGCAGGTCGATACCTTCGCGCAGCAGGTTGATCCCGACCACCACGTCGTACACGCCCATGCGCAGGTCGCGCAGGATTTCTACGCGTTCGAGTGTCTCGACCTCGGCGTGGAGGTAATGCGCCTTGATGCCCATTTCGTTGAAGTAGCCGGCCAGTTCTTCGGCCATTCGCTGCGTAAAGGTGGTGACCAGCGCACGCTGTCCCTTCTTGATACGTGCAGCGACTTCCTGCAGCAAGTCGTCAATCTGTCCCTCGACCGGCCGGACTTCCACAATCGGATCGACTATGCCGGTCGGGCGGATAATCTGCTGCACGACGTTGGTGCTGTGTTCGCGTTCGTACGGGCCGGGTGTCGCGGTCGTGTAGACCGTGAAGCCCATGCGCTCCTCGAACTCGGCCAGCTTCAACGGCCGGTTGTCCATCGCGCTCGGGAGTCGGAATCCGTAATCGACCAGTACCTGTTTGCGCGAGTAGTCGCCGTTGTACATCCCGCGTATCTGCGGCATGGTCATGTGCGACTCGTCGATGACGAGCAGGAAGTCGTCGGGGAAGTAGTCGATCAACGTGTGAGGTGGCGTGCCAGCCATCCGTTGTTCGAGATGGCGCGAATAGTTCTCGATGCCGCTGGTGAAGCCGACCTCGCGCAGCATCTCGAGGTCGTAGCGCGTCCGCTGTTCGATGCGCTGCGCTTCCAGCATCTTGTCCTGCGACTTGAAGAACGCGATCTGCTGTTCCAGTTCCGCCTCGATGTCGTTGACGGCTTTCTTCAACTTCTCTTGATCGGCGACGAACTGGGTTGCCGGAAACACGACGACCACGGGCTGCTCGGCCAGAATCTCGCCCGTCAACGCGTCGAAACGCGTGATGCGCTCGATGTCGTCATCGAACATTTGCACGCGGTACGCGGCATCCTCATAGAACGGATGGATTTCGAGGGTGTCGCCGCGGACGCGGAAGCTGCCGGGGGCCAGATCCATGTCGTTGCGCGTGTACTGAAGTTGAACGAGCCGGCGCAGAATCGCCTCGCGGCGCATGGTGTCGCCGACGCGCAGCTCGAGGATGTACTTGCCCCACGTCTCGGGATCGCCTGTGCCGTAGATGCACGACACCGAAGCGACGATCAGCACGTCGCGGCGGCTGAGCAGCGCGGCCTTCGCGGCAACACGCAGGCGCTCGATATGGTCGTTGATCTCGGTCTGCTTTTCGATGAACAGGTCGTAGCGCGGGACGTAGCTCTCGGGCTGATAGTAGTCGTAGTAGCTGACGTAGTATTCGACGGCGTTGCGCGGAAAGAACTCCTTGAACTCGGCGTAGAGTTGGGCTGCCAGCGTCTTGTTGTGCGCCAGCACCAGCGTCGGGCGTTGAAGCTGCTGGACGACGTGGGCGATGGCGAACGTCTTGCCGGTGCCTGTCGCGCCGAGCAGCGTCTGCTGGCGGTGCCCGTTGTGGATCCCGTTCACCAGCCCTTCGATCGCGGCCGGTTGATCGCCGGTGGGTTGAAAGTCGGAGACGAGCTGGAACTGCTGGTTCATGGCGTTCCTCCGCTAGAATGACGAACGAATGTTCGCAACCGGATGGACGATTGTACGCCATCTCCATCCCGCAAGCCAGACTCAAACGATGGGTTGTTTGACCGGATGGGAACAATTCGGTACTGTGATTCGTCTAGGATGATGTGATACCGAATCGTCGCATCGTCGACTGTGGAGACTATTCGCATGCCGTCAGTTCAATACGAGACACAGCAAGGCGTCGTGAGCGTAAGCATTGAACGTGGCAGCGACGGGCGCGTTACGGCGACGGTGGGCGAACGAACCTATCAGCTCTCGGCGGAGCGTACCCAGTCCGGCCGATGGGTGCTGGACTTCGACGACCGCACGGTCCAAGTGGCGACCGCGGCAGACGGATCGCGGCGGTATGCGCAGGTAGTCGGTGGGCCGGTGTACGCGCTCTCGATCGCCACGCCCTCCGCACGTCGCCGCGCGTCGGCGGGTGCAGAGGCAGGCCGGCTTACCGCGCAAATGCCGGGGCAGGTGGTCGACGTTCTGGTCGAACCGGGGCAAACCGTGACCGCGGGCCAACCCTTGATCGTGCTCGAAGCGATGAAGATGGAGATTCGCGTCGGCGCGCCATCTGACGGCGTCGTGCGCGAGGTGTTGGTCAAGGAGGGCGATGTGGTCGAGCGTGATCAGCAGCTTATCCAGATCGACGCACCGGACTCCTAGACTCGCTCGGCGCTGAGCAGCAGGCCCGAGAACTTTGCGCGATACAGCGCGTACTTCTTCTCGTGGTCGAACAGTTTGAACACGTCTTTGGTTACGGAGAACTCCGCGCCGCCGACGCGCAGCAGATAAGTCACGATACGGCGGTTGACCGGCTTGACGACGCGCTCCAGCGGTCCGCTGAATATGCTGGTCGTGCCTTCGCGAATATCGGCTGAAAGCCGCAGCCAATAGCGCGCAAAGGTGCTCATTACGACGGTGGCGCATACCGTCAGGCCGAGGCCAATCACGGTCAAAATGGCCGATCCGCGCAGTCCGCCGAATAGGCACAGGCTGGCCGCGAAGGCCAGCGCGACCACGATTCCAGTTCCGGTGAGGATCGAGCGTTGGCGGCGCAGTCGAAGGCGGTCAAGCTGCATCTCGCTCAATTTTCCGGTACGGTTCGCGGAGAGATCGTCCAAAGTGAATTCAAGCTCACGCATGAGCGCGGTGTCTGGCATAGAGAAGTCCGTTGTCCTCATCGCTGGCCGACCATTGTACAATCGGCGCGGACTGGCGGAAGAGACATTTGCCTGATGAGCATTATTCTCGGCATCGAAACATCGTGCGATGAAACCGCGGCGGCGGTCATCATAGACGGGCAGCGCATCGCGTCGAACGTCGTTGCGTCACAGGTCGACCTGCATGCGCAGTACGGCGGCGTATACCCCGAGGTTGCGTCGCGTGCCCACGTCGAAGCAATCGACCCGGTCGTCCGGCAGGCGCTGACGGATGCGGCGCTCAATGTCGACCGACTTGACGCCATCGCTGTCACGCGCGGTCCGGGCTTGGTCGGTTCGCTGCTGGTCGGGATCAGCTACGCCAAGGGGTTGGCGCTGATGTCCGGCAAGCCGCTGTTGGGGATTAACCACCTCGAAGGCCACATCTACTCGTTGTGGTTGACCCAGCCGCTGCAGGAGGCGAACTTTCCTGTCGTCGTGCTGATCGTCAGCGGCGGCCACACCGAGCTGGTGCTCATGCGCGACCACGGCGTCTATGAACGGCTTGGCGGGACGCTGGATGACGCTGCAGGCGAGGCGTTCGACAAGGTCGGGCGCGTGCTCGGACTGCCGTTCCCCGGCGGCCCGAATATTCAGCGGGCGGCAGAGGCAGGTCAGCCCGACGCGTATCAGTTCCCACGGGCCAAGCGCGATCAGTCTTTCGACTTCAGCTTCAGTGGGCTGAAAACGGCCGTCCTGCGCGAGGTGACGCGGATGTCTCCAAAAGGCCCAGACGGCGAGAAAGGCGCGACGCTCAGGGAAGGCGTATCGGTCCCCGATGCGGCGGCGAGCTTCCAGGCCGCGCTCGTCGATGCGCTTGTCGAAAAGACCGTGCGCGCTGCGCAGACCTACGACGCCAACGAAATCCTGCTGGCCGGTGGCGTCAGTGCCAACGCGCTTCTCCGCATGCAGATCAAGGACGCTGCGCAGCTCCCGGTACGCTATCCGCCGTTGAACCTGTGCACTGACAACGCGGCCATGATCGCGGCTGCGGCGCACTACCGGTTTACCGCCGGTCAGCGCGATTCGATCGCGTTCGACGTGCTGCCGACGTGGCCCCTCAGCCACCTCAACCATGCGCCGGTTGACGCTTAGCCTCGCGGCTGTCGTACTCCTATCCAGCATCGTCCTGTCGCGATCGACTGCCGATTTCGACCCTTTCCGCGCGGAAATTCTGGCTGACGCAGAGAGCTTGGCATTGGTCGGCGGCGCGGTCGTGATCGTAGACCGCGGCGAAAGCCGGGTGTGGACGTTCGGCACATCTGACGCCGAGCGCCGAATCCCGGTCGATCCCGACACGCTGTTTTCGACCGGATCGATTGCCAAGCCGCTGATCGCATTCTGGCTCGATCAGCAGCAGTTCGACACCAGCATTACGCTGAACGCGCTGTGGCCCGACCTCGAAATCGGCCAAGCCGGGTTGGTGACGGTCGCGCAAGCCATTGACCAGACGTCGGGCTTCCCCCGCGACGATTCTGCGTGGGTCGGGCGCACGGTCGATCCCGAGGGTGCGGCGGCGATCCTGCGTCAATACACACCTGTCGCCCCGGCTGGCGAGCGTTTCACGTACAACTCGGTCGTGTTCGCGCTGGCTGCGCGCGGCGCTGCACGTGACCTCGGCATGGCCATCCCGTGGATGCCAGACGGCGAGCGGCCCGCGACGCCGTTCGAGCTGGCCCTTGCCGGTGATCTCGCTGCGATCGAGTCGTTCGACCACGGCGTGATGTCCGCCGCAGTCGATGCGCGCGTGAACGCCACGCAGCTCGAGGCGCTCCTTCCGGATCTGATCGCATGGGCCAACGACGACGGATCGGTTCGATTGGGCGGGGACGCCCCGGAGCGTTCGTGCTGCCCGCTGGGCCGCTCGTTGCGTTACGCGAACGGGTGGTTCGTCGAACAGTTCGAAGGCTACGACGTATTCTCGCATCTGGGCAGCGCGATCGGCGGCACGGCGGTCGTCATGGTTGTCCCGGAACTGGCGCTTGGCGTGGCGGTTCTAGTCAACCAAGACCACAGCGAGGCATTCGTGCATGCCACGCGTTACAAGATTGTATTGCGTGCATTGGGGCGGGATACGCGTGCGGCCGACGTGCTCGTTCGCAGAGCACAGGCGCAGCGGGCAGCATGGGCGGCGCTGGCTGCGGAACTGGGCGTGGAAGGCGAGCCAATCGGGTACGGCGCGCTGACCTGGCCGACGGCGACCGTACCAGGGTCGGACCGCTGCCGGATCGTGCTGCGCGGGCCGCTGCTGGGGCAGTATATAGGCACAGACTGTACGAAACCTTAATTCGTTGAGGCGCGCATCGTGTGGCACGCGTCCTACGACGTGTTATAGTATCCACTATGGACGATGATCGCCTGCGCGAGTGGCTGCGTGGCGCAAAGCTGCGCGGACTAGACGGTTTGCTGCGGACCTCGCTTGATGTCGGGGGGCTGTGGGGGCCGCTGGCAGCCCAAATGCTGTATGTTGGCGAACCGATGCTGCGTCACGTCCTGCGCGGCGCGCCGCTGAACGATCTGGCGGAGTCGCTCGAAACGCCTGAAGGGGTCGCAAGACTCCGTCAGTGGTTGGATCAGGACTAGGCCGCACCCAAGGGGGGAAGGGTTGGATACAACAACTCAGGTCTTGTCGATCTTGGCGATATTGATCGGCCTGATCGTGACGGCGGTTGTGCCACAATTCGTGCGCCGCCGCCGCGATGCAGCGACGCTGCGCCGTCAGGCTGCTTATGCGGCCCTTCCAACAATGGCGACCGCCGCGGTTGAGGCCGGGCAGTCGATCATCGTCGGAATGGGCGATGCGGGCGTCGGCGGCGAGTCGACGCTGTTGGCGATTGCCGCAGAGGCCGTCGCCTATCACACCGTAGCGGTGGCTGCCTACGGCGATCGCATGCCGGCCGTCACGACCAGCAGCGGCACCGGCCTGCCGCTGGCGATCGAAGCCGTCCGTGCGGCGTTTCGCGATCATGGCATGCCTGTCCCGAGCGGCTCGACACGCTGGATTCCGGCGGGGCCGCGTTCATTGGCGTACGCCGCGGCGATGACTGCCTATGTCTCGGCCGATCGAAGCCCGACACAAATCATGGTCGGCCGGTTCGGGCCGGAAATCGCACTTGTCGGCGAAGCCTCGGTCCGGCGTGGCGCTCCCTTCATCGGGGCAACCGACCGGCTGGACGGGCAAGCGGTCGCTTACGCATTTTCGAAGACTCCGCTGATCGGCGAAGAGCTGTTCCAAGCGTCGGCCTATCTCTCCGACCGTGCTGTACGCCGTGGCGAGGCCGCGGCGATGGACATCCTGCGCTGGCTGCTGATCGCCGCGGTGATTGCCGTGGCGGCGGTGCGCATCGTCGGCGCGGGAGGTTGAGATGCGCTTACGGTTTGGCGCGGTGCTGGTCACCGCACTCACGATTGGCGTCGCACTCGTAACACTGGTCGGCCTGCTGGGCACCAACATCGGCCCGATTTCCGGGCAAATCGAACGCTTCGGCATCACAGATTTCGCACGCTTGCTCCTTCAGTTCGCGGCGGTCACGGCGGCGGTCGCGGTGCTGGTCGGTGTTGTCAACTTGATGGGTGTCCACCTGAGGCGGACGCGCCGCCGCGGGCAGGCCCTCTACAGCGCCGTGCTGATTCTATCGTTCGTCATTGTCCTCGGTTTCGGTATTCTCCCGCGCGACAATGAGGCGCGGGCTGCAGTCGACGCCGTGCAGATCGCGCTGGAAACGGCGTTCTCCGGGCTGGTGCTGTTCTCGCTGGTGTATGGTGCGGTGACAATTGCGAACCGCCGGCCAAGCTGGGCCAGCCTACTGTTCGTTGCGACGGTCGTCACGGTGCTGGTCGGAGCGCTGCCACTGCGCGGGCTTGAGCCGATTGCGACCGTGGCGGACTGGCTCAACCGTGTTCCGGTCGACGCCGGTGGACGGGCGATCTTGTTGGGCATCGCGCTGGCGACTGTGATTGCCGGCGTGCGCGTGTTGATTGGGCAGGGTCGTGCAACACGTGAATAGGCAGGGGCCGGCATGAACGACGAATTCGACCCAAACTGGCTTGACGACTCGGATCAGCCATTTTCGGCAGATGATGGTGGTATGGACTGGCTTGATAGTATCGGCGGTGACGGCGAGAAGACGCCTGAATCCGAAGATATCGGCAAGCCATCGACCGGCGAATTTGACTTCGAGACGTTTGCGTTCAGCGATGCTGATGCGGGTGAGGATAGCAGCGCATGGCTGGCGGATTTGTCTGACAACCCGTTCGACGTCAAGCCGACCGAAGAGCCCAGCGAAGACCCGGGTGAGATCCCCGATTGGCTGCAGACCGATTCCGAAATTCCCGCGTATTCAACGCCCGAGCCGGCGCCTGAGCCTGCCGCCGAGGATTTCCCCGACTGGCTGAACACCAGTGAACAGCCGGCAGCAAGTACGGGTGAACCGGAGCCGGAAGACGCCGGAGAGATGCTGGCCCCGTGGCTGCGCGGTGCCGATATCGATGAAGAGGCGCTGGACAAGCCTGCGGGAGAGCGCGACTCCGGCACGCTGCCGACATGGCTGCAGGGCGCCGACGACCTCGGGGCGGAAGACGCCAATGCCTTCCAAGCCTCGTTCGATGACGTGGAATTCGAGGTCGAGGAACCGATCGAAGAGTCGGAAGACCTCTCTTGGATGACCGAAGCAGACGATCAGGCGGACGCGCAGTCCGACGAGCTGGCGGCCCTCCTGTCGCAAGGCGAGGGCGATGCTGGCGTGGACGATCTGCTGTCCGGCTTACTGCAGCCGACCGATGCGCAGGGCGAGGGCGACGTCGACTTGCTTAGCCTGCTGTCATCGAGTGGTGGCGATTCGGGCGCGCTGGCAAAGCCGGGCACCGGGCCGCAAGGCGACATGCAGTTTGCGGAAGACGACGATTTCCTTGCGTTCGACTCGTCACGGCTCAATTTCGACGAACTGCTCGGTCCGAACCCGATCAGCCGGCCGGCTGACATGGAACTACCCGAGTCGAACATTCCCGACTTCCTCAGCGATGTATCGGTCAGTGAAGTGAGCGCGGCCGCCTTTATGCGGCAGCAGCAAGAAGACCGTCCCATCGAGGAGCTTCCCGACGATTTGCGGGCACTACTGGACGAAGGCGTGACCGCCGTCACTGCCGCGCCGGGGGCGCCTGTTCCGCCGCCAGTGCTGGTCACCGAGGCGCCGGCGGCCAAACCGTCGCCGGGCCGTCGCGAGGACAAAGGGTCGCGCGGGACCGAGCTGATGCGGTCGATTGCCGCGTCTGCCGGGACTGCGCAAGGCGCGTCGGCCCAACCTGTGCGCGCACGCCGCCGCCTGCGTTACAACGTGCCGCGCCTGTTGATCGCTGCGTTGGTCGCTGCTGCGGTGATCTTGCCGTTCCTCGACGTATTCGAGTCGCTGCGGTTTGTGCAGCTTCCGCCGGTCTTATTTGGCGAGAAATCGCCGGCCGAGGCCGCCTACGCCATAGTTGACGAACTGTCCGAAGGCGATGTGATGCTCGTGGCTGTCGACGCGTCGCCGGGCAGCTTGAGCGAGATCGGCGGGGCGATGACGGCTGTGATTGCGCATGCTCGTGCGCGGCAGGCGACGCCGGTGATCGTCAGCACCGATCCGGTTGCTCTCGTCGCGGCTCAGCGCATGCTCGAAGGCGTACTGCCGGAAGATACGCGCAGCAAGCAGATCATTTTCGGCCGCTATCTGCCGGGCGATTCGCTCGGTGTGCGCGACTTAGCAGAGAATCCGCGGGACGCTCTTGCGTTCGATCACGACGGGCACCCGACGGATCTTGAGATTGGCAGCGTCGCCGACCTTGACTTGGTCGTCATCGTAAGCGACCGAGCCGACGGTATTCGGCAGTGGTCGGAACAGCTTCAGCCGCTCATATCGTCGCCGCTGGTGTTTGTGGTGTCGGCGTCAGCCGAGCCGCTTGCACGGCTCTATGCCGACAGCTACGGCGCGCCGTACGTGGTTGGCCTGCGCGACAGTATCACCTATCGCTCGCAGTTGTCTGCCTACAGCGGCCCGGACGGCTTGATCGGCTTCGGCATCACACCGTCCGCCACGTTCACGTCCACGCCGACACCGACCAGTACGTTCACGCCGACGCCGACCAATACGCCGACGGCGACCAACACGCCGACTTCGACCCTTGAGCCAGCGGCGGCTCAGGCGACAGCTGATGCACTGGCAACCGCCCGTGTGACGCCGACGTTTACCTTTACGGCGACCAACACGCCGACCGCGACGGCGACGGCGACCGCGACGAGTACACCGACACATACGCTGACGCCGACCAATACGGCGACGCCCTCACGCACGCCGACGATCACGCCATCGCCGACGTTGACTTTTACGCCTTCGGCGACGTTCACCGCGACGTCTACGCCGACCGTGACACCGACCGATACGCCGACGGTTGAGCCGACGACCGGATCGACGCAGGCAGTATCGGCGACACCATCGCGTACCCCCTCCGCCACAGCGACTACCGGCCCGGCGGCCACCTCCACACCGACGCCCACGCCGACCAGTGCCGCCACCGATGATCTGGTCGCGGTCGTCATCGCACCCACGCGCATCAACGTGCGCGCTGGCCCGGGCACCAGCTTCCCGGTGATTGGCTCCGCCGGCCCGGGCGACCGCCTGCCGGTGCTCGGTTTCAACGAAGCTCGGACGTGGGTCAACGTGGAAGTGCTCGGCCCGCGCAGCGGTTGGGTGAGCGCATCGCTCGTGCGCATCGAAGGCGACACCAGCGCGATTCCGGTCGTCTCCGTGCCGAGGCCGGCGCTCGGCATGTCGGTCAACGCGCAGTTCGCTGACGCGGACGAGATGGATGAAGCGCGTTACAGCGCGATCTATGTCGGCGTGGTGGTATCCGCTGCGCTGATCATGATCGGGACGATCATCGGCGTCATTCGCGGCATCGCCCGCAGGAGGAAGTAGGTCATGCCCGTCTCCGAAATCGGCCTCTGGGCGGGCTTCATTCTGACGCTGCTGGTGTTCAGCGCGGTGTTGGGCGACAACATTCTGTACCGTCTCGCCGTGTACGTGTTTGTGGGCATGTCCGCCGGCTACGCGGCCATCGTGACGTGGAACAGCGTGCTCGTGCCGTGGATCCGTTCGACCATCCTCAGCGGCGAACCGCTGCGTGTCGTGCTTGGCGTGATTCCGCTGGCCTTGGGCGGGCTGCTGCTGTTCAAGTCTTCGACCCGCTTGAACCGGCTTGCCGGCCTGACCATGGCGCTGCTGATCGGCGTCGGCACCGCTGTCGCACTGATCGGCGCAACCAGCGGCACGCTCGTCCCGTTGACGCTGGGCGCGACCCGTCCCGGCCTCGACCTGCCGAGCTTTCTGGTCTCGATTGCCGGCGTGGTGTGTTCGCTGGTGTACTTCCAATATCTCGCTGTGCGAACGGCAGACGGGGGCAGCAGGCGCAGCCTTCCGATCTCGACGCTGGCCTTCTTCGGGCAGGGCTTCATCGTGATTACGTTGGGCGCGCTGTACGCTGCCGCGATACTCAGCAGCCTTGCCGTGTTCAGCGACCGTGTAGCGTATGTTCTCGAGTTTCTCAAGCTGGGTGGGGGATAACCGATGTCGATCCTCGCCGTAGATTTCGGGAGTGTACACACACGCGCCGTCCTTATCGATCAGGTTGACGGGACTTATGAGCTGATTGGCTTTGCGCGTACCCGTACGACGGATGGATTCCCCGCGTACGACGTCAAGGTCGGGCTCGATCGAGTTATCCAGCAGCTCACCGCATCGACGGGTCGTCGCTTCGTCAACGACACCGGCATGATCATTACACCGGAGCAGCAGGATCGGTCCGGCGTCGAGTCGTTCGTGATCACCGCAAGCGGCGGCCGTCCACTACGTGCCGTGATTGTCGGCCTGCGTGAAGACGGCAGTGTCGCCGCGGCACAGCAGGCCCTCTCCAACACGTACGTTGACGTGGTCGAAACGCTGTCTCTCGAGGACGGACGCGATCGTGACGAGCGGCTCAATGCCGTGCTGCACGGATATCCAAACATCGTCGTCATCACGGGGGGTGTCGAACACGGCGCCAGCGAGAGCGTGATGGAACTTGTCGAGAGTGTCAGACTGGCCGTAGCCGTCATGGACAAGCGCCGTCGCCCGCAGATCGTATATGCCGGGAACAGCAAGCTGGCTCCGCGTGTCACTGCGGCTTTTCAGGGTATCGGTGAGGTTGCGCTTGCGGCAAACGTACGGCCCGCCGCCGCCAAAATCGACGTGGCCCCGCTGCGCGCGCAGATGACCGAAGCGTTCAACCGGTTTGCAGAAACGCGCAGTTCAGGATTCTCCGATCTGGCGGCGCTTTCGGTCGGCGGCGTTCAGCCGACGGCGCGCGGGTACAGCGCGATCGCGTCGTATTTCGCCCGACTCAACGATGCGCGCGTCATCGTCGTCGACATTGGCAGCGCGGTCTCGATTATGTGCCGCGCAACCCCGCGTGAGTCGCAGTTTGCGATCCGCACCGATCTCGGGGTGGGCCACAATGCCCTGACACTTTTGAACACGGTCGATCCTCAGGACCTGCTGCAGTGGCTTCCATTTGCCGGGGCAGAAGAGGCGCTCCACACACACGTTTACAACAAGTCGCTGCGACAGGGCATCGTTCCATTTTCGCTGCGCGAGTCGTTTGTCGAGCACGCACTGCTTCGCACAGCGCTCAGAGAGATCGCTGAGTCTATCGGCGCTGGGCGCGGTCAGGCAGCGGATTTGGTCGTATTGGGTGGCGCAAGTATCAATGAGACTGGGCGGCCCGGCTATAGTATCTTGCTCGCCCTCGACGGGCTTGAACCGGTCGGCGTCACGCGCTTCTTGGCCGACCCGTACGGACTGACTGCCGCGCTGGGCGCGGTGGCTGGCCGGCGGCCCGACGCGGCCTCGCAGGTCGCGGATGGCAACGGCTACGCAAGTTTAGGGACGGCAATTAGCGTCGGCGGACGTCCCCGCTTTGACAAACCCGCGGTTGAAGTCACGGTGGAGGCCGACAACGGCGCCAAGACCACCGTGACGGTCAACGGCGGCCATCTTGTACGCATTCCAGTTCCAATTGGCGTAACGGCTGTCGTTCGCGCCCGAGTCGTCGGGCGCGGGCTTGATATCGACGGCAGTCGCAGCCAACGGTTCAAGGTGTACGGCGGCGGCGCGGGAGTCATCATCGACGCGCGCGGCCGGCCCCTTGCGCTCGATATGCCCGATGACGTCAAAGCCACCTTGATGCTGCAGTGGATCGCTGAAGTGACCGGCGACGAACCGCGTCCGGTCGAAATGCTTGGTGGCGGGTCGACGTTGTTCGGCGAACGACGCGCCGAAAGCCCGACCGAACCGTCGCGCGTGCGCCAGCGCCAGTCTCGGCGCGACCGCCGGCGCGGTAAGCGCCAAGAGCCGGAGGCCGAACCGGAACCGGACTTCGGCGACAGCGACACGACTATCGAGGATTTGCGCAATGCACTATCCTGAGCAGCGCCCAATCGTCAAGCTTGCGGTGATCCAGCGCCGCGTGACGCTGCCGGAGCAGGCAAGCGGCCTCGTCACCGTGCTGCCTGACCAGCGTGTCGATGTGCGCGACGTAGTCGTGCGCGGGCTGGTCCCGGGCGAACATCTCGTACTGGATGCAAAGGCGTACTTTCGCCTGCGTAAGGCGGAAGATCTCGCGCCGCTGCTCAGGGTGCGGGCCGACGATGAAGTCGATGAGATTACGGTGCTGGCGGGTAAAGAGTCGGGCCGTGGGCGCAAGTTATACTCCCCGGTACGCGGCCGGGTTGCCGCCATTGTGAACGGCCTGATTCTGATCGAGCAGCTCAACGACGTGCTCGATCTCGAGGCCGGTGTGCGCGGTCGCGTCAGCGACGTACAATCCGGTCGCGGCGCCGTGATCGAAGCGTCCGGTGCATACGTGCAGGGATTCTGGGGCAACGGTCAGCGCGCGATCGCCGTGCTGCGGGGCGAAGCAAGCACCGCGCTGGAAGATCTCGACGCCGACCAGTTCTCGTCGCCCTTCCACAACGTAATCGTCGTGGTGCGCCGTGGAATTACGCAGCGGATGATCAATGCGGCGCGTAATTTGGGCGTGTCGGGCCTCGTGGGGCCGTCCATGCCGGTATCGTTGTTGGGGCATGCGCTCGGCCAGCCGTTTCCGATCATGTTGACCGAGGCGTTTGGTGAAACACGCGTCAACCGCACGCTCAATCAGTGGCTGATCGAACACGAAGGTTCGCAGGTCGTTTTGGATGCATTCGAGCCGACCCCGTGGGATACACGCCGGCCGGAGATCGTGATGACCATCGCCCCGAAACCGGGCGAAACGCCGGTGCGCCCGAACTTGATGCTGACGCTTCGACCCGGTATGACCGTCCGGGTGATCGGCGCGCCGTATACCGGTATGTCTGGCGTAGTGTTAAATTTGCCAAGCGACCCGGTTTTGTTGGACAATGGGATGCGATTTGTGTGTGCCCAAGTCGAGTTAAGCAGCGGAGAGCGCATTTTTGCACCGCTGGCGAATATTGAGGTGAGCGGGCGGTAACTAGCGGGACTGCGGCCGTTCGGCCACCACCAGCGAGGAGACGGGAATGACCAACCGTAACGATGACGACTTCAACTTCGACGACGATCTGTTCGGCAGCGACTCCGGCGGGGCGGGCGACAGCGAATTCAGCTTCGACGATTCCGCTTTGGATGAACTCGGCGATATTGGAGAAGACGAGTTCTCGTTCGAAGACGAAGGAGGCGGCACTAACCGGACGTTCGTCATCCTTGCCTTCCTGATCATTCTGCTGTTCATCGCGGGCGTGGTCGCGATCATCTATTTCGCGCTGAATCGTGGGCCGACCGAAATCGACGTCACGCGCACTGCAATTGCTGAGTTCAACTCAACACAACAGGCGTTCCTTGAAGAGACCGGCACGGCGTCCGCGCTTGACGCGCGTTCGACCGCAACCGCAGCGGTGATCGCCGTGACGTCGACCGCCGAGGTGAACGCACTGTTGGCGACGGGTACCGCGCTGGCTATTCAGCAACTCGAGACACAAGGCGTATTCTTGACGCAGCAAGCCGCGACCCAAGCCATCATCGGGGCCACGCAGACGGCGCTGGCACAGCCCACGGCGACTCCTTCTCCTGATCTGACGCAGACTGCCGCGGCCGTGCAGACCGAGCTTCCGCCGCTCGTTGCCGCAACGGCGTTGGCGCAAACGCAGATCGCGGCAGATGCCGCTGCAACGGCGGCACAGGAAGCGGCCAATGCGGCCGCAACGTCGACGCAAGCCGCAGCGGAGTTTGCTGCAACGGCGACCCAGCTTGCCCTGCAGACGACGTTAAGCTCTGAGGAGGCGACCCAGCGCGCCATCGACGCGGCCAACGCCGCAGCGACCGCTGCCGCCCTGCAGACCGAACAGGCGGCTAACCCGCCGACAGCCACCGGTCAGATCACACCGGGCGGTATCAGCCCGGCCGACGTGCTGATGACGGCGACGGCTTTGGCACAGACCTTGTCGCCACAGACACCGGTATCCACGCCGGGTACAGTCGGGACACCGTTCCTTATCCCGACACTGCTGCCCGAAACCGGTCTGTTTGACGATATCACAGGCGCCGGGGCAGGGGGTATCGGCTTGCTCGCGTTGATCGCGCTCGGTCTCGTCGGTGTGATCATTGGTGCGCGCCGACTGCGCAAGTAACCGCCTATCCATGCACTATCGAAAGAGGGGCGATCCACCGCGGATCGCCCCTCTTATCTTGCATTCGAATGCGACTCATACCCTCGCCACTTCAACCACTTGCGAGAGAAACATCTGTGAGTCTCTCTGCGCCCAGCACGTCTCGCCTAGATGCGGCTGCGCACGTCCTCAACGGCCGAACGATACTTTGCGACGTTGGCCATCTTGATGTCCTCATAACCCCGGATCATATCGGGCAGCCGCGCCAGTTCGACCAGCGCCGCATGATTGGACGCGTCGAGGTCGCCGAGGTGGCGTGCAATCAGCGCTCGATACTCATCGATCAGCGCGCGCTCGACGCGTCGCACCTTCGCATAGCCAAATAGGTCGAACGGCGTCCCGCGCAGCCGCTTCATGCGCTTCAACAGGCCCAAGCCGGGATTGAACCACTGACCGAGTTTCAGTTTGCGCTTCAAGCCCCATCCGCGCAGCAGCGGCGGGTGTAGCAGGTATGACGTCTTCGCGCTCTCGCCGAACTGCTCGGCCAGCTCCGCCTTGACGTTATCCTTGAGGTGGAGCCGTGCGACCTCGTACTCGTCCTTGTAGGCCATCAACTTGAAGAGATAGCGCGCGACAGCTTCAGAAAGCGCAGACTCGCCCGGCAGCGCTGAGCGCTCCGCATCCGCGACCTGTTTGACGAAGTCGACATACAACTTTGCGTATGCGGCGCTCTGATACGCGATGAGTTCCGGTACGCGAATCGAGAGCAGACGCCGCAGTTCGCCTTCGGCGCTTACGCCGTCTACCAGCGACTGCGCTTCGGCGCTCAGGGGTGTCACGTAGGTCAGATCGCCGGCCCGCTTGGTTGGCAGCGCCTCGACCCATCCCGGCTCAATCACGTTGCGACGACCGACCCGGAACGCCTGTATGTTGGCCTTGACGGATACACCGTTCAGCTCGATTGCCTTTTCGATCGCTTCCGCAGTAACCGGAATGACGCCACACTGGTACGCCGCGCCGATCAGCATTAGGTTGGCCGGCATGTGCGAGCCGAACAGCGACTCGCTGAGCGCGATGGCGTCGAAATACACGTTAGCGTCGGGCGATGTGAACTCGTCAATCGCATTATGCAGATGCGCCATGCGCGGGTAGCCGACCTGAGTCGACGCGACCATCTGACCGGTCGGCACCATGCTCGAGGACACGATCGCGACGGTCTTACCGGGCTGGGCGTGGATCAGGTTCGCGTGCGACGTGCCGGTCAGCAAGTCGAACACGATGTACCCGTCGGCACTCCCGCGCGACAGCTTGTTCGATACGTCTGACGGGCCTTCAAGGAACTTGAGGTGGCTGACAACCGGGCCGCCTTTCTGGCTCAAGCCGGTCTGATCCAGCGACAGCACGGCTTTTCCGTCGATCAACGCGGCCGTACCGAGAATCTGGTTTACCGTGACGACGCCCGTGCCACCGATGCCCATCATGTACAGATTGGACTCGCCATTGACACGCAGCGTCGGCTCAGGCAGGGCCACGTCGACCTCGTAGATCGCGTGCGCGCGCTTGCCGTTCTGCGCCGGTTCGACTGTGATGAAGGCCGGACAATCGCCCTTCAGGCACGAATAATCCTTGTTGCACGACGACTGATGAATCTGCGTCTTGCGACCAAACTCGGTGTCGACCGGAAAGACGCTGAGGCAGTTTGACTTCTCGCCACAGTCGCCGCACCCCTCGCACACTGCCTCGTTGATGAAGACGCGGGTAGGCGGCTCGGGGATCAGGCCACGGCGCCGCTTGCGGCGCAGTTCGGCCGCGCAGTACTGATCGTGGATGAGCGCCGTAACCTCCGGCGCTGCAGCCAACACGAGCTGCGCTTCCTCGATCCGGTCGCGGTGCCACACTTCGACTCCCTCGGCCCATGTCGCATGGGAGGGGTAGTCCTCGGGTTCGGCCGACGTGACGATCATCTTCCCGACGCCTTCAGCCCGCAGAAGCTGCGTAAGCTGCCACACCGGAATCTGAACTTCAGGTTCCTGCCCGCCGGTCATCGCCACGGCGGAGTTCCACAGGATCTTGTAGGTCAAATGCGCCTTGGCGGCGACGGCTTGACGAATCGCCAGCGTGCCGCTGTGGAACAGCGTCCCGTCGCCGAGGTTCTGGAAGATGTGCTCGGTATCGGTAAACGGCGACGCGCCGACCCACTGTGCGCCCTCGCCACCCATCTGCGTCAGGCCGAAGATCTGATCTTTAGCCCGATCCATCAGCAGCGTCATCGTGTGACAGCCAATGCCTGCGGCGATCACCGCCCCTTCAGGGACGTTCAGCGTCGACGTATTGTGTGGACAGCCCGAGCAGTAGTAGGGCGTGCGTGCGAGCAGCGGCAGCGTCGTCGGAAGGGGCTGCTTGGCGATTTGATCGAGCCGGTCGTTGAGCACTTCACGCGGGATGCGTTGAGTCAACCGGCGGTAGAGAATGCCGGCGACATCGTCGCTGTCCAGCTCCCCGTACGGCTTGACCAATGGTCGGTCGTTCTCGTCGGTCTTGCCGACCACCTTCGGCCGGACGGCGAGATTGAAGAGCGCATCGCGCACGAATCCCTCGATGAACGACCGTTTCTCTTCGATCACGACGATCTCTTCAAGGCCGTCCGCGAACTCGCGGATCAGCGCCGTGTCGATGGGCGACAGCAGGCCGATCTTGAGGAGGCGGATGCCGTAATGGCGCAGCGTATCGTCATCGTCGATGCCCAGCTCGATCAGGGCTTGCCGCAGGTCGTAGTAAGTCTTTCCAGACGCGACGATACCGATCCAGTCGTCGCCACCGCGGACGACCACCTTATTCAGCCGATTCGCTGCACCAAATGCGCGGGCTGCTTCCAGCTTGCCCTCGATCATTTCGCGCTCGGTAGTCAGCGAATACGGGGTGAGAAGCTGCGGGAACTGCTGCGCGGCCCACGGCTTCCCACGGTACTCGAAGCCCGGATCGACGATCGGGTTGCGATCCTTGGCGATTTCAACAGTCGCGAATTCATCGGCGACGTTGGTCACGACCTTGAAGCCGACCCATAATCCGCAGTAGCGCGAGAGTTCGAACCCGTAGTGTCCCAAGTCGAGCAGTTCCTGCACATTGCCGGGGAACAGGATCGGCATCATGGCGTCGTAGAACTGATACTCGGTCGCAGACGGAAGGGTGGACGACTTGGCGTTCGGATCATCCCCGCCAAGCGCCAGTACGCCGCCGTATTTGCCGACGCCGGCGAAGTTGGCGTGCTTGAAGGCGTCACCACTGCGATCGACGCCGGGCGCTTTGCCGTACCACATGCCGATGACGCCGTCGTAGCGCGGGTTCGGCAGCAAATTGGCGAGCTGGCTTCCGAACACGGCCGTCGCGCCGAGGTCTTCGTTGACCGCCGGCACGAACCGCACGTGATGATCTCGCATGATCTGCTCTTGCTGGCCAAGCAGCAGGTCAAGCCCGCCGAGCGGCGAACCGCGGTAACCTGAGATGAAGGCCGCGGTGTTGAGGCCGCGCCGGCGGTCGGCACGGTGTTGATCCAGCGGAAGCCGCACGAGTGCTTGCGTTCCGCTTAAGACGATGATGCCGTCTTCCTGCAAGTATTTGGCATCAAGAGAGAAATCGGGTTTCCCCGTCAATTTGCGTTTGATCTTATGGTGTTTTTCGTGTCCCGGAAGTTCACCGGGAATCGGCTGTATCTGCTCGGTCATTCGCTCCCCAGTACACCCTGACCTCGGTCAATCCCATACTATCAGATTTTGTGCAACCTGCCAAAACAGGCATCATCACTTCTGTACGAATACGGCCGCTCGCGCTTGTGGACTATGACGACTCCGAATGCCGGCCAGTGACCGACTCCAGAAAGCCGACGATGCGCTGTGCCGATCTACCGTCATGATCCAGAGTCGGGTTGTAGATCGTCACGTCGATTCCGACACAGCTCGGCGACGCGATCATCGGACCGACAATCGCTGCCAGTTCATCCCAATCGAGTCCGCCGGGTATCGGATAGTCCACAGCCGGGAGCGCCTCGCTGGACAGTACATCGAGATCGAGGTGAAGCCAGAACCGCGCGACACGGTCGAGGAGCGCACCGAGCGCCGTGCGTCCGGCCGTCGACGCCTCTGCCAACCCGTTGATCGCCTCGGCGGGAATAACGATCGCGCCGGGCGGTGGGTTGGGCGATCCGTCACGCCGAGCGGCGTCTAGGTCGCGCGTGCCGATCAGCGCAGTATGGCGAGGACGGATCATCGGGGCGTGCCCGGAAAGCGCCGTCAGTTCGGCCGGGCCGCTGCCGGTGACGATGGCGAGGTCCATGTCGGCGGCTTCACCCGTCGGCGAGCTGATGCCGTCGTAGCAGTCGGCATGACCGTCGACGAAGACCAGACCGACATCGTCGCCGTACAACCCGTTCAAGGCCGCCGCTGTTCCGATCATCAGCGTGCAGCAACCGCCAATTAGCAGAGGGCGCTGACCGCCCGCCAGTAGATCGTGCACGGCGTCGCGGATTACGTGTGAGACTGCGACGACTTGCCGGTAGCCGATCATGCCGGTGGCAGGATCGCGTGTTGGATCGTCAATGCGAATCGGGAGGTCGCCGAGGTCGGGCAGTCCGAGGTGCGTAACGAGACCGGCCGCGCGTAAGGCGGCCGGTGCACGTTCACATCCGGCGAATATGCCGGTGCAGTCGATAGGAAGACCGAGGACAACCGTCGGCCCGGTCATCCCGCGGACGGCATCAGGCTCCGGGCGGCGGACACGACGTGTTCGGCTGTCAGCCCGAACGCTTCGTATAGCACTTCGTAAGGCGCGCTAGCGCCAAAGTGGTCGATGCCGATGGCGATGCCGTTCGCCCCGACGAACTTCTGCCAGCCGAGCGTGACACCCGCCTCAATACTGACACGGCGCGTAACGGATGGCGGGAGCACGCTGTCACGGTAGACGGCGTCCTGCTGGAGGAACAGCTCCCAGCACGGCAGCGAAACCACGCGAGCCTTGACGCCGCCCTCAGCCAACTGGCGCTGCGCGTCAAGAGCGATGCTGACCTCGCTACCGGTCGCAAGCAGGATGACATCTGGCGTGCCGTCGCTGTCGGCCAAGATGTAGCCGCCACGGGGGACACCGGCGCGTACGCGGTCGACTTCCGCGATGACCGGTAAGTCCTGCCGCGTTAGGCACAACACGGCCGGTCCGTCGACGGTCATCGCCGCCTTCCATGCTGCCGCCGTCTCGTTTGCGTCTGCTGGCCGGAAGACATGCAGGTTTGGAATCGTACGCAGGCTCATCACGTGCTCGACCGGCTGATGAGTCGGGCCATCTTCGCCAAGACCGATGCTGTCGTGCGTGAAGATGTACGCGGCCTTTAGCTTCATCAGCGCGCCGAGGCGAATCGCCGGACGCATGTAGTCGGAAAACGTCAGGAACGTAGCGCTGTACGGCCGGACAATGCCGCCGTGCAGGGCGAGGCCGTTAACGATCGAACCCATCGCGTGCTCGCGGACACCGAAGCGGATATTGCGAGCGGCTGGGGAGCCTTTCGCTGTGTGCTCTGCGCCGGAGATCAACGTGCGTGTGCTGCCCGCCAAATCGGCGTCGCCGCCGACAAACGTCGAGATGTGCTTGGCGATGGCGTTCAGTACGGTGCCGCCGGCGACGCGTGTCGCGGTCGCCTTCGCGGCGTCGAATGCCGGAATGTCGGCGTCCCAGCCTGCTGGGAGTTGCTGGCTCATCAGCAAGTCCCACTCGTGCGCGAGGTCAGGGAACTCGCTGCGCCACGCATCGAACTTGGCCTGCCACGCGTCTTCAACGTCGCTGCCTTCGTCCTGCGCCGAACGCATCAATTCGAGAACATCGCCAGGGATATAGAACGGCTCATGCGGCCAGCCATAGGCCTGCTTGGTCAAGAGAACTTCGTCCGCGCCGAGCGGTGAGCCGTGCGCCTTTGACGTGCCGGCCTTGTTGGGACTGCCGTAACCGATCACAGTCTTGATGATGATCAGCGACGGTTGATCGCTGTGGGCCTGCGCTTCTTTGATCGCGGCGTCAATGGCGTCGACGTTGTTGCCGTCGCGCACCGTGACGACGTGCCAACCCCACGCTTCATAGCGTCCGCCAATGTTTTCCGTGAACGCGATATCAGCCGGGCCGTCGAGCGTAATGTCGTTAGAGTCGTACAGGAAGATCAGCTTGCCGAGGCCCCAATGGCCGGCAAGGGCCGATGCTTCCATGCACACGCCTTCCATCAGGTCGCCGTCGCTGACCAGCGCATACGTGTAGTGATTGACGATCGTATGGCCGTCGCGGTTGAAGTGCTTGGCGAGGATCGCCTCTGCCAGCGCCATGCCGACGGCATTGGCCGCGCCTTGACCCAGCGGACCGGTCGTCGTCTCGATGCCGGGTGTGGCGAAGTTCTCGGGGTGGCCGGGGGTCTTGCTGTGGAACTGGCGGAACGACTTGAGGTCGTCCAGCGAGACATCGTAGCCGGTAAGGTGCAGCAGGGCGTAATGCAGCATCGAGCCGTGCCCTGCGCTCAGGATGAACCGATCGCGGTCGGGCCACGCGGGATTGGACGGGTTATGGCGAAGGTGTCGCGCCCACAGTGCATAGGCCATCGGCGCAGCCCCCATCGGGAGGCCCGGATGTCCGCTGTTGGCTTTCTGGACGGCGTCGATGGCGAGCGTACGTATCGTGTTGATCGCCTTACGCTCAAGCTCTGGTGATGGTGTCACTGTACGATCTCCGTTACAGCAGCAGTCGCATGGGGTTCTCGATCAGGCCCTTCAAAGCGAACATGAACTGACCGCCTTCGGCGCCATCGCTGACACGGTGGTCGACGCTCAGGGTGATCTTGATTCGCGTTCCGGCCGCTACCGTCCCGTCCGGTTTTACCACAGGTACTTTGCGCCCGCTGCCGATGGCGAGTACGCCGGCTTCCGGCGGGTTGATGACGGCGGTGAACTGATCGACGTCGAACGGGCCGAGGTTACTTGTGCTAAACGTCGCGCCTCTTGTGTCCTCGGGCTTGAGCTTGAGTTCGCGCGCGCGGTCGATCATCTCTTTGTTCGTTTGAGCTAGGGTGCTCAGGGACACCTTGTCGGCGTCCTTGGCGACGACGTAGATGACGCCGCCAACGTTGGCCGGCGCGACCGCAATGCCGATGTTGATGTGGCTGTGACGAACCATCTTCTCGCCATAGTAGTGCGTGTTGAGGTTCGGGAACTGACGCAATGCAAGCGCCGCGGCCTTGACGATCATGTCGTTGACGCTGATCTTGACACCCTTGTCGCCCAACGACGCGTTAAGCTGCGCCCGCAGCTCCAGCAGCGGATCGAGGTTGTACTCGCTGGTGACGTAGAACGTCGGAATCTGCTGGTTGCTCTCGGTCGTGCCGTTGGCGATCGCCTTGCGCATGCGCGACACGTCTAGCAGTTCGACCCCGTCCGCATCGGCCGGAATCTGGCGCAGGCGCACGATCGGGATGCCGGACGGGTCGCTAAATGTGCCGGACTGCGGAGCGGCAGCGGCGGTAGGCTTGGCGGACGGCGCCGCAGCAGGGGCAGCGCCCGGCTTAAACGACTCCACGTCGGCGCGAATAATGCGCCCGCCCGGGCCGCTGCCCGGAACCTGCGCAAGGTCGATGCCCTTGTCTTTGGCGATATTGCGCGCCAGCGGCGACGCCTTAATGCGCCCGTTCTCGGCCGTCGCGCCGTTCGTGGGTGCGGGCGCAGCGGGCGCCGGTTTCTCGGCCTCAGGTGCGGGGGTGGCTGCGGGCGTTTCGGCCTTGGCGGGCTTCTCGGGCGCTGGCGCTGCGGCAGCGCCGTTCGCGCCGATCTGCCCAATCACGGTGCCGCTGGAGAGCTCTTCGCCGATCTCGCCCTCAAGTGCCGTGATCGTGCCATCAGCCGGAGCTTCGACCTCTACGGTCGCCTTGTCTGCCTCGAACTCGGCGATGACTTCACCCTTTTTGACCGTGTCGCCGACCTGCTTGAGCCAATTCAGCAGCAGGCCGTCCATGCTCAGTACGATGTCCGTCATTAGAGAATCTCCTCCACGGCATCTAGGACTTTCTGGACGT
This sequence comes from Candidatus Flexicrinis affinis, assembly GCA_016716525.1. Taxonomy (NCBI): domain Bacteria; kingdom Bacillati; phylum Chloroflexota; class Anaerolineae; order Aggregatilineales; family Candidatus Flexifilaceae; genus Candidatus Flexicrinis; species Candidatus Flexicrinis affinis. The sequence continues at coordinate 725,960 of JADJWE010000001.1, forward strand.
TTGGCAGCGCCATCAATTCGATCTCGCGCGCAAACGGCAGCGGAACATCCATTGCCGACACGCGCTTGATTGGCGCATCCATATAGTCGAAGCAGTTGTCCTGAATCTGCGCGGCGATCTCGCTGCCGAAGCTGTACATCGGCAGGCTCTCCTCGACGATCACGGCGCGGTTGGTCTTCTTGAAGCTCTCGAACACCAGGTCCAGATCAAGCGGCCGCAGCCAGCGCAGGTCCACGACCTCGGCTTCGATCCCGTCTTTGGCAAGTTCTTTCGCGGCCGCAAGCGACCACTCGACACCGCGCGCGTACGTCACGAGTGTGACGTGCCGGCCTTCGCGTTTGATGTCGCCTTTGCCGATCGGTAAGGTGAAGTCAGGATCCTCGGTGACCGGCCCGGGCTTGGGATACAACGCAATGCTCTCGGTGAACAGCACCGGGTTCTCGTCGCGGATCGAGGCTTTGAGCATCCCGTAAGCATCCGAAGGCGTGGCCGGGCAGGCGACGTACAAGCCGGGGAAGTGCGCGAAGATCGGCTCTGGCGTGTGGCTGTGGGTGGCGGTTGCCTGATTGCCCCAGCCCGACGCGGCGCGGATGACGAGCGGCACGGTAAATTGGCCGTCGAACATGTAGTGGACCTTGGCGGCATGGTTGACGATTGCATCCAACGCAAGAAACGCGAAGTTGATCGTCATCATCTCGGCGACCGGGCGAAGCCCCGCCATCGCCGCGCCGACTGCCAGACCGGCAATCGCCATCTCGCTGATCGGCGTGTCCTTGACTCGCTTTTCGCCGAATTCATCCAGCAGGCCTTGTGTGACGCGATGCGTACCCTGCCAAGCGCCAACTTCTTCGCCAAAGACAAATACACGTTCGTCTCGAAGCATCTCCTCGCGGAGGGCAATGCGCAGCGCTTCGCGCATCGGCATGTTCTTGGAAGTCATATTTGAAGGATCTCCCGTTCGCGTGGGTGCTAGTCGACGTAGACGTTGCTGATGAGGTCTTCGTAGGTCGGGTCGGGGCTGTTCAGCGCAAACTCGACCGACTCGTCGACCGCTTGTTCACAGGCTTCGAAAATGCGTTCCAGCTCAGGCCCGATGTTCTTGTATTTGTCTTCGAGCATGCGGCGGAACAAGGTGATCGGATCGCGGTTTTGCTTCCACTCTTCGAGTTCCTCGGCAAACCGCTTGTCGTACGACTTGTCCGACACGCCGTGGCCCTTGTAGCGGTATGTCAGTGACTCGATCAAGACCGGCCCGTTCTGGCGTGCGTGCGCGACGGCATCGCTGACCGCGTCGTAGACTGCCATCACGTCCTGCCCGTCGATTCGCCCGCCGTCCTTGATGCCGTACCCTTCGGCGCGCATGTGCAAGCGCGTTTGGGCCGTCGAATCTTCAATGCGCGTGCCCATCGCGACGAAGTTGTTCTCGATGATCCACACGATCGGCAGCTTCCACGCCCCGCTCATGTTGACCGCTTCATGGAAGTAGCCGTTGTTGCTGGCGCCGTCGCCGATGAAGCAGATCGTGACCTCGTCGGTGTTGTTGTACTGCGAGGCAAATGCGATGCCCGCTGCCAGCGGCAGGTGACCGCCGACGATGGCGTAGCCGCCCCACATGCGGTGTTCTTTGCTCGCGATGTGCATCGACCCGCCCTTGCCGCCGCTTACGCCGTCCTTCTTGCCCATCATCTCGGCCATGATCGGGTTCGGGTGGACGCCTTTCGCCAATGCGATGCCGTGGTCGCGGTAGGCGGTAATCACATGATCGTCAGGCCGCAGCGCGGCGAGCGCGCCGACGCCGGTAGCTTCGTGCCCGCTGTACAGGTGCATGTAGACGCCGGTAATCTTCTTCTCCTGATACAGCTCGTCGCATCGCGTCTCGAACAAACGGATCAGCACCATTTGCCGATACCATTCGAGAAGCGTTTCTTTGTTCGGCTTTGCCATTGAGAATCCCCAGTCGCCAACGCCCCGCGCTGCACGCGGGCAAGGTCCGGAATCAAACGCGCTAAGTTTACCCGACGGCGGGAGGCCGGTCAAACGCCAACCGACGCATTCCCTACGTCATCGTAGGCAAGAAACGGACCGGTCGCGTGTTGTCCGGCAAGGCACAACGCTCATACAATGAGGGCATGATGGACGGTACTCAACGCTGGAGGAAGACCATAATGCGCCAGAAGATGCTGCGGATTCTCGTACTGAGCCTTGCTTTATTCTCAATCGTAGCAGTAGGGCCGGCAGCGGCGCAGCAGCCCGCCGCAACGCCACTGACCGATGCGGGAGCGACGGCTGATCAGCGACTGCGGGCGCTTCAGCTCAACCCCGAGGTCGTGGATGTCGTGGCGATTATTCCCAACAACGTGCTGCCCAGCGCGCTGCTGCGGGTGGTCAAACCGGATATCGACGTGTTCGAGCCCGACCCCACTCGGCCGTCGCGTTATGCGCAGGTCGATACGTTCGGCACTTTCACGCTGTTCACAGGCGAACAAGGCGAGGGGCTCCCTGCGCCATTCACCCCGTTCGCGCCTGCGGATCGCGCCTCGAACGACAAGCTGGTGACAGCCGCTGCATGGACGCCGGATGGCAGCACGTTGGCCGTTGTCGTCGATAATCCGGAACGCTTGGAAGCCAGTGAAGGCATTTACGTCTGGGAGCCCGGCGTCACCGGCGCCAACCAGATCTTCCATAACTGCCGCCCCGGCGCCGCCAACTGTCTGTTCTTCGTGAGCGCGCAGGGCGACCCATCGAACTGGTACGCTCGCAGTCTGTCGTGGTCGCCCGACGGCGAGCAGCTCCTCGCCCGCGTGTGGATGGCAAATCTGGAGCGTGACGGCTTCGTATTCCTGACACGCACCAGCGACCGGACGCAGCGCGGCCCGATCTGCCCGTACGAGTACAGCTCGTGGACGCCGGATGGCGGACACGTGATCGTGAGTGGGCGCGGCGAGACCGGCGCGGCGGTGCTCGGTCTGATGATCGCCGGTACGTGCGACGAGGTTCTGTTCGCGCAGGTGTCCGGCTCGATGTGGTTGCAGCACGGAGTTGCGGACGCCAACGGTTCGATTTTTGCATTGGGGCGCGCAAGCTACGACGCCGGTCCGATCCACATCGTCGACGGCGAGGGCGGTGTTCTCACCGAGCCGATCGGAATGACATCACCGGTCGAAGTGCAGTGGAATCCGACCGCCGACGCCGTGTTCGTTCGCACCGAAGACGGGCGCGCATACATCGCCTCGGTCAGCGGGCAGGTCATCGACGTGACCGAGTTCGTCGGTGAGGGTGTTCACGTTGCATGGATCGCACTGGCCGGATAACGACTCGGATCCAAACAAGACGACCCGGCATCAACCGGGTCGTTTTGTGTTCAGCGCTGATTTCCACCGCGATTACGCGATGGTCACTTCGTCGCACAGGTAAACGTCTTGAATGGCATTCAGCAGCGCAGCGCCTTCGGCCATCGGGCGCTGGAACGCCTTGCGCCCGCTGATGAGACCGGTGCCGCCGGCGCGCTTGTTGATAACCGCGGTCTTGATGGCATCCGCGAAATCGTTGGCGCCGCTGGCGCCGCCGGACGAAATCAAGCCAATGCGGCCCATGTAGCCGTTGGCGACTTGATAGCGGGTGAGGTCAATCGGGTGATCGCTGGTCAGTTCGCTGTAAATGCGCTCGTCCAGCTTGCCATACGACGAGCCGCCGGTGTTCAGCGCCTTGAACCCACCGTTGTTCTCGGGCAGCTTCTGCTTCACGATGTCGGCCTGAATCGTCACACCGAGATGATTGGCCTGACCGGTCAGGTCGGCGCTGGTCTCGTAATTGGTGCCGTTGACCTTGAAGGCGTTGTTGCGTGTGTAGCACCACAGCACGGTCGCCAAGCCGAGTTCGTGTGCATACGCGAAGGCCTCGGCAACCTCGATCAACTGGCGCGTGCTCTGATCGCTGCCGAAGTAAACAGTCGCGCCAACGGCGACGGCGCCCATATCCCACGCCTGCTTGATCGTGCCGAACATCACTTGGTCAAACTTGTTCGGGTAGGTGAGCAGTTCGTTGTGGTTGATTTTGACCATGAACGGGATGCGATGCGCGTATTTGCGCGCAACCGCGCCGAGCACGCCGAACGTCGACGCGACAGCGTTGCATCCGCCCTCGATCGCCAGTTCGACAATTTTGGCGGGATCGAAGTAGTCCGGGTTCTTGGCAAACGACGCGCCGGCGGAATGCTCGATGCCCTGATCGACAGGCAGGATCGAAAGGTAGCCGGTGCCGGAAAGCCGACCGTGGTCGAACATCTGCGCGAGTGAGCGCAGAACCTGTGGGTTGCGGTCGGTCTGGGTGTAGACGTCATCGACGAACGACGGGCCGGGCAGGTACATGCGCCCCTTGTCGATCGTGGTGGACGCGTGGTTCAGGTAGTAGTCTGCGTCACCGCCGAGTGCCTCGGCGATGCGGTCGATTGTGTACGTCTGTGAAGCGGTGGCGAGTGCCATAATGTGGTGGTCCTTCCCCTACGTGGCTTGCGGGATGCGGTCAAGTATACCGCCTCAATGGGTCGCCTCAAAGATGGAGCGTGCGCGCGAACGCTATGCAGGCAGAACCGCCACCAGTTCGATCTCGATACGTGCGTCGATCGGTAGGCGGGCGACCTGTACCGTAGAACGCGCAGGAGGCGAGACCGGGAAGTATTCGGCATAGATCGCGTTCATGTTCACGAAGTCGTTCATGTCGGCGAGGAACACGGTCGCCTTGACGACGTTGTCGAACGTGCATCCCGCGGCGGCGAGAACGGCCTTCAGGTTGGCGAACACCTGACGCGTTTGGGCCTCGATGCTCGGGCCGGCGAACTGTCGCGTGACCGGATCGACACCGACCTGTCCGGCGGTATACACCACCCCGTTGGCGATCACGGCATGGCTGTATGGACCAGCGGCAGGCGGCGCCTGATCGGTATGGACGATTGTCTTCATCGTGATGCCTCCGAGTTAGTAGATAAGATACGGTCAAGTTCGCGCTGCACGAGGAAGGGTTGTTCGTCGCGCAGCAGCGGCAGGCGGGCACGCGTGCGTGTGACCTGATTGAGGTCGATCGCCTGCGTAACCAGCATTTCGTCGAAATAGTGGCCGTGGGTGAGAAACTCGCCGTTCGGATCGACGACCGACGACCCGCCCCAGAAATTCTTGCCGTCCTCGTAGCCGACGCGATTGCAGTGGACGACGTAGTTGGTGAAGAACGATCCGTATGCCTGATTGGTCAGCTCGACCCAACGAGAACTGCCCAACCGGTCGCTGGCGTCGAGGCCGCGTGACGGACTGGCGCTGTGCAGCAGCAGCACATCGGCGCCGTCCAGCCACAACAAATACGGTGGGCTGACATGCCAGAAGTCCTCGCAGATCAACATGCCGACGCGGCCGAAGCGGGTGTCGAACGCGCGGATCGACTCGCCTTGATCGAAATAGCGGCCTTCGTCGAACATCGCATAGGTCGGCAGGTAGACCTTGCGGTGGACGTGCACGCATTCGCCTTGTGACAGGTAGGCGGCGGCGATGTAGTAGCGGTTGCGCGTATCGCGCTGTACGAACCCGAACATCACGTCGATGGCGCGGCTCGCGTCCAACAGCCGGCCGAACACGACGTCGGCCGCCGTTGCTTTGATTGCGACCTCCGGCACGAGATCTTGCACCTGATATCCTGTCAGCGACAGCTCCGGAAACACGATCAAGTCGACGCCTTGCGAGATAGCCGTCTCGATGTACTGCAAGTGCTTGTCGAGATTTTCGGAGACGTGCCCGAGCTTCGGGTAGATTTGGGCCAAACCGATGTTTACGCGCATGGGCGTGCCTTAGGGTTGTGTTTGCGTGCTGTTGATGCACAATCTACCCTATTGCGGACGGGTGGGCTAGGGACGGCTGTGACACGCTTCCTCACATTGGACGACGCGGCGGCGCTGATCGAAGACGGCATGCTGCTTGGAATCGGCGGAATGACGATCTATCGGCGTCCTGTCGCCTTCGTGATGGCCATGCTGAGGCGGGCCGGTCGCGCGCGAAGCCTGACGCTGTTTGGCTTCACTCACGGCTATGAGGCCGACCTTCTGGTGGGCGCGGGCTGTGTGACGGCAGTGCGTTCGTGCTATTTCGGCCTCGAATCGTTCGGCTTTGCGCCGATGTTTACGGAACGGGTGAGTCGCGGCGAGGTGCGGGTCATCGAAGAGACTGAGGCGAGCATCGGGTGCGGTCTCCGTGCCGCGACTGCGGGCATCGGGTTCATGCCGTCGACCGCTTGGATCGGCACCGACCTGCCGAAACTACGGCCCGATGTCGTGACCGTGACCGACCCGTATACCGGCGAAACGCTGACCGCGTTCCCTGCCATCCACCCGGACGTCGCCGTGCTGCACGCGCTCGAGGCCGACCAGTACGGGAACGTCGCGATCAACCAGAACGTCGCGATCGACCTCGAACTTGCCGCTGCCGCGAAGACCGTTATCGTCACCTATGAGCAGCAGGTCGAACGGCTTGAAAAAGCGCCTGACCGGATCATCCTGCCGGGCGCGGTGGTCGATGTGGCGGCGCTTGCGCCGCGCGGCGCGTGGCCGACCAGCTGCTACCCCTTGTATCCTCTCGACGGCGGAGCCCTGATGGCCTATGCAGATGCGTGCAACGCTGGCGAATTCGACGCGTATGTGAAGCAGTTGATTGCACGCGCCTAGTGTCGCGGCGTGCGCCATCCGGGCATCGTACTACTGAACGCTCATCCTTTCAGTCGATAGACTGCGACCGGGGTATACACCGGCCCGCCCCCCGTCAACTTGCTTTCGTACAGTGTGAATTCTGTCACCGGAAACGGTTCGCTCGACAGGTTTGCGTGCAGCGCGAGGAATCGCCGCGCGGCTTCGGCCACGGCGGCGCTGGCGTTCGGCGTGCGCGCGAGCGTGACGTGCGCCGAAAACGGCCCGTCGTCGGCCTGCAACTTCAGCGGGGCGAGCGCGACGTTGATCGATTCATGCAGCGATCCGAGCGACGCGGGTGCGCTCAGGCCGGCCCACAATACGCGCGGCGGCTTGCGCAGATTGCCGGGAAACCGTCCGACGCCCGTGATGGCAAGCTCCATCGGCGGGCCGGTCACCGCAGCGAGGGCGGCCCGTATCTCGTCGCTCTTGTCCGTCTCGCCGATGAACCGCAGTGTCACATGCATGTGAGCCGGCCTGACCCAGCGCGCTCCATCGAACTTTCCCGGCAGTGCAGCCAAAGTCCTTTTCACGGTCTCGGGCAGGTCGATTGCGACAAACAGACGCATCCTACAAATCCCATTCCGTATACTTTTTCGGCGGTCCGACCGTTCCCCGCACTCTACGCTATTCCAATTCTAACTTGCAACACGCGCCGCGCCGTCCTACACTGGAATGGCTACCAGAACAGCCGGGGGAGCCCGCGCAAGTGGGCTGAGAGGGTGCGTAACGCCGCACCGACCCTTGTACCTGATCCGGATCATACCGGCGTAGGGAGTGTGTCGATGAACGCGTCCGATCGCTTCAACTACGCCGCTTGGGTCACCCAGCGGCGTTTGATTTTGATTGGCGTTCCTCTGGCTGCGAACCGCTGTGGAGGAATCGCATGAACCGTCTTGTGCTCGTAATCGTCTTGCTGCTGGCCGTGCTACCTGTGTATGCCCAGCAGGATCCGCTGACGCTCGTCACCTACGACAGCTTCAGCGTTAGCGAGGACGTCCTCGCTGCGTTCACCGATCAGACCGGCATCGAGGTCGAGATTGTGCGCTTGGCCGACGCCGGCGCGATGGTGAATCAGGTAATTCTGACCAAGAACAATCCGCTTGGTGACGTTCTGTACGGGATCGACAACACGTTCTTGAGCCGTGGCCTGAACGCCGGCATCTTCGAACCTTACGAGTCGTCGGCGCTGGCTGATGTCCCCGAAGCGTTCGTGCTGGACCCCGACTTCAACGTGACGCCAGTTGCCTATGGCGATGTGTGCCTGAACTACGACGCGGCGTACTTCGGCGCGGATGGTCCGCCGCTGCCGACTTCACTCGTTGACCTGACCGAACCCGAATTTGAAGGCACGTTGGTGGTGGAGAATCCTGCTGCGTCGTCGCCCGGTCTGGCGTTTCTGCTGGCGACCATTGCCGCGTTTGGCGAAGCGCCGGACACTTACAACTGGCAGGAATACTGGGCGGACCTCGCGGCAAATGACGTGCTGGTGGTCGAGGGGTGGACCGAGGCCTACTACGGCGAATTCAGCGGCGCCAGTGACGGCGAACGTCCGCTAGTGGTCAGCTATGCGAGCAGTCCGCCCGCCGAGGTCTACTTCGCCGACCCGACGCCGGAGACCGCCCCGACCGGCGTCACGCTCGCGGAAGAGGCGTGTTTCCGTCAGATCGAGTTCGCCGGCATTCTGACCGGCACCGATCAACGCGCCGAGGCGGAGGCGTTCATCGATTTCATGCTGGGCCTCGAGTTTCAAGAAGATCTGCCGCTGCAAATGTTCGTCTTCCCGGTTAGTCCCGATGCCGAGCTGCCTGATGTGTTCGTGGAATACGCCGTGATCCCCGAGAATCCGGCCTCGATTGCGCCGGACCTAATCGAAGAGAAGCGCGAGGAATGGATTCAGACGTGGACGGAGATCGTCCTGCGCTGACGACTGGCAGTATCTTTACGTCACGCCAGCCAATGCGGGTGCCGTGGCGTACGCTAGCGGTCGTCCCGGTCGCATTTCTAGGAATCTTCTTCGTCTATCCGCTGGTCGTGGTGCTTGCGCAAAGCTTGACCGACCCGGCCGGCGGACTGGACTTGTCGGGCTTCGCGGAGATCGTGACGTCCGCGTATTACCGCGAGACGCTGTGGTTTACGACGTGGCAGGCCGTGCTGTCGACGGTCTTGACGGTGGCCGCTGCGCTGCCTGCTGCGGTCGTGTTCGTGCGCTTCAAATTTCCGGGCAAGTCGCTGCTTATGGCGCTCGCGACGCTGCCGTTCGTCCTGCCGACGGTCGTGGTCGCTGCCGCCTTCGACGCGCTGCTGGGCGACAGCGGCCTGCTCAACAGCGGGCTGATGGCCGTGTTCGGGTTGGAGTCCGCACCGGTGCAGCTTGAGCGTACGCTCACGCTTGTGTTGATCGCCCACGTCTTCTACAACTTCGCGGTCGTGCTGCGCATGATCGTGAGTTACTGGTCGAACCAGTCGCCGCAGATCGAGGAAGCCGCGCGCAGTTTGGGGGCGGGGCGGTGGCAGTTGTGGACGCGGGTGCGCCTCCCGATGCTAGCCCCGGCGATCAGCGCGGCATCGGTGCTGGTGTTTATCTTCACGTTTACCAGCTTCGGAGTCGTCTTGATCCTCGGCGGACCGCGGTATTCGACGCTTGAGGTTGAAATCTATCGGCAGGCGCTGAGCATATTCGACCTTCCGGTCGCGGCGGCGCTGTCACTGGTTCAGATCGGCCTGATGTTCGCGATGCTGCTTATGTATTCGCGTTTGCAGCGGCGGATCACCGTGCCGCTGCGCGGCGAGGCGTACGTGTCGCGCGTGCCGCATTCTTGGCGGGCCAAGTTGGGCGCGCTCGCGGTGATCGTGACGATGATCGTGCTGCTGCTGGCACCGTTGGCGGCGCTGATCGTGCGGTCGCTTACGACCGCCGGCGGGCTAGACAACTTCACGCGGCTAGCACAGAACCCGCGCGGATCGATCCTGTTCGTCCCGCCGCTGACGGCCGTCGGCAACTCGCTCGTATTCGCCTCCGTCGCGACGGTGCTGGCGGTCGGCTTAGGGTTGATCACCGCGGCACTGGTCAACGCCCGCCGATGGCGCTGGCTGGATGCGCTTTTCATGCTGCCATTAGCGACCAGCGCGGTGACGCTCGGCTTCGGCTATCTGATCGCGATGGGCAATCCACCGCTTAACCTCCGATCAAGCGCAGTGCTGATTCCGCTCGCTCACACGCTGGTGGCGCTGCCGTTTGTCGTGCGGGCGGTGTTGCCGGCGCTCCAGCTCATCCCCAACAACGTCACCGATGCCGCGCGAGCGTTGGGGGAGGGCCCGGCAGGCGTGTGGCGTCGGGTTCGACTACCGATCATCGGACGCGCGTTGGTGGTGGGCGCTTCGTTCTCGTTCACGGTAAGTTTGGGCGAATTCGGTGCGTCGCTGTTCATCGCCCGGCCCGACACGCCGACGATCCCGGTGGTGATCTTCCGGTTGTTAGGACAGCCCGGCGCAGCCAACTATGGACAGGCGCTGGCGATGAGTGTCATCCTGCTTGTTGTATGCGGCGCGGCGTTTGCTATTATCGAGCGACTACGAATCAGCGTTGCGGGTGTATTCTAGGTGTAGTGCCGTTGACCGGGCCAACGTCCCGTACCCTTATCGCAACGGCACCGTAACAATGGTATTATCGTACCGCGTTCAGCACGAGGCGCGGCTAGCGGAACACAGCGACTATATGCGAGTTCTCATCATCTCCGACATTCATGCCAACGTCACCGCGTTCGAAACCGTCTTGCGGGACGCCAAAGGCCAGTGGGATTACGTGTGGTGCCTCGGAGACGTGGTCGGTTATGGCCCGGACCCCAACGAGTGCGTGAATAAGCTGCGCGAGCTTCCACACCTCTGCCTCGCGGGTAATCATGACTGGGCCGTGCTCGACCGGCTCGACATCCGTACCTTCAACCCCGATGCGCGCCGCGCGGTCGACTGGACGCGCGAAAGCCTGACCGACGAGAACTTGCAGTGGCTCGAAGCGCTGCCAGTCACGTTCGTCATCGGCGACTACACGCTGGCCCATGCCAGCCCGCGCGAACCGATTCTCGAATACATACTCGAGACCAAGACAGCGGCGGACAACTTTCCGCACTTCGAAACACCGTACTGCGTCGTCGGGCATACGCATCAGCCGATGATCTACGAGCTGTTCGGCAGTTTTGGCGACGTCTCGATGAATCGTCCGGTGTATGGCCAGCCCCGCACGCTCAACGGCCGCCGGCAGATCATCAACCCCGGTAGTGTGGGGCAACCCCGTGACGCGGACCCGCGCGCCGCCTACTCCATCCTCGACTTTGAACATAACGTCTGGGAGCACCGCCGCATTCCGTACGATGTGTCGGCCGTCCAGCGCCGGATGCGTCAGCACCGTATGCCGGATCGGCTCGTCGCCCGCCTCGAACTGGGTATGTAGCGCGTGGAATCGCACGACCTCCCCGCCGAGGACATTAGCGGCAAGATGCGCGACTATCTTGTCGAGATTTACCGGTTGGCCGACCGCCTTGGAAGCGACGGCGAGTACGTCAGCACGTCCGCCTTGGCCGACTTGCTGCTGGTGACGCCGCCCGCCGTTAACCGGATGGTCAACCGCTTGCGCTCGCACGGACTCATCGAACACGCGCCGTATCAGGGGATACGTTTGACCAAGGCCGGCCAGCGCGAAGCCCGCATCCGCCTGCGCGGTCACCGGATCGCCGAGGTGTTCCTCGTCAACGTCATGGGATTCGGTTGGGAGACGATCTTTGACGAGGCGCAGCGAATGAGCACGGGCTTGACCCCTGCGCTGCTCGATCGCATGTACGAGATGGCTGGACGGCCGCAGACCTGTCCGCATGGCGAGCCGATCCCGGACACTGACGGCAATCTGCTGCCCCTCGACGATGTCACGTTGGCGGACGCGCAGACCGGCAAAAGCCTAGTGATCACGCGAGTTACGACGCGCGAATCGGATCGGCTGCACTACCTCAGCGCGCTCGGGCTAGTTCCCGGCGTCGAGCTGGTCGTGCACCATGTCGCCCCGTTCAACGGTCCGATGCAGCTCAAGCTGCATGACGAATATCGCATCATCGGCCACAACCTCGCCGAGCAAATCCGCGTACGCAGCGACTAGCCGAATCGAAAAACGGCGGACATCCCAATGTTCCGGGATGCCCGCCGCCTTTGCGGGGCGTTTACTCGTCCTTGATGTCGATCTTGGACTTGGTGCCGCCCTGCGCCACGTCGTCATCGGTGATTTCGCGGACGACTTCGATCTTCAGGCGCGCGACCGTGGCACCGACTGCAGCGATGATCGCGCCGATCGGGCCAGCCATCAGGCCGAGCACCGTACCGGCAATCGCGCCGACCGTCAAGGTCGTGTCAATCAGGACGCGGTCGTCAGCGGTTTTGATGATCAGGCGGCGGACGTTGCCCTGGCGAACCAGTTCCTGCACGCGTTCCACGACCTGATTGCCGACGCCTTCCAACTCTTCCGTGATGGTCTTGGCCGGCTTGTTCTTTTCGTCGCTCATGGTTAAGCTCTCCATACGTTGCGTTCGTTCGATCCTTGCTATACTAATCATACGCAGGGTCGGCCAGAAAGTTGCAGGCCAACCGTGTCCAAATTACGGCGGCCATCGGCGTGGAGTGTCTCATGAAGCGATCTTTAGTAGCAATGCTGGCTGTCCTGCTGGTGGCCAGCGGCCTAACCCTGTTCATTGCGCCAGAGGTGTCAGCCCAGCAGGTCGGTACCAACTGGATCGGGTCGTTCTGGAACAATACGGATCAATCCGGCTCGCCGGTTGTCACGAACGAGCCATATCCGAACGGCGTGTACTTTAACTGGGCCAGCGGCCCACCCTTGAAGGATCGCAGCACCCAGCCGGTCGCAGGTGTCAACGCAGACAATTTCTCGGCGCGCTTCATCTCCAATCAAGTGTTCGCGCAGGCCGGGACGTATACGTTCACCGTATATGCGAACGACGGCGTTCGGGTCACGCTCAATGGCCAGATCGTCCTCAATCAGTTCATTCCGTTTACGGGGACGTCGCCGAACTACGCAACGTACACCTTTACACAGACCGTCTCGGCCGGCCAGAGCCTCGACTTTGTGATCGACTATGTCGACTTCACCGGCGATGCGATTCTCGTGTTCCAGTGGGGTGTCGCCGGGGGCGGGTTCACGACCCCCACCGGCCCGACGGCGACGGCTGTTCCGCCGGCGCTCGGCAGCGTCAACCGTGTGCGCGGTCTGGCCGTGCGCACCGGGCCATATCTTGGCGCATCGATGGTGGCGGTCGCCCGCCCCGACAACGCGTATCCGGTGCTCGAGAAGAACTTCGACGAGGGTTTGTTCCCGTGGTACAAGATCCAGGTCGGCGATCGGATCGGCTGGTCGTCCGGGCGGTACCTCGAGGTGACGGGCAATCTGGATATCGTGCCCGAAACGCAGACGATCTTCGATCAGATCGATAACCCGACCGACCTGCCGCCGCGCTTGGATGTCATCGGCTATACGCGGTCGGTGATGAATATTCGCCGTCGCCCGAGCGAGCGCACCCAGCTTCTCGGTCAGGTGCCGTGGGGTGACCCGGTTCGCATTATCGGCCGCACGGTGCAAGGTGGGATGAATTTCTGGCTGCACATCCAGTACGAAGGAATCACCGGGTGGATCTATGCGCCGTACGTCAAGATCGAGGGGCTGATCGACGCCGTACCGATCCGCTAGAGAGCGAATGACACGAGAACGGGGTGCGACCGCGCACCCCGTTTCGATTCCTGCTACTTGACCTGCCAGAGCCTTACGCTGCCGTCCGCGGATGCGGTGGCGAGGCGCGTGCCGTCGGGCTGAAACGCGACATCGTTGACGGCCGAGTCGGCGGCGACGATGCCGACGATCAGCGCCGGCGAAGCCGGATCGGTGACGTCCCACACCGTCATTATTCCGTCCTGACGTGCCGCGACGAGGATCGGCGCAGTGGGGCTGAAAGCGACATCCGTCACCCAGTCGTTAACCTCCAGCGAGGCGATCTGCACGCCTTCGAGCCACAGAGTCACGTTGCCGTCGTCGCCGCCCGCGGCCAGCAGCAGACTGTCCGGCGCGTAAGCCAGCGACGTCACGGTCGCCGGGTGAGCTAGCGATGCAAGCACGGTGCCGTCGTTGGCGTCATACGTCAACGCGCCGGATGCGGGGAAACCGCCGGCGACCGTGATCTGCGCGCCGTCCGGGCTGTAGGCGACCGCCGTCACGCGCAGCGCGCCGACCGGCAGCTCGAAAAGCACGTCGCCGGTGGCTGCGTCTGCGACGCGTACGCGCCCGTCGCCGACGCCAAATGCGATGCGAGTGCCATCAGGGCTGATGGCGAGATGCTCGATCACGGCGTCGTAGCCGGTGATCTGCGACCGGACGGCAAGCGTTTCGTCCGATGTGTCCCAGACGATCAGGGTGCGGTCCCAACCGGACGTGACGGCGAAGTTCTCAGCGAACGCGGCGCCCTTCACAAACGAGAAGTGCTCATACGATTCGCTGACCTGCTCGCCATCCGCAAGCGACCACAGCCGTACCGACGTATCTTGACTGGCCGTCAGCAGGAGGGCCCCGTCCGGGCTGAACGCCAGCGCATTCACAATGTCCGGCGTCGAAAGCTCCGACGCGAACTGTAATCCGCCTGCCGTTGCCGGGGCGATCGGGGCAGGCGTGGCGGTCGCCTGCGCCGACGCGAAGCCGGCAACGAGCGCGGCAAACGTCACCGTGAGGAAGATCTTCTTCATTTAGCGTTCTCCGCTGTGCTTCAAGTGCGGGCCGAGTAGGGCGATGAATTCGTCCCATTTTTCTTCGTGGACGCCGTGCCCGCAATCGGCGACGATTTCGAGCTTGCCATGCGGCAGTCGGTCGAGGTAGACCTGCGCCGCCTCTGCCGGGTTGAGCGTGTCGCGATCGCCCAGCAGCATCAGGACGGGGCAAACCACGTGATGGGCGTTGCGCAGGCTGAGGTCGCCGCCTGCGTCGATCATGCCCTTGTAGCTCTCTTCCCATTGCTTGGTAAATGCGGCCCGGTTTGCGATGCCGTGCATTTGCACTTCCTCCGGCGTGATCCAGTCTCCCGGATATACCCGCACACGATCGCGCGAGAGCGGGCTGAGGTAACCGGTCGCGCCGATGGTCGTCACCGTGCGAAAGTGCTGCGGGGCGAGGCCGGCAGCGACCAGCGCGGCCTCTCCGCCGTCGGAATAGCCGATCAAGTGGACCGGTCCGGGATCGACCGCTTCCAAGTACGCCACGATATCGCGCGCGTCGGTCTCATAGAATGCCGGCGGGAACGCGCGCGGCTTCGGTTCGGAATAGCCGTAGCCGCGCAGGGTTAGGCCCAGCACGCGGTACGAGGGCTTCAGCCATTCGATCAACCGGCCGAATTGTTGCGACGCCGTCCCGACGAGGCCGTGCACGAGCAGCACCGGTTCGCCGGTTCCGCCGGTGTCGAGGTAGTGCAGGCGTGCGCCCGTTGACGTTTGCGCAAAGGGCATCGCCTACCTGCCTGTGTAGTCGCGCAGGTAGAGGAAATCATGACCAATCGTACGGCTGCCCAATTTGGCGACGTTGGGCATCGTCCGCTTGTAGTGGTTGATCTTCACACGCGCCCAAACCGACTTGACGAAACCCGCGTCGAAGCCCTCACTGACGACCTGCTCGACGGTATAGCGTTCGTCGACCAGCAGGTAAAGCACTTGATCGACGTCGTTGTAGGTAAAGCCAAGCTCGCCCTCGTCAGTTTGACCCTCCCACAAGTCTGCCGAAGGCGGCTTGTCGATGATCTGTTTCGGCACGCCAATGTCCCGCGCGATCTGGCGCACCTGTGCCTTGTAAAGATCGGCGATCGGTTGAAGCGCAACGCCGCTGTCGCCGTAGATCGTAGAGTAGCCCAGCAGGAACTCAGTCTTATTGCTGGTGCCCATCGGCAGCAGGCCGCGCGCGGCAGACTGGTCGTACAGAACGACCATGCGCATGCGCGCCATGATGTTGCCGCGGCGGATGTCCGACATATCGGGGAACTGGTGGATGAGCGAGTCGGCCATGTCGGTGATCGGCACCGTAATGCTCGGTATGCCGAGGTCCGCGATCACGGCTTCAGCATCGACCATGCTGCTCTCTGACGATGTGCGATAGGGCATGCGCACCGCCAACACGTTTTCCGCACCGAGTGCTTCGGCGCTCAGGTAAGCCGACAACGCCGAATCGATCCCGCCCGACAGGCCAAGCACGGCACCTTTGGCCCCGGCCTTCGCAATCTGATCGGCGATGAAGCCGGTAATCATACGCCGTGCAAGTGCGGTGTTGATCTCAAGACGGTGCAGCAGGTCCGGCATGCCATCTCACTCCATGGTGTGCGCCGTGGTCAGCATAGCATAGGGCCGCCGCGCAATACAGGGACGACGGCCCTACGGTCTGCCGGCACGACTCGGCGCAGTTTGAATTTACCGGCGGCCGACTGCCTGAGCGATGAAGTCGAACGGATACGGCCCGGGCAGGTCGCTGACGTCGTCGAGGCGCGCGCGCTGCTCGTCGCTCAGCGCCCAACCGACCGACTTGAGATTGCTCTCAAGCTGCGAAATCCTGCTCGCGCCAATAATCGGTGCCGTGACGCCGGGGCGATCCTTAACCCAGTTGAGCGCGACTTCCGCCGGCGTACGCCCTAGCTCGGCAGCGACCGCCTTCAACGTGTCGATGACCGACCACGTGCGGTCGTTGTCGTAGACTTCCCATCGCTCAGACCAGTTGTTGGTCGTGGCTTTCTCCACGCGTGACCCTTCCGGTAGCGACTGCATCCCGCGCGTGTACCGGCCAGTCAGCCACCCGCCACGCAGGGGCGACCACGGGATGATGCCGAGACCCTCGTTTTGGCAGACCTCGACGATCTCCCATTCGAGCGCGCGGTCGAGTAGGTTGTACAGCGGCTGAAGGCACACGAAAGGCTGCCAGCCGTTGGCGCGGCTGATGTCGACCGCTTTCTGAATCTGATGCGCCTTGTAGTTGCTGACCCCGATGTATCGCACTTTGCCCTGTTGGATCAGCAGATCGAGCGTATGCAGGGTCTCTTCCAGCGGTGTGATCGGATCCCAGCAGTGCACTTGATACAGGTCAATCACATCGACCTGCAGGCGGCGCAGGCTGGCCTCGACGCCGTCCATGATGTGTTTGCGGCTCAGGCCGATGTCGTTCGGGCCGCTCCCCATGCCGAACCGCACCTTGGTTGCGATGACGAAATCTTCGCGCCGCTTGCCCTTCAGCCATCGACCGACAACTTCCTCGCTTCCACCCTGCGAATACACGTCTGCGGTGTCGATGAAGTTGCCGCCCGCCGCGGCGAACATATCCATCATCACGTTACTGTCAGGTTCGCTCGCTTCTCGGCCAAACGTCATGGCGCCCAAGCACAATTCGCTGACCTTCAAGCCAGTACGTCCTAGCAACCGATACTCCATGAGAGTTTCTCCTAGCATCTGTACTCGTCGAGCTCGCATTTCGACTGTCACTATACCGCACGGCGCAAGCGCGGTGGCATGGCCTGACCGGTTGAGGGTTGGTGTTATTGCGCGGATTTCGTTTCTGAATATGATCTAGTCATCGTGTGAAAATCGAAATAGACGCGCGCGGAAGACCAGACCTTCGGGATGATGCGCCGAGGGTGACGTTGATGAGTCGGTCTTGGGGTTTCTTGGGTTCGCTCGCGCTTGTGGTTGGGCTGCTGTTCACGTTGTCGATCGATGCCAGTCGTTCAAGCGCGACCAGCGTCCACTACAATCTCTCCGAGGCTGAACGGGCCGAACTGGATCAAGAGTTCGCCACCAGTACGCCGGAGGACAGCGGCGACATCCGCGCCATTAACACCGCCACCAAGACCAAGACTCCGACGCCCACGCGCACGCCAACCCCGATCAACGTCGGCAACTTCGTGTGGGACGACCTCGATCAAGACGGTCGGCAGGATGCCGGTGAACCCGGCTTGGCCGGTGTAGTCGTGCAGCTCTGGAACAGCACCAAGACGCTAATGATCGACACCGACACGACAGATTCCAACGGAATCTATCAGCTTGTTGCGCCCACGCCCGGCAGTTACCGCGTCCGCGTGGTGCTGCCGTCTTTCAATGATCAGTTTACGGTCAAAGACAATGCAAGTGCCGGTGACACGCTGGACAGCGATATCAATCCGTCCGGGACGAACCTCGGGTTTACGGATACGTATGTGTTCGCGAGCAATCTGATCTCGATCGTGTCGATTGACGCCGGCATCATCAAGTACCGTACGGCGACCCCGACTCGCACACCGACACCCATTAACATCGGTAACTTCGTGTGGGACGACCTCGATCAGGACGGCCGACAGGATGCCGGTGAACCCGGCCTAGCGGGTGTTACGGTGCAACTCTGGAACAGCGCCAAGACGCAGATGCTGGATCAGAAGACGACGAACGCCAGCGGCAACTATACGGTTGTCGCCCCGCTTCCGGGCGACTATCGCGTACGGATTGTGCTGCCATCCGCGTTCGATCAATTCACAGTCAAGGACAACGCGACTGCCGGCGATACGCTCGACAGCGACTTTAATCCAACGGGAACGAATTTTGGCTTTACCGACATCATCAGCATCGCGTCGAATGTGATCAGCATCGCCAGTATTGACGGCGGAATCATCAAGTTCCGCACAGCGACCCCGACGCGCACCCCGACGCCCATCAACATCGGCAACTTCGTGTGGAACGATCTGGATCAGGACGGGGTGCAGGACGCCGGCGAACCCGGCCTGAACGGGATTACCGTGCAGTTGTGGAACAGCACCAAGACGGTGATGTACGACCAGAAAGTGACGAACGCAAGCGGGATCTATACAGTCGTCGCGCCGCTGCCGGGGGACTATCGGGTGCGCGTACTGCTGCCTGCTGGCGCGAGCTTTACAATCAAGGACTCGCCAAACGCGACGGACACGACAGACAGCGACATCAACACGAGTATTATCAGCACGAACTTCGGCTACACAAACGTCATTACGATCGCCAGCAATGTGATCAGCATCTCGAGCATCGACGCCGGAATCAAGAACGTTTCGGCCACACCGACCTACACCAAGACGTTCACCAAGACCCCGACCAAATCACCGACTCCAACCGCGACGGCCACCGATATGTTCAACCTTCCGCATGACGCACTCGCGTTGTACGGCAAGAGTGAGAACAAGTTCGCTTTCATCGACACGCTTGAGAATAAGCCGGACTCATCTCACATTACGAAGATCTCCAACAACGCCCCCATCAAGGGCAAGTTCATCATGGGCGATTGGAACGGGGATGGCCGCAAGACGCCCGGATTGTTCAAGTCGGGCATGTTCTGGTACACCAACTCGATTAGCGCGAGCGCCACGTGGTCGAACGTGTGGATGGGGGACTTTGACAAGTATCAGATCGTCGCCGGGCGCTTCTCGGTCATCGCGCCGAACGACTGTTTCGGTATCGTCCACATCAACCACGGGCAACCCAGCGCAGGCTACCCGCTGTATTTCACATGCGATCTGTCGCAGCTTAACCCGCCCAACGGTTTGGCGAGCCAGTGGCTCAACTTCGACCTGCCGGGTTCGGGCAAGGTGCAGTTCATCGCCGGTGACTGGGACGGCGACGGTATCGACACCATAGGTGTACGGCGCGCCGGCCTCATCGAGTGGAGCAACATCGTTCCGACACTCGGAACGGCCAATCCACAGGCAAGCCAACAGTTCGGCATGCCGCTGACCGAGTACTACGGCGATATCATCGCCGGTGACTGGAATGGCAACGGAATCGATACGTTCGGCCTGTGGTACAAGCAGAAGGGCAAGCTGTACTATCGCGACGACCTCCTCGCGAACCAGACATCCTACCTCAAGCAGAAGGTCAAGAAACCAGTTGGCATCGCTGCGGCATCCGCGTGGCGGCCCTCGCCGATCACGCGCGTCGAGACCGTGCCGGTACCGACTGCGCAGGCGACGGCGCCTGCGTCACAGGTCGAAGTGCCGACCGTACAACCGACAATCACACCGACGCCGTTCTACTTCCCGACGATCCTACCGTCGACTCCAAGTGCGGAACGTACCGTACTGCCGCTGATTACGCCGCTTCCGCCTGACGAGGAAACCGGATAGCGGGAATCGACTTGCGTTTGCATGACAGCTAGATAGTTCGCGGCTCGCTGGCAGGTTCGAACTGCACTTTGTTGGAGTTCCGCCCAGCGCGTGTTAACATGCCGGCGATCGCGCATCTTCACGGTTCCCGTAACATGGACGCCTTTCAACTCAAGATCAGAGACGAAGAACATCATCAACGGTGCGAGCACTTGCTCGACGCCATCCAGCGCCACGGTTACAGCGGCGCGGTTCTGTTCGACCGCGACTACATTGTCTACTACTGCGGATTCGCCTTTATCCCCACCGAACGCCCCATCGCGTTCGTCATGAACAGCAAAGGCGAACGCGGTATGCTGGTGCCGCGCATGGAAGTCGAGCACGCGCAGGCCAACGCGCTTATCGATCACATCTCTCACTATGTCGAGTATCCCGACGACCCGCACCCGATGGTGGCGCTCGGCAAGCTTCTCGACGAGATGGGGGTGACTGGCGACATCGGCGCAGATCAGCCGGGATATCCCCGAATCTACGGGTATCGTGGGCCGCTGCTCAGTGAACTTCAGACGGCACGGCCGATCACCGTGCACTCGATCACCGACGACGTCGAAGACCAGATGATGATCAAGTCGCCTGCGGAGATCGCGCTGCTGCGCGAAAGCCTGCACTGGGCGAATCTCGCGCTGCGGCTGTTGCAGCGTTACACCCGACCCGGCTTGACCGAGACCGACGTCGAACGTCGGGCCAGCGACGAAGCCACGCGCGCGATGGTCGATGCGATCGGGCCGGTATATCGCGGGTTGAGCATGGTCACTGCCGGTGCGTATGCCATCTACCGTGGCCAGATCGGACGCAGCGCGTCGATCCCGCACATGCTGGCCAACAACATTACGTTCGAAGTCGGCGACGTCATGGTCGGAGAGTCGACCGCGCCGATGTGGGGCTATATCTCGGAACTTGAGCGGACGTGGTTCCTTGGCCGTCCGTCCGACGCGCAAAAAAGGCTGTTCGATCACATGATCGGGGCGCAGGACGCAGCGTTCAAGGCGTTTGAGACGGCACGCTTGACGTGCGATGTCGACAATGCGGTGCGGGCATACTTCGCCAAGCACGACTTGCAGCCGTATTGGCGGCACCATACCGGGCACGCCATCGGCCTTCGGTCGCACGAAGGGCCATTCCTCGACCGGGGCGACAAGACCGCCCTCAAGCCCGGCATGATCTTCACGATTGAGCCGGGCCTGTATGCACCGGACATTGGCGGGTTCCGGCATTCCGACATGGTGTTGGTCACCGAGGGTGGCGCTGAACTGATGACGTTCTATCCGCGTGACCTCGACAGCATGATCATTCCGGTGTAATCGCTGTGGGGAAGTTTGTCCTTCGCAGAGTCCTGCAAGCGATACCGACATTCCTCGGGATCACGGCGATCGCGTTCATCATCATGGTGTCGGCGCCCGGCGACCCGATATCGCTGATTACGTTTAATCCGGCGCGCGATCCTGCGGCTATTGCCCGCATGGAACGGTCGTTGGGCTTGGATCAGCCGCCAGTCACTCAATACGTGTACTGGCTGGTCGGCAACGACTGGACCACGATTGATGTGGACGGTGACGGGGTCGGCGAAACCCCCGGCACGCGGCAGGGCCTGCTGCGCGGCGACCTTGGCCAATCGATTCGTTTCAAGCAGCCCGTCCTGAAGCTGATCGCCGAGCGCATTCCGGCAACCCTGCAGCTAGCGCTGGTCTCGCTGGTGGTCGGATATGGCATCGGTATCGGGCTTGGCGTGCTTGCCGCCGTGTTTCACAAGACGTGGGTCGACTGGTTGATTCGCGTCATCAGCGTAATCGGAAATGCGATACCGCCGTTCTGGCTCGGGCTGGTGTTGATTATCATTTTCAGCGTGCAGCTTGGCGTCCTGCCGATGGGTGGCATGCGCGACATTGCCAGCCGGGGCGGCTTCGATCTCGGCGAGACATTCCGTCACATGCTGCTCCCGGTCTTCGTGTTCTCGCTCAATACGGTGGCGTTCGTCTCTCGTTTCGTGCGGACGGAGCTGCTAGAGGTATTGGCCCAAGACTACGTGCGCACGGCGTACGCGAAGGGGCTTACCAATCGAACGGTATGGCTGCGACACGCAGCGAAGAACGCGCTTATCCCGGTGGCGACCTACGTCGGTGTGTCGATCGGCACGCTGCTCAGCGGTGCGGTGATCATCGAGCAGGTGTTCGACTGGCCGGGAATGGGGCGGCTTGTCGTAAATGCCGTATTCAACCGTGACTACCCGCTTGTAATGGGATCGGTGGTCATCGGGGCGATCATGTTCATCATCGGCATCATCTTCTCCGATTTCCTGTACGCGCTGCTCGACCCGCGCATTCGCTTGAAGTAGCGAACGATCCGAAAGAAGTACCATGTCCACGGTTGCCAACATCAACGACGAGACGCAGGACAGCAAGGCCCGTTCGCTGTGGCAAGACGCGCTGAAGCACTACGTGCGCGATCGATTGACCTTGTTTGCTTCCATCCTGCTGCTGCTGATGACGCTGGTCTGCTATTTCGCGCCGCCTGTTCTCGAAGACCTGCTCAACGTCGACGCAACGCGCACCAACACACCGGCCAGCTTCACGGCGCCGGGCGTTGACGGACACGTGCTCGGCACGGATCACCTCGGCCGCGACCAGCTCATCCGTCTGCTGTATGGCGGGCGGGTGTCGCTGGCCGTTGCCTATACCTCGAGCATCATGATCATCCTCATCGGCGTATCGCTCGGATTGCTGGCCGGCTTCTACGGCGGAGTCATCGACGACGTGATCACGTGGTTGGTCAACACGCTCAGTTCGGTCCCATCGACTCTGCTCTACATCGTGATCGCGGCAATCTGGCAGCCGCCGGTAGAGTGGATGATCGTCATCCTTGCGCTGCTGGGGTGGGTGGGTACGAGTCGTTTAGTCCGTGCTGAGGTGTTGTCGATCAAGGAACGCGAGTATGTGTTGGCTGCGCGGGCGCTCGGCGCGTCCGACTTCCGGCTGCTGGTCAGTCACATATTCCCGAACCTGATGTCGATCGTGATCGTCACCGGGTCGATCATCGCCGGCAATCTCATTCTTGTCGAAGCCGGCTTGAGCTATCTTGGCGTGGGCGTGCAGCCTCCGACGCCGACGTGGGGCAATATGCTGACCGACTCGCGCACGTATTTCGTGCAGGGCGTCCATCTGGTGATCTGGCCCGGCATCTTGATCCTCATTACGGTCATGTGCTTCTATTTGATCGGCGACGGTCTGCGCGATGCGCTCGACCCGCATCAGTCGCGGCACAGTAAAGCGTAATGCGTGCCCGAATGCGCCGCAGTCTGCTGGCAGTCGTTCTGCTCTTGTTGCTCGTGTCGTGCTCATCCAGCGGCTCGCGTGACGGCGAGCCGCTTCCGCTGACCCAAACGTTCGATCGAAGCCCGAGCGGCTTCGAATTCAAATACCCGACCGACTGGGACTACACGATTCCGATGCAGGGCGTGTTGTTCGCGGGACCAGTCGATGTGCTGGGCGGGGTCCCGGGTCCGCTGCTTGTGGTGCAGCGTGGCTTGCCGATCTCGATCCCGGGCAGCCTATCGGGTGCGCTGAACTCCTACTTGGAGGCCGGACCGCTCTCCGAACCGGACAACTGGCGCATCACGATTGAAGAGCGCGATACGACGCTCGACGGCCGACCAGCCCGGGTCGTCGATCTCGAAGGGTCGGAAGGACCGGAAGAAACCCGCATTCACTCGCAAATCATCGCCACCGCGTCGGACAACACATTCGTATACATGTTCATCCTCACCGTTCCGGCCAGTCAGCGCGACCGATTCGAGCCGACACTGCTGGCAATGCTTGAGAGTGTCCGCATCCTCGAATAAGGATTCTGTCGACTTTTTGTTGCGCATGCCGCCTCTTGGTTAGAATTCGCGTAATGCGGCCCCGTTCACTGTCGGATCCTTCGGCCGCAGTCAGAGGAGAGGCTCAACATGAAACGCGTTCTTGTCGTCCTAGCTTTGCTGGCAGCGGTCGTCATGCCGCTGTCGGTCATGGCCCAAAGTTCGGACACTATCGTGATCCGCGGCTTTGGCAACATCGCCACCTTCAACCCGCATATGACCAATGACGGTGCCTCGTATCAGGCGTTTTCTCTGCTGTTCCCCGCGCCGTTCCTGACCGACAGCTTCACGGGACAGGCGGTCCCGGGCTTGACGTCTTGGACGATTTCGGACGACGGCTTGACCTACACGTTCTCGATTGATCCGGATGCAGTGTGGAGCGACGGAACGCCAATTACGGCCGACGATATGATCTTCTCGATCAACGCGGTCAAATCTGACGTCAATACGGTGCTTGAGCCGAATGTCGCCTTGATCGATGCGGTCAACAAGATCGACGACAAGACGTATGAAGTTGTGTTGTCGGGCAATGATTGCTCGATTCTGAGCAACCTGAGCGCGATCCGCTTCGTGCCGGCACACAAGTTCGCCGGAGACTTCAGCGACTTCGAGGCCAGCGCGTTCTGGAACAATCCGGATGTCAGCGGCGGCCCGTACATCCTCGAAGAATGGGCGCCTGACGAGGGTCAGCGCTTCCGTGCCAACCCGGATCACTGGGCAGGCGAGCCGAACATCCCGTTCCTCGTGAACCGCGTCGTTGGTGATCAGGCAGTCGCCGTTCAAGGCATCCAGTCGGGCGATCTGGACTACACGTACTTCCAGGGCGACCTGTTCCAGCAGATTGCCGACACGAGCAACTTGCAGTATCAGTCGTTCTCCGCGCTGTCGGTCAACTTCCTGTCGCTCAACTGGGCAGACCCGACCAACCCGCAGTCGGCGTATGACGATGCTGGAAATCTGGTCGAGCAGACCCCGCACCCGATCTTCAGCGATCCGGCCGTGCGTAAGGCCGTGGTGATGGCCTTCAACATCGAGGACGTCATCTCGACACTCGGCGGCGCAGAGGGCGGCACACCGCTAGTCGGTCCCGTGGCTCCGGTTCTGACGTGGGCGTACAACAGCTCGATTTCGCGCCCGGACTACGACCCCGAGGGCGCTGCTGCGCTGCTTGAGGAAGCGGGCTGGGTTGACAGCGACGGCGACGGCGTTCGTGAGAAGGACGGCCAACCGCTCGCCTTCACGATCTCCTACAGCAACATTCTGCAGCACTTCGAAACGACGGCGCTGGTTGCGCAGGATCAACTAGAGGCCATCGGTTTCGATGTCGAGTTGGAGCTGGTCGAGTGGGCCAACTACATCGACCAGATTTACCTCGGTCAGGCGTACGATGCGACCCCGATGAGCAACAGCGGTGGCACGCAGACCCCGGACCCGAACGACTTCATGTCGCTGGTTAACAGCCGTGAGGACCTTGTCGGCGCGGGCAATAACCTTGCGTCGTACGTCAACCCCGAAGTCGACGCGCTGATCGACGCTGCGCGTTCGCTGCCGGGCTGCGATCCTGCTGCGCGTGCCGAGATCTACTACCAGATCCAGCAGTTGACGCAGGATGACGTAGCGTACAACTTTACGTACGTGCCGAACATCTTCCACGTTGCCAATAGCCGCGTCGGCAACTTCAACCCCGGCCCAGCGTGGGTGTTCTACGGATACACTGCGTACATCCACGAGTGGACGCTTCAGTAACGACGGCTAGCCAGAAGTCACAACAGCGGGGCGGCAGGGTATCGCCGCCCCGGCTTGTGGTTTCGTGACGGTTGAAACCCACAAAGCATTACAACCGACACTTGTCAGCATTTCCTCAAAATGTTGACCAGTGCATAGCTTCACGATATGCTCATCAGCCACCATCCTCAGTGCGATGGCAGTGTTACGTGAAAACGAAAGGTTATTGATCCATGCGCAAATCAGCTATAAGAATTGCGGCTCTCGTCCTTATCGTCGCGATGACGATGGGGACGTTCGGGTTCGCAGTCGCCCAAGAGGGTGACACGCTCAACATCCTGTACTGGCAGGCCGTTTCGACCATGAACCCGTACCTCTCCGGCGGTACGAAGGACATCGAAGCCGGCTCGCTGGTGCTTGAACCTCTGGCTCGCTACAACGAGCTGGGCGAGATGGTTCCGTGGCTCGTTGACGAGATCCCCACTGTCGAAAACGGCGGCGTCTCAGAGGACCTGCTAACGATCACCTGGACTCTCTCTGAAGGTCTGCTGTGGTCGGACGGCACGCCGGTGACCTCGGCGGACGTTGTGTTCTCATGGGAATACTGCACACACCCGGATGCGGGCTGCAACGCGCTTTCGAAGTTCACCGACGTGACGAGCGTTGAAGCGGTCGACGATCGCACCGTCACGATCACCTTCGGTGTCGCCAAGCCGTTCCCGTACGGTCCGTTTGTGGGCGCCGAAGCGCCGATTATTCAGGCAGCACAGTTTGCCGACTGTGTGGGCGCGAACGCGCAGAACTGCACCGATCAGAACTTCTACCCGATCGGTACCGGCCCGTTTGTGGTAACTAACTTCCTCGCCAACGACGTGGTCGAGTTCGCGGCGAACCCGAACTACCGTGAAGAAGGCAAGCCGTACTTCCAGCGCGTCGTCTTCAAGGGCGGCGGTGATGCAGAATCTGCGGCCCGCGCCGTGCTCGAGACCGGCGAGTTCGACTACGCGTGGAACCTGCAGGTCGTCCCGCAGATCCTCGACCAGATGGTCGCTGCGGGTCAGGGCCAACTCGTCGTATCGTACGGTACCAGCGTCGAGCGTATCCATATCAACCAGACGAATCCGGATTCCGAACTGGGTGACATGCGCTCGGTGTGGGTGGAAGATGGCTCGAATGCGCATCCGTTCCTGCTGGTTCCCGAAATCTGGCAGGCCATGTCGATGGCGATCGATCGCGATCTGATCTCCAGCCAGCTTTACGGCGCTGCCGGTCAGGCCACCTGCAACCTGCTGCCGGCCCCGGCGGCTTACGCCTCGCCGAACAACGATGCATGCCTGGTTCAGGACATCGCTGGCGCGAACGCGCTGCTCGATGGCGCAGGGATCGTCGACAGCGACGGTGACGGAATTCGTGAGTACAACGGCATCCCGCTGGTTGTGCTGTACCAGACGTCGACTAACGCCGTTCGTCAGGCCACGCAGGCGCTGATCAAGGACTGGTGGGCACAGATCGGCATCGAGGCGGAGCTGCGCAACATCGATGCGGCGGTGTTCTTCGGCAATGATCTTGCGAGCCCTGACACCTACGGCAAGTTCTACGCCGACCTCGAGATGTTCACGAACAACTTCAGCGGTACCGACCCCGAATCGTACATGTCGCAGTGGACGTGCGCGGAAATCGCTAGCCCGGATAACGACTACTTGGGCAACAATATCTCGCGTTGGTGCAACCCTGACTACGATGCACTGGTCGTCCAGATGTCGCAGACCGCTTCGCTCGAAGAGCGTGCTGCGCTGGCGATCGCGATGAACGACATGATCGTTCAGAGCGGTGCGATGATCGGTCTGGTGCATCGCGGTGACGTGTCGGCGATCAGCAACTCGCTCGAAGGCGTGCTGATGAACAGCTGGGACTCCGAGCTGTGGAACGCAGCTGACTGGACGCGTGGCAACTAGTACGCGGTGCGTGCTATAGCCTCAATGCAGTAATCGATCCCGGGGTGGGCCTGTCGGTCCACCCCGGGCCGTACTGTGCACTTAGGTATTCGCAGTGTTCACGAGGCAGTGACGTGTCGAAATTTATCCTGCGGCGGTTGCTCATCGCCATCCCAACCCTGTTCGTCATCAGCTTCGTCATCTTTGCCGTGCTGGAACTGTCGCCAACAGATCCGACAGGCAATCTGCCGCTGACGATCACGCCGGCGGAGCGCGAGAAAATCCGCGAAGCGCTAGGGGCGAATGACGCGTTTCATGTCAAATACCTGAAGTGGGTCGTGCAATTCGTGATCAACGAACCCCTCAACATCCTCGAGGCGACGACCGGAATCAAAGTCGGGGACTACGAGAACCGTCTGCGTTATCCGTCGTGGCAAACGCGCAGCCCTGTCATCGATCTGGTGATTCAAAGGCTGCCGCAAACGCTCTGGGTGGTCGGCACCGCGTACCTGCTCTCGGTACTGATCGCAGTACCCATTGGGGTCCTCTCAGCGTACAAGCCATATTCGATCTTTGACCAGGTCGGGACATTCTTTGCCATTGTCGGCTACTCGATACCCACCTTCTTCACAGGATTATTGTTTATTATCATCTTCAGCGTGAACCTGAAATGGTTCCCGTCAGTGTATGACACGACACATCGTGTCACCGACATGCAGAGCCTGCTGATCCAACTTCGGCAGATCTTCATGCCGACGCTGGTACTGGCGCTGTTCTTTACGGCGCAGATCAGCCGGTTCACGCGTTCGTCGATGCTCGAAAACCTGAATCAGGATTACATTCGGACGGCACGTTCGAAAGGCATTTCCGAGCGTACGGTGATCATGCGCCATGCCTTGCGTAACAGCCTGATTCCGGTCGTGACGCTGGTCGCGCTTGGAATCCCGTCGATCTTTCAAGGCGCGATCATCACTGAGCAGATATTTCGTGTCAACGGGCTGGGACAGCTGCTGATTATTGCCATTCAAGGCGGCGACCTGCCGACTGTGCAGACATTGACGTTCATCTTCGCTGTGCTCATCGTTCTGTTCAATATCGTGGCGGACGTGCTGTATGCGCTGCTTGATCCGCGCGTGCGGCTAAGTTAGCACTGTGGTTGGCCAACTATGACAGCATCCGAACCTGTAAACTCAAACATCGCTGCGGCAGCAAAGCCCGTTGCGCTTCAGAAGGCGGTCAAATCCCGATCGTTATGGTCTGACGCGTGGCGGCAGTTCCGCCGTCACCGTATGGCCATGGTCGCCTCAGTCGTGCTCGCTGTCATTGTCGCGATGGTGCTGGTGGGTCCGTATGTGTGGACGATTGATCCGACCCAGGTCAACATCGTCGACTCGTACTCCAACGGTTCGCCTGCGCATCCATTCGGGACTGACAACCTTGGACGCGACACACTTGCGCGCGTGATGCAGGGTGGCCGCATATCGCTCGCGATCGGCGTATCTGCGATGGCGATCTCGATCACACTAGGTGCACTTGTGGGGCTGCTGTCGGGGTACTTCGCTCGCCTGGATGGCCTCTTGATGCGGCTTACCGACATGTTCCTGTCGCTGCCGCTGCTGCCCCTGCTGCTGGTCATCACCATGTTGTTTCGCGACCCACTGCGCAAGACGTTCGGCACCGAGGCCGGCATCTTCATCCTCACCGTCACGATCATCGGCGCGCTGAACTGGATGACGACCGCGCGGCTCGTCCGTGGCGAGGTCTTGGCGATTAAAGAGCGCGAGTTTGTGCTGGCTGCTCGCAGCGTCGGAACATCCGACCTCGGCATTATTCGCCGGCACATCCTGCCGAACGTGATGAGCCCGGTCATTGTCGCGGCGACGTTCAGCATCGCCAGTGCCATCATCACCGAATCGGCGCTGTCGTTTCTCGGCCTCGGCTTCCCGCCCGACTTCCCGACGTGGGGCCGCCTGCTGTTCGACGGTAAGGACTTCATGACGCTCATCCCCGCGCTGGCGATCTGGCCCGGGACGATGATTTCGCTGACCATCCTGTGCGTCAACTTCATCGGGGACGGCCTGCGCGACGCTCTCGACCCGCGCCTGCGTGAGTGATAACGGCAGGCTGTTGGGGCTCGACAGTGCGCGAATCAAAAACAGCGCACCGTTTCACACGGTGCGCTGTTCTTTGTGTCAGGGTGAAGCCTAGCGGCTGGCCAACGGGACGTAGTTCCGTTCGGTGGCGCCGCTGTAGACCTGACGCGGGCGATTGATTCGGGTGGTCGGATCTTCGCGCATTTCCTTCCACTGCGCAATCCAGCCCGGCATGCGGCCGAGGGCGAACATCACGGTGAACATGTCGGTCGGGATGCCGAGCGCACGGTAGATGATGCCGCTGTAGAAGTCGACATTCGGGTACAGCTTGCGCTCGACAAAATAGCCGTCGGCCAGAGCAATTTCTTCGAGATTCTTGGCAATGCCCAGCAGTGGATCATTAATGCCAAGTTCGTCAAGCACGGCGTCGGCGGCGCTCTTGAGGATACGCGCGCGCGGGTCGAAGTTCTTGTAGACGCGATGGCCGAAGCCCATCAGGCGGAAGCCCGACTCCTTGTCCTTCGCCATGTCCATGTACTTCTTGTAGTCGCCGCCGTCGTGGTGGATCATCTCCAGCATGTTGATGACTTCCTGGTTCGCGCCGCCGTGCAGCGGGCCCCAGAGCGCCGAAATGCCCGACGCAATCGAGGCGAACAGGTTGGCCTGACTGCTGCCGACCATGCGGACGGTCGACGTGCTGCAGTTCTGCTCGTGATCGGCGTGCAAGATGAGCAGCAGGTCGAGGGCGCGCGCAATCACCGGCGAGACCTTGTACTGCTCGGACGGCACGGCGAACATCATGTGCAGGAAGTCTTCGGTGTAGTTCAGGTCGTTGCGCGGGTAGATGTACGGTTGCCCGATCGACTTTTTGTAGGCGAACGCGGCCAGCGTCTTGGCTTTCGCCAGCAAGCGCGCGATATTCAGGTCGACGATCTCAGGATCGAGCAGGTCGGGGTAGTAGGCCGACAGCGACACGATCATCGCTGACATGATCGCCATCGGGTGCGCGGTCGGCGGGAAGCCCTCGAAGAACTTCTTCATGTCTTCGTGGATCAACGTGTGATAGGTCAGCGACTTCTGAAACGAGGCCAGTTCCTCGGTGTTCGGCAGCTTGCCGTAGATCGTCAGGTAGCACACCTCGACGAAGTTCGAATGCTCGGCAAGCTGTTCGATCGGATAGCCGCGATAGCGCAGAATGCCCTCTTCGCCGTCGATGAACGTGATCGCGCTCATGCACGAGCCGGTGTTGCCGTAACCCGGATCGTAGCTGATCGCGCCGGTCTTGGCGCGCAACTTGGTGAAGTCGATGGCTACTTCGTGTTCAGACCCTTCAATAACCGGAAATTCATAGTCCTGCCCGTTAAGCGATAGTTTCGCAGTGCTCATGGAAAGCCTTTCCTTTCGCAAACTCTCGATCCCTAGACTGACATAAGCGTAATGGGATGCCGCTGGTTCAGACAAGGTAAATCGACATACGAATAACCGGACAAATTGTACCATTCTTGCAATGCCTGAGTGGATTCATGTGATGCCTGAAGCAGGACCGCGAAAGCCGTGGTCCGGTTCGCAGTCGGCGGAAATCTCACGCACTGCCCATGTTTTTGCGTTCTACTGGTTCGCACGCGTGCCAAGCACATGGGAAGGGAGCTTGTCATGAGCGAAGATCCTCGGGGCGAGCGTCATTGGAGCAAGCACACCGAGTACCTGAAATCCCTCATCACAGCCGAGAACAGTGCCATCATCAGCGACTTTGACGGCACGTTGAGCGCGTTTGCGGAACGACCGGATGGTGCCCGAATTCATCATCGCTCGCAAAGCGCGCTTGACCGGCTGAACGAGGCTGGCGTGCGGATTGCCTTGATTTCGGGCCGTGCGGTGGCCGACCTTTACAGCCGCTTCCCCCGCGATGAGATCATCTACTACGGTAATCACGGCTTCGAACGTTGGCGCGGTGGGGCGGAAGCGCCTGACCCGGGCGAGGACAACGCGCGTGCAGCCATCGCGACGTTGATCGACGCGCTGGATTTCAGTGATCTACCCGGAGTTATTGCCGAGCCAAAAGGGATGACGGCGACGATCCATTACCGGCTTTCGCCTGATCCGGCCGAAGTTCGTCACGCGATCGAAGACCGGTTGCGCCCTCTGACCGATTCGCTGGGACTGCGAATATCTCCCGGGCAGATGATCTGGGACATCAAGCCGGCAGAGCCGATCGACAAAGGCACGGCGCTCAGGTCAGTCATCAACGAATGCGGCTTACGTTCGGTGATATTTCTCGGTGACGATGTCACCGACTTGGCCGCGATGGACGTGCTGCGGGATATGACGGCGCACGCCAACGAACTACGCGGGGCTTCCGTCGGCGTCGTGCATCCGGAAAACGGCCCGCCCGATCTCGGCGACCACTGCGAGTACTTCGCTGAAGGTACCGACGATGTCGCCGACTTTTTGACATGGCTCGCGGACTGTATGCGCGCATAGCGGCGCGTATGGCATTATCACGCACCCATTGAATGGAGGAAAATCATGGCGGACGACTCCTCGCCACATCTGATTATCGTGTCCAATCGCGGCCCGTACGCGTTCCACAGCCGGGACGGGGAACTGGTGCCGGAGCGTGGATCGGGCGGCCTAGTGACCGCCATTATGGGCGTCGCCAAGACACAGGACGTGTTGTGGATCAGCTATGCGCTGAGCCGCGGCGACCGGCGGTGGGTCGCCCTGCGTGGAGACGGCGTTCATGCGATGGACGACATGCGCGTCCGCCTTATCGCGCCGGATCCATCCTCGTATAACGCCTACTACAACGTCATCAGCAATCCACTGTTGTGGTTTGTCCAGCATCAGCTCCACGATACGCCGCGCACGCCTGTGCTGGATGCCAGCCTGTGGCAAGCCTGGCAGGCATACGCCGATGCGAACAAGCGGCTCGCCGATGCAGTTGCGCAGACCGTGTCGCAGCTCAGCGGCCCCGTGATCGTAATGCCGCAGGACTACCACCTCTATCTGATGCCGCGCTACCTGCGCGAGCGTCTCGGCAACCGGGCAGTGATTCAGCCGTTTTGCCACATCCCGTGGCCCGGCCCGGACGCATGGCGTGTGCTGCCTCTCAAGATGCGCCGCGAGATTGTCGAATCGATGTTGATGGCGGATCGGTTCGGTTTCCAGACCGGCCGCGATGTCCGGCGCTTTATGCAGACGGCAGCCGATGTACTGCAGGGCGTCGCGGTGATGGAGAAGCAGCGCATCCTGACGTATCGGGGGCAGGTGCTTGAAGCCGCCCACTATCCGATTTCGGTCGACGTGGACGACCTATTGACCCGCCGCGAGACACCCGAGGTGAAGGAATACGTCCGCCAGATCAACGCTCGTATCGGCGATCGCAAACTGATCTTGCGCGTCGATCGCGTCGAACCGAGCAAGAACATCCTGCGCGGATTCCTCGCCTACCGAAACTTCCTGCGCGAGTATCCGGAGTTCCGGCGCAAGGTCGAAATGCTCGCGCTTCTCGTTCCCAGCCGGACAGAGGTCATCGAATACAAGCACTACCTGCGTGACATCATGGCGCTGGTCGGCGAGATCAACGCCACGCTGGGCGAGCCGGATTGGGAACCGGTGCAGCTCATGCTCGGCAACAACTATGACCGTGCCGTGGCGGCAATGACCCGCTACGACGTGCTGATGGTGAATCCCATCGCAGACGGGATGAACCTGGTCGCCAAGGAGGGGGCTGTACTCAATCAACGCAGCGGGCAGATCATACTATCCGAGGAAGCGGGGGCCGCAGAGGAACTCGGTGACGCGCCGCTGCTGGTGTCGCCCTATGACGTGTACGGCATGCGCGAGGCGATCAAGGATGCACTGACGATGAACGACGCCGAGCGCAACATGCGTGCGACCCGCTTGGCGGAGCAGGTGCGGCAAAACGACATCCACCAATGGTTCGGACGGCAGATCGAAGACGCGGTGCGCGGTGCGCGCTAGGTCAGGCATGCGCGCACCGCGACAACCGGTACGGTAACTACACGTACGTCGGCAGGAAGCTGCCGTGCGCCTCGATCAAGTCGTCGACGAGCGCCCATATCTTGTCGAGGGTCAGTTCCGCGGAAGTGTGCGGGTCCAGCATTGCGGCATGGTAAATGTGCTCGCGTTTGCCTGTAAGCGCAGCCTCGACCGTCAAACTCTGCACGTTGACATTGGTCTGCATTAGCGCGGCCAACTGCGGCGGTATCGCGCCGATCGTTGTCGGCTGAATGCCGTTCTTGTCGACAAGGCAAGGAACTTCGACCGCGCACCCTTGCGGCAGATTGTCGATTATGCCGTGGTTGGCGACGTTGCCGTAGATCACGCGCGGAATGCCGGTCTCCATGCTGTGAATAATGAGCGACCCGTATTCGACGCTGCGCTCCACGTGAATTGGAGCGTTGCGGTCTTCAAGCTCGGCGCGCAGCGCTTCCCAATTGGCGATCTGCACCTCGCAGCGGCGGATATACTCGTCAAGCGGGATGTTGTACTCCTCGATCAAGTCGGGGCGATCGCGCTTGATGAAGTAGGGTGTGTATTCGCTGAAGTGTTCGCTCGACTCGGTGACGAAGTAGCCGAGTCGCGTGAACATCTCGTAGCGCACCCGGTTCCAGTCGGGCACGCGCTTCTCTTCGACGACCTTGCGAATGAGCGGATATAGGTCTTGTCCCGTGTCCTTGTGCTCGAACTTGAGGTAGAACGCCATATGGTTGATGCCGGCGACGAGGTAATTGATGTCGTCTAGCGGGACCCCAATATCCCTGGAGAGTTCGTGCGCGGTGTGCGGTACGCTGTGGCACAGCCCGACGTTGGCGATATTCGAGCCGCGGTCGAGCGCCCACTGATTCATGCACATCGGGTTGACGTAGTTGATGAACAGCGCGTTAGGGCAGACCTCTTCCATATCGCGCGTGATATCCAACAGGACGGGAATGGTGCGTAGACCACGCATAATTCCGCCGATGCCAAGCGTATCGGCAATGGTCTGGCGTAGACCGTACTTCTTGGGCACCTCGAAGTCGATGACGGTGCCGGGTTTGTAGCCGCCGACTTGGATCATGCAGATGACGTAGTCGGCGTCACGCAAGGCTTGCTTGCGGTCGGTGGTGGCTGTGATCGTCGGCCGAGCACCGAGCGCCTCGGCGACCTTATGCGCGACGACCTCCGAGGTATGGAGCCGCTGCGGATCGATATCCATAAGCCGGATGTCGCTGTTGGCGAGCTCCGGGAAGCCGAGGATGTCCCCCAGCAGATTCTTTGCGAAAACTGTACTGCCCGCACCGATCAGAGCGATGTTTGCCATGCTGCGCGCGTCCTTTCCAAGGCGCTACTTCCGATCCACGACATAACTCACAGAGCCTTCCGGCTCGACATGCATGTGATACGACGCACCATCCGGCCACGTAATACGAAGTCTCTCAACCGCTACGCCCTCGGGGACGCCGAAGTGCGCGACCGAGGGGTCGCCGGAGAGGTAACCACTCCCGCTGCGAATCGTGCGCGTCATCGTCCCGACGCCGGTGTCGAGACGGATAACGGTACCGATCGCTTGCGGATTCATCGTGCCCGACCATCCAACATCGACCAGTATGTGCCGTCCGCCGCACAACTCGTTCTCAAACAGACGGGCCGCACTGAGCAAATTGTTCACGACGATGTCCTGATCGCCGTCGCCATCGAGGTCTCCGATGGCCATACCGCGTCCGCTCGCGGTGGAGTCCAGTGCCCAGTCCGGAGCTGGGACGAATCGACCGCCGATATTTCGAAACGCTTGATTCTCCTCCACCAATTCGCCGTTGGGCAGGTGTCCAAACAGGTCAGCAGCGATCATGCCGTTGACGACGTAGAGGTCGGCAAGGCCATCTGCATCGAAGTCGGCGAATTTCGATGACCAACTCCACCCTGTGGCGCTGATGCCAAGCTGGTCGGCGAGGTCACCGCTCACATTGATCGGCATCGTGCGCAAGACGTTTTGCATGACCTGTGGGTCGTCCTCGACCATCGGGTGCGCCATCATCGACTCCATGACCGGGCCCCACGCGGCCATCGTCTCGTCATCGTGCGAATAGGGCATCATGTCTGCGGCGTAGAGTTCGAGCCGGCCATCGTTCTCGAAGTCGACTGCGTCGTAGCTCATCGTGCTGTGCGTCATGATCGAAAACGGCTCGGTCTCGACCCATTCGCCGCGCCACAACCACGCGCTATCGACTGGCCCGAAGTCGTTTCCGACCAGCACGTCGAGCTGATTGTCGCCATCGATGTCGAAGAAGTACGTCACGAGTCCCTGTGCGTTTTCGGAAAGGCGCGACGCGACAAACTGCCCATCACGCTGTTCGTAGTAGGTGACGCCGGCGCGTCCGCTCAGCATGAACGAGTCGCGTAGTTTCATCTCGAGCTCCGCGTCGTAGCTGCTCGTGACGAGGTCTAGGTCACCATCGCCGTCCACGTCTGCCCATGCCATCGAATACGCCTGACGCGTGACGCCGTTGAGCGGCGTGCGAACGAACTGCGGGCGCCCCGTGTTGTCCAAAGAACCCGTCGAACGGAGCCACATCGGGGCGGCGAGCTGTGTCGTCAGCGTTATATCTAGCCAGCCGTCACCGTCGACATCGACTGTGTTTACCGCGCGGGTGGGCGTCTGTACGTTGATGCGTTGAGTAGTGAATCTTAATTCGCCGTCGTTCCACAGGACCGTGATCTGGGGCAGCAGATTGGCGAACACGATATCAAGATCGCCATCCTTGTCGAGGTCGCCGAGCGAGACCCCGGCGCCATTGCTCTCGAACATGACGACGGGGCGAATACTGGTGTCGGTCACGTGGTCAAGCTCGTGTTCGGCGAACCGCGCGCTGCATGAGCGATCCGGGGAAATCGGGGCCGAGACGACCGAGACACCGTCTTGAGCCGCCACCTGCGCAGAGAGAAGAACAATCGAAATCGTCAGAAGAAGGAAAACGTGCGTCAGCCTGTGTACCGATGCGAGGTGTATGTTCATGATGTCTGCCTATTCGATCTGGTTGTCCCGTCGATGCCGCCCGATGACTGGTGCCGGGCGGCATCGTCGGATGCCGGTCCTACGTTGGGTTTGAGCGCAGCCTGACATGCCGAACGTGCGGGAACTGCACCGCACGCAGGTTGACGGCCCGCACGTCAGATCGGCGTGCGGGCCGTTCAAGGGTTCTCTAGAACAAGCTGTTGACCTCGTCGTTGGCGGCAGGCAGAATGTCGGCGGCCGTCGCCTGACCGAGCATCACCGCATCCATCGCTTCCGTCATGATGGTGTTGATCTCACCGGCGTAGTCGGTGATCGGGAAGAGGAACGTGCCGCCCTCTTCCGCCGCCTGCTCGGTAAACGCGCTCACGTCGATGCCGTTGTCAGCACGCACCTGCAGCGACAGATCGGCCGCAGACGGGATAGCCGGGAAGACGACGCCGGACTCGCCAACGACAGTCTGGCAGGCCTCGGACGCGAGGTACTTCACCCACGCCCACGCCTCTTCCGGGTGATCCGTGCCGACATAGATCGAGTCAGCCAGACCGTTGAACATGCTCTTGCGGCCTTCCGGACCGGCCGGCAGCCGGGCGAATCCAACTTCGAAGTCGCTGCCGAGGTAGCTGCCGATCATCCACGAACCGTCGATGTTCATCGCGAGGGTCTGCGCCTGGAACAGGGCCAACGAACCGAGACCGGAGCGATCTTCGTACGGCGGCATGTAGCCCTTCTCCAGCGACAGATCGGCCCACCACTGGATCGTATTGATGAAGCGCTCGTCATCGTAGAAGTACGTATCGCCCCACGTGCCGTTGTTGTGCACCCAGCCCGTCGAGTTAGTGAACATCGACCATTCGGTCTGGCCGTACGGGTTGTTGCCAACCTGGCCGCCGTAGCCGTACTGAACGACATTGTCCTTGTCGAAGTCGGCGCTCAGGCCGTTGTTGCCATTGGCGTCGATCGAAAGCTGGGCGATGACCTGCTCGAAATCGCCGCCGTCCTCGTAGTTCCACGTCCACGAGTCGAAGATGGCCGGGTCAATGCCCGCCGCCTCGACCATCGCGACGTTGTAGATGACCGCGACCGTGTCCCAGTCCTTCGGCAGGCCGTAGCGCGCGCCGTCTTTCGTCCACAGGTCGGCGAGACCCGGGTAGTAGATGTCGGTCGCGACACCGTCGCGCTCGACCCACGGCTGAATGTCGTAGATCTGACCGAGTTCAACGAATTCCGGGTACTTCGCCAGATGATTCGTGAACACATCGGGTGCGTCGCCGGAGACAAAACCGGTCGTGATGCCGGTCCAGTAGTCATCCCAGCCGAGCTGATCGACTTCGACCGTGATGCCCGGGTTCTCGGCCATGAAGTTGTTCGCGCAGGTCTGGTACGGCGGAAGTTGGTTAGTGTCCCACAGCCAATAGCGGATGGTGACGTCCTGCGCGCTCACTGCGCCGATGACCAGCATCAGGGAGAGCGCCAAGACGACGAACGAGTACTTGCGAATGGATTTCATTGCTTGCCTCCAAGGCTTACTAACGTATGCAATCAAACGCGCTGCGCTCAACAACGCGGTGACCCCGAGAGTGGTGATGCGTGAGACTCATTTGAAACCGCTGAACTGGATCGAGTCGACAACGCGGCGGCCCAAAAAGATGAACAGCAGCATGGTCGGGATGATTGCGACAGCGGTTCCTGCCATCAGTCCTGTCCAGTCAGGCGCGCCCTGTGGCGTCTGCTGACGGAAGATTCCAAGCGCTACGGTCAGTACGCGGACGCTTTCATCACGCCCGACGAGCAGCGGCCACAGGTACTCGTTCCAACTGCTGATGAAAGTGAGGATGCCCAGCGTGAGGATCGGCCCTTGTACCAGCGGCAGCGCGACACGCCAGAACACGCCGAGCTTTGTCGCGCCGTCCAGCGTCGCCGCTTCGACCAGATCCTTGTTCAGGCTCAGGAAGAACTGGCGCATGAAGAACACCGCAAAAGGCGTCATCAGGAAGAACGGTGCCACGATACCGGGGATCGTACCGATCAGGTCGAGCTGACGCACCAGTACGAAATTCGGCACGAACACGACGATCGCCGGAACCATAAGCCCCGTGAGATAGAGGAAGAATATGACGTCACGGCCGGGGAACTTGAGCCGGGCAAACGCATACGCGGCCATCGTGCTGAACAGCGTTTGACCGACCGTGATCAGCGTCGACACGATGAACGAATTGCGCATGTACAGGAAGAAGTTCAACTGCCCGGCTGTGACGCCGGTGCTTCCTTCCGTGCCGACGTACTCAGACGGATCGATGAACCCAAGCACGCGCTCGAAGTTGAACGTCGTGAACTCGGTCGGAAAAAGCGATGACGTGTTGGTGAACACAGTCTGCGGTGTGGTCAACGCGGTGCGCAGTACCCACCAGAACGGGAACAACACGATTACAAGCAGCACCCCGACGACAAGGATCGTGAGCGCGTCCGAGATGCGGCGGTTACGAAGTGCGCGCCGATCTGCGTCTTCAGTGCTGGGAACGGTTGGCGTAACAACGGCCATCATCGGTCTCCTTTAGCTGTAATCCGCAAGGTCGGACTGGTTCGAGCGCAAGTACCGCATCTGAAGCAGCGTGACGCCGACGAGGATGATGAACAACACAACCGATGCGGCAGTCGCACGGCCCATGTTGATCCGACGCTCGAAGACCTGCTCGTAGATGTAGTAGATGATGGTGCGCGTGGAGCCGACCGGGCCGCCGCCGGTAGTCACGGCGATCGTGTCAAAGACCTGAAACGAGCCGATGACCGACGTCACAAGCACAAACACCAGCACGGGCCGAAGCAGCGGGAGCGTAATGCCGAAGAACTGCCGTGTGGCGTTCGCACCGTCGATCGCTGCCGCTTCATACAGCGACTTGGGGATGGTCTTCAGGCCGGCGTACACGAGGATGGCCGTGTAGCCGACATGCCGCCAGATATTGACCATCGCAATCGATGGAAGGGCCTGATCCGGCGAGCCGAAGAAAGGCTGATCTTGGATGCCGACCGTGTTGAGGACCACATTCATGATCCCGATCGACGGGTCGAGGATCCACAGCCAGAGCAGGGCCACAATGACGTTCGGCATCAGCCACGGCAAAATCACCAACCCGCGCAGTATCGACGACAGCGCTACACTGAACCGGTCAAGCAACACCGCGATCAGCACGGCGAGGACGGTTTGCAGCGGGATGTTCCAGAGCACATAAGCGACGGTTGTCCCTAATGAGCCCCAGAAGCGCGAGTCGCCAAACAGGTATTCGTAGTTTCCAAACCCGACGTATTCGGCTGGGGTCAACAGATTCCACTCGTAGAAGCTGATGAACAGCGCGCGAACGGCCGGCACGGCGAGAAAGATCGTGAACCCGATCACGCTTGGCAGGATGAGCAC
Organism: Candidatus Flexicrinis affinis; assembly: GCA_016716525.1. Taxonomy (NCBI): domain Bacteria; kingdom Bacillati; phylum Chloroflexota; class Anaerolineae; order Aggregatilineales; family Candidatus Flexifilaceae; genus Candidatus Flexicrinis; species Candidatus Flexicrinis affinis. The sequence continues at coordinate 765,930 of JADJWE010000001.1, forward strand.
ATAGGCCAAAAAGGTCTCGTGATCGGTAAGCAAGCGGATCAGACGCTGAAATAACGACGGTTGATCCAAGACACTGTGACTGGTAGACGACGCTGTCATAAACTTCTATCCCCCTCCCTAATTGACCCTACCTTGGCGCTGCCGCACCGCATGACGCGCGGATCACCAACTCTGTTTCCAGCTCTCGATAGACAAACTGGTTGGATTTGCCTTCGATCATGTCAAGTAGTGCACTCGCGGCAGCGCGCCCCAATTCGATTTCGGGCGCACGGACGGTTGTGAGTGCGGGAGTGAGGAATTCGGAGAAGCGCATATCGTCATAGCCGACGATGGCTATGTCGTCGGGGACTCTTACGCCCGCTTTCGCGCAGGCATGCAGTGCGCCGAGTGCCATCATGTCGTTCATCGCAAAGATGGCGGTAGGGGGACTAGGGTGAGCGAGGATCTGTTGCATCGCGGCAGATCCGGTATCCGGATCCATACGCCCCGATACGACGAGACTCATGTCGATTTCCAGCCCATTCGACTCAAGGACCGAGCGGAACGCGCCGAACCGTTCACGCATATGGTCGTTGTCAATCGGGGTATACGGGATGCAGCCGATTCGGCGGTGTCCCAGCGAGACGAGGTGCTGGGTCAACGCGCGAATACCCCCGCGGTGGTCGATGCCCACGGAGGGCAGGCGATGCTCCTCAAAAGTATCGAGTACAACGATCGGGTAGCCATCACCGTGAAGCGCCGACAAGATCGGACTTTTGGCGCGGACGTTGACCATTACCACACCGTCAGCCTGTCGGCCGCGCAGCAGGTTGTTGACAATGGTCAGATCCGCACCGGCGGGGATGCGCTCTACGAGCAAGCGGTAGTCCTGCTTGCCGGCAACATCGATAAGGCCGGTCATCACGTTCGGGATGTACGGATCGCGGAAGATTTGTGCGTGGGGGTCATAAAGAACGAGCGCGAGGACGTTCGATCTGCCTTGAACGAGCGCGCGTGCTGCGGCTTGCGGAACGTATCCCAGACTTGTCGCGGTCGAAAGCACGCGTTCGCGCGTAGTGTCGCTGACGTTGATCGATGTGTCGCCGGCAAGGATGAGCGAGACGGTGGTCTGGGAGACCCCGGAAGCATCTGCCACTTGTCGCTGCGTAACGCGTTTACGAACCACGGCCAACAATCTCTCAATCAAATAATACGTATTACTAATGCGTATTATCTTAAGTCACCCGCGGTTCCGCAAATGAGAGTTTCATGAGTGAGTGATTCAGGTAAGGAAGGTGGGACTTCGTTATCGATCGCTACGTCGCTGTATCGAGGCCGAACGTCGCGGTGTACACGGCGAGCGTGCTGTGCGCGGTCCGCTCCCATGTGAACTGGCCGACGTGCGCCCTTCCGCGCCTCGAATAGTCGGCGCGCAGTGCTGCGGAGTCGAGCAGGCGTACGATGGCATCCGCAATATGGTCCGGGCTTCGCGGGTCGACGCTCAAGGCCGCATCGCCAACCAATTCGGGCAGAGACGATGTGTTGGCGGCGACGACCGGCGTTCCGCATGCCATGGCTTCCAGCGCTGGAAACCCGAAACCCTCGTACAGTGATGGCAGCACGAACACATCGGCGATGCTGTACAGCGTCACCAGATCGTCGAATCCAACCTCGTCGAGAAACACGACATTGTCAGCGAGCCCGCGCCGTCTAACGTGTTCCACCAGCCGCTGCCGTTCGACATCGAACTGCGGCCGGCCGACTTTGACCAGCAGCGCGTCGGGATGCGCGCCACGCACGATCTGAAACGCGTCGACCAGCGCGCTCAAGTTCTTGCGCGGCGCTTCGGAACCGACGTACAGCACGAGCGGCGCGCCGTTGGGCAGGCCGAATCGCTTCCTCTCAAGTTCGACCGCTGGAAGAGGGCGAAAGCGCGTGTGATCGATGCCGAGGTGAACGACGTGAATGCGCTCGTCACTGATATTTAGAACGTCGATCAACGTATGCTTCGTATATGCCGAGTCGGCGACGATCGCATCGGCTCTGTTGAGGTTGCGCATGGCCAGCGAGTCGAAGAAGCGCTCCGCACGGTGGCGATAGTGGCTCAATTCGGGCACGTTTCGCAGCATGTAAGGCAGGATGTCGTGTACGGTAATGACCGTCCGTTCCGGACGCCGAAAAGTGAGCGTGGTGCCCAGCGTTTGCGAGGTAAGGTGTACGATCGTATCGGAAGCGTCCTGAACGGTCAGGGGGTACGAGCGAAAGAACGCGGAAACGTCGTAGCCGAGCGCCTTTGCAGCGCGCGCTACCCAACCCGGAATTGGCGTCGGATCGGGCGAATCCAGCGATGAGTCCAGGCCAGCCGCCTGATACGCGGCGTGCAGTTGTCGCGCATAGTTTGAGATTCCGCTGATTTCGCCGGCGTTCTTGGCGATGAGTTTGACGCGCATTGACTTACGCCCCCGCCAGACGTGTGGGATGATGGCTCATGATGGCATTCGCCTTGACACATGGGGTTCGAATTCGCACTCGTACGGAGTGCGAGGTATGACACAGACCGTTGCCTACAGCGAGGATTATAGGGTATTCCGTCGTTCCGCGCGCGCCGACGTGAGCTTCGGCTAAACGATGCGCTGATTGAACTCTACGCGCTCGCCATCGGGCCCGAGGATATTGAAGTAGCGGACGCCATTCTCCCAAAATGGCAGAAACACCGGCTCGGACTCGAGCGGAGACCACCCCTCTTCTAGCACGATGCGGAATGCAGCGTCGACATCGGCAACGTCCAGCGCAACATGGTCGATGTGGCCGCTCCGGCGCTGCCGAACTTCCTCCAGCTCTGCGCCGCACAATTGGTAGAGTTCGAGAGTCAGCTTGTCGAGCTGCATCATTACAACCTTCACGATCCCGTCACGTCTGGGCAATTCGCGGTACATGGCTTCGACAAAGCCGAGACGTTCGTAGAAGGCTTTCGACCGGACGATGTCGGTCACCGGCAGGCCGATGTGCTGAAGCCCTCGCAGGTTGGCGCCGAACATTTCTTATCCTCCAGCCTCATCAACGTCCGTATACATCGTCATGGAACGGAGCGAGAATGCGCTCGATTTCGGCCAGCATGTCAGGGGTTAGCTGCCAAGTGGCACTGGCGGCATTCTCCTCGATATGGGCAGGCGATTGCGCGCCGCAAATGACCGATGTCACGGCGTCCTGATGGATCAGCCAGTTGATCGCCACCTGACTCAGCGGTTTGCCGATCTCGGCAGCGAACGCGACAAGTTTCTGGCGAATCGCATAGTAGGTGTCAAAGTTCGAGCCGGACAGCTTTGGGTTGGCGGAGCGGACATCGTGTGAGTCGAACTGGCCCGCACGTTTGAACGTGTCGGTGAGCAGCCCCTGAAACAGCGGGCTATACGGGAAGAACGCCATGCCGTGCTGCGTACAGTAGGGCAGGATTTCTGCCTCTGTGCGGTATTCCAGCGGGATGCTGTGGTACTGCACCGGGTTGCGCTCAAGCAGGTTGTACAGCCCTTGATGCGACACGATCTCACCATAACGGCGCGCCTCGTCCATTTGTGCGACGGAGAAGTTCGATACACCGATGTGGCGAATCTTGCCCGCCTGTTGAATTGCGTTGAGCACCGCCATTGTCTCCGCAATGGGCGTCGACGGATCGGGCCAGTGGAGCTGATAGATGTCGATGTAATCGGTATCGAGCCGATCGAGGCTGTCGTCGATTTCCTGCCTGATACGATCAGGCGACAGGTCGTTGACGATCACACCATCGGCGTTCCACTTCAGGCCGCACTTGCTGGCGATCACGACACGGTCTCGTCTGCCGCTCAGTGCGCGCCCGAGGATCGTCTCGGCGTGACCGAACCCGTAGACCGGCGCGACGTCGAAAAACGTTACGCCGAGTTCGAAAGCGCGATGGATCGCGCGGATCGACTGCTCGTCGTCGCTTCCATTCCAGATCGCGCTGCCACCGGCTGCCCAACAACCGAAGCCCACGGCGGAGAACTGGATATCGGTACATGCGACTGTTTTGGTCTTCATGCTCTACGACCTTCCTCTAGGAAACGATCGTACACCTCAGGATTGGCGACGTGTTCCGGTCGTTGCCCGGTGAGCACGGCCAGTGCGTTCTGCGATGCCATCAGGCCCATGCGCAGGGTCGTCTCTTCCGTGGACGAGCCGACGTGCGGCGTGGAGATGAAGTTCTCGAGCGCTAACAGCGGACTGTTTGCTGGAGGCTCGACCGCGAAGGCGTCGAACGCGGCTCCGGCCAGATGGCCCGATTGCAGCGCTTCGAACAGCGCTTGCTCGTCGACAATGCCGCCGCGCGCGGTGTTGATGAGGAACGATCCGGGCCGCATTCGGGCGAGGCGCTCCCGGTCGATCAAACTGCGGGTTTCCGCAGTCAAAGGCAGGTGCAGGCTCACGATATCGCTGTCAGCCAGAAGCTGGTCGACCGAGGATGGCCGCGCGTTCAGCCTTTCGAGGATGTCTTGAGGCGGCGGATACGGGTCGTAGAAGACAACCGTCATACCGAACGCGAATGCAAGTTGGGCGACCCGCTGACCGATGCGCCCCATGCCGAGGATTCCGAGTGTCTTTCCGGCAAGTTCGCGACCTTTTAGAAGCGACCAGTCGGCGCGGCGCATCTGGCGATCCTGCCGCGGCAAATTGCGCGCCAGCGCCAGCATGAACCCGAGGGTCAGCTCCGCGACGGCGTTGGTGTTGCCACCGGGCGTATAGGTGACGACAACGCCCCTGTCGGTTGCCGCTGCGAGGTCGACGCGGTCATACCCCACGCCATAGCGGGACACCACCTTCAGCCGGTCGGCCCGTGACATTACGTCCGCGTTCACATCGTCTACGCCGAGGATAGCCGCGTCAATCCCGGCAATCAGGTCGGCAAGTTCGGCCGCCGAGTGGGGGTGATCGATCGGGCTGTTGACGATCTCGCAACCCGCGTCACGCAGTATCTGCTGGTGCGGGCCGTCCAGCTTGCGAAACGAACGGGTGGTGACCAGCACGCGCCAGTGTGTCATGGTTGATCTGCCTTATCCGTACTTGGGATTGTCCGCAACCTCTACGTGACCGCCAGCCTCGAGGATTAGCTTGCGAAACCCGTCCCGCTCGATGGTCCCGTAATCGTGGCCGGCATCACCTGCCCACGCCGCGAAGAACACGAACGGCACGGTGCCAATGTTGACGGTGCGATGCGCCCAATAGGGCGGGACGTAAGCGGCGGTGCCCGGTTTCATGAACTGCACGTCGGTGGCGCCTTCTTGTGTTTGCATCACCAGACACCCGTCGCCAGACAGGCCGAGGTACACCTCGCCTTCTTCCCGCCGAGCGTGATAATGCCCTTTCGTCATGTGGAACTCGTCGCCGACTTTGCCCGGATGGATGACGGTCGTGCAGTGCAGGATATGGCCTGCTTCCTCAGGCAGCGTCGTGACGTACACCTCGTACAGCAGGCGGTCGCCCTCGTCCGCGAGGATGCGCTCGACAGCGCCGGTATCGGCGAACATCGTCCGCATTTGACTGAGGTAGCGCTTGATAATCCCTGTCTCGGGCGTAAACACGCCGGTCCTCAGGTCAATCTCGGTCTTGAACGGTTGCAGGATAGCCATTTATGACCCTTTCTTGCCCAGAGCGTGCGGGATGTTGAGCCAATTCTGCTCGAAACCTTCGATCCACGCCTGTGTCAGCGGCGAGTCGTTCAGCCGCATAAAGACGTCGTACTGCATGACCAGTACTGGTGCGCCAGCGCGGAGGACGGCTTCGGCTTGTTCCGGGCTGCGGATCGAGGCGGCGGCGATTTGTGTCGTGACGCCGTGTCGCGCGTACATTGTGGCGATGTCGGACACCAGCCCATACGCGTCCACGTTCGCGTCCTGAATACGCCCGATGTACGGGGCGACGTAGGCCGCACCGGCGCGAGCTGCCAAATACGCTTGATTGAGCGTCGCAATGGTCGTGATCAGCGGTCTGAGGCCCTCGTCAGCGATCCTGCGGGCCGCCGCCATTCCGGCATGCGTGGCGATCAGCTTGGGGTGGATGTTGGGTGAAATCCGGCGCAGGTTGTCCATCTCGCGCAGGTAGTCGTCAGGGGTGGGGCCGTGAAGCTGCACGTAGAGCGGCACATCGACACTGCTGCACACATAGGCGACGACATTTTCAAGCGTACGCCCGTCGGCCGTCCAGCGTTCCATGATGGCCGGGTTGGTCGCGATGGCATCGGCGAGGCCGTAGTTGGCGGCCTGAATGGCCTGCTCGGGGGTGCCCTCTATCCAAAACTCCATGTTGACCTCCAGCCTATGCACTGCGAATCCGTCGGATCAGCTCCAACGTCGCTGCCGTCAGGTCTGCGATTTTGTCGAATGCGCCGGCCTTGATCCACCCGCTCTGAATAAGCTGGCTGCCCATGCCGACACACGCCACGCCGGCATCGAACCACTCGCGCAGGTTCGTTTCGTCCGGGGTGACACCACCGGTCGGCATGATCTTGCTCCACGGCCGCGGCGCAAGGACGGCTTTGACAAACCCCGGGCCACCCACCGCACTACCGGGGAACATCTTGACGAACTCGGCGCCGTGCTCCTCGGCGGCTGCGATGGTGTTGAGATCGCCACAGCCCGGGACGTACGGCAGCTTCCTCCGATTGCACATGCGCGCAACGGCCTCGTTGAACGTAGGCCCGATAATGAAGTTGGCGCCGTGGGCGGCATACAGCGCCGCGGTCGCTTCGTCCTCAACCGAGCCGACCCCGACGATCATAGTCGGGTGATTCGCCCGGCAGTACTTGACGAGCTGCGAAAACACTTCGATCGCGAAGTCGCCGCGGTTCGTGAACTCGACGACGTGGCTTCCCCCGGTCGACAGCGCGCCGACGACCTTCTGTGCGACGTCGGCGTCCGGGTGGTAGAACAGCGGGACCATACCGTCTTGAAGGATGGTGTTGTAGACAGTCATGCGATCGAACTGAGCCATGTTTGAAGTTCCTTGTTAACTTGGGCGAAGAGCAGATGCCGCTTCGTCGAGGCGCTTGAACACATCGGGTGTGAGCTGCAGGTGGAACACTTCGGCGATGACTTGTGTCCAACCGTGCAGGAAATAAACCCAACCGTCTTCGATCACTAAACCGCGCTGTGCGGCTTGCCGTTCTGCTTGGTGCATGAAGTCGAGCGCGCCGCGGTAGTTCAACTCCCACACGTAGCCGCCAAGCGGGAACGCCCCAGCGTCGGAGATCGGCGAGCCGGGGCGATCCTTGCCGAGGCCGGTGGCATTAATGACCAGCGATCCCGCGGGCAGATCTGCCATGAGCCGATCGTTTTCGGCAGCGGACTGGGTCAACCGATACTCGAACTCGATCGGCGTATTCAGCCGCGTGTGAATCTCCTTCAGCGCGTCAATCCGTTCCTGCGCGATGTCCGCCATGATCATGCGTGGAGGATACTCCCCCGTGTTCGACCGTTCGGCAAGGAAGATGCTAATCGCAATCGCCGCGCCGCCGGCCCCGAGGCATAATACATGCCCGCCGCTCTGGCGCCAGTGGTCGGCTGGAATGAAGTGGTCGAGTGCCAAGCCGGACGATATCGGGTCTTTGGCGTGCCCGCACAGTTTGCCGTCCTGCTTTGAAATTGACGAGATTTCGCCACAGATATCTGCGTAAGGATCGAGATAGTCGAACAGGTCGCGGCACGCTTCGAGCAGGTCGATCTTGTGAGTTGTCACCAGCGCGCCACGGGTCATCGGGTCGTCGCGAATGTGCTCGACGATCGAACGATAAGTGTCCGCCGGCGCGTGAATGGGCGCGTCGTAACCGACGATCTGCGCACCCAACCCGAGGATCTCAGACCATTTCGGGAAGACGCTCATAATGGATGATTTGGTGGTTGTCACCCCGATGAAGTACATGGTGGGTTGACGCTGTGGCGCAAGCATGGGGGCACCCTTAGGTTACATCGCGGCGATCTCGTCGTAGATCGGTTCTAGCGCCTCGTAAAGCCGGTTAAAGATCGGGTAGGCGCGCTCGTATGTTGCTTGCGCCGCCGGATTTGGCCTAACCGTCGACGCGATTTGGTTCATCGATTCGATCATCTCGAAGCCGGGGTACAGGCCGACCCCGACGCCGCCGACCAACGCCGCGCCCATCGAAGTCGCTTCTTCGAGGATCGCGAGACGGTGAATCGGGATGCCGTAGACGTCGGCCATGATTTGATTCCAGACCCGCCCGGCCGCGCCTCCGCCGATCACGCGCATCGCGTCAATGTGGGTACCCTGAGCACGAAACGCATCGAGAATGACGCGCAGGTTCATCGTGACGCCTTCCAACACAGCCCTAAGCATGTGCGCGCGCGTGTGTCGTATCGTCAATCCGACGAATCCGCCGCGCGCATGCGGATTCCAGCGCGGGCTCCGCTCCCCAAGCAGGTAGGGGAGGTAGAAAAGCCCCTCTGCACCGGGGGCGATCTTTTCGATCTCGAGATTGATGAGCTCGTAGCTGCTGATGCCAAGCCGGCTTGCTGCCTCCTTTTCGAAGGTCGCGAGTTGGTCACGCGTCCACTGGTATGACGCGCCTGCGGCCTGCATCGTGCCGGTTGGCATGACCATGTCGGGGATGACGTGGCCGAAGGTAAACGTCCGGAACTGCGGGTCGAAAATCGGCTTGGGCGTCGACACGGCAATCCATGACGACGAGCCAACGTAGTTGTAAGCAGAGCCTTCGCGGATAACACCGGCGCCTGCCGCCGCACATGCGCCATCACCGCCGCCGATGACGACTGGCGTGCCAGCGGCGACACCGACCTCGTCGGCTATGCCCGGCAGCACCGCACCAACCACCTCGACCGACTGCCGAAGCGCCGGTAGTTTTTCGATCGGGAGGCCAACGGCATCGAGGATCGCCGCCGACCAGGTACCGGTGCCGAGGTCGTACAGGTTCATACTCGACCCGTCCGAGGGATCGGTGACGAATTCCCCCGTCAGGCGCGCGACGATTGAGTCTTTGGCGTGGACGAACTTGTAAGTGCGGTCGTAGAGGTCGCGCTGGTGCTCGCGAATCCAAAGGATTTTCGCCAATGAGTACGACGCGCTGAGGCGATGCCCTGTGATACGGTAGACATCCTCGAATGCGACCCGCTCCCCGATCCATTTCTCTTGCGCCAGCGAGCGCTGGTCGGCCCAGATAATGGCGTTGCGCAGCGGGCGGGCGTCTCGATCAAGCGGGACTGCGCCCATCATCTGCCCACTGAAGGTGATGCAGGCGATGTCGTTTTTGGCAACGCGCGTTTCGGCGAGCAGCCGCTGCGTGGATTGGCAAACGGCCTTCCACCAATCGTCCGGATTCTGCTCGGCCCATCCGGTGTGCGCATATTCGGTTTGGTAAGGGTAGAAGTTCGCGCCGACGAGCCGGCCCTCGCGATCGTATAAAGTCGCCTTGTTGCCGGTTGTGCCGAGGTCATGCGCGATGATGAATTGGGCCATGATGCGTGTCTCGCATAGAACGAACTGCTTGACAATCGTATGCCGTGTACAGTATATTCCACGCAACCTGTAATTACAAGTCATTAGGGGCTATAACAAGTGTTAGATGCCCGCGACACAGTCTTTGCCAACCATCGTATAGACCCACTTAAGCCGGTCCCGTATCACGTGCAGGTATATCAGGCGATCGAGCAGATTATCGGCGCGTCAATGCGCCCCGGCGACCAGCTCCCCGGCGAACCGCGCCTATGCGAGCTGTTCGGCGTTAGCCGCACGGTGATCCGTCAGGCGCTCGATCAACTGCTGCGTGACGGATTGATTCTGCGCGTCATGGGCAAAGGCACGTTCGTGGCCGAGCCCAAGATCCCCGAAGGGCTTGTAGGCAGCGTGTCCGGTTTCCACGAAGACATGGTCGCTAAGGGCTACACGCCCGTGTCTCGCGTGCTGTTGCAGCAGCGGGTCAAACCGACCGTCAAGGTCGCCCGCAACCTCGAAATCAGTGCCAGCACCGACGTGATCGAACTGCGGCGAGTTCGTTATGTCAACGGCATTCCGATCCAACTGGTGTCGAATTACCTTCCGTATGCATCGTGTCCATCCGTATTGGATGCCGATCTGACACATCGGTCGTTGTATGGACACATGCGCGAGAAGTACGGCCTCGAGATCGCACGAGGGAAACGGATTATCGAAGCGGTACTCGCCAACGAAGAGGAGTCGGGCCTGCTCGAAGTGCCGATCGGTGCCCCGCTGTTGGTGGTAGACAGCGTCAGTTTCCTCGCAGACGGCACGCCGATTGAGTACTACCACGCCGTCCACCGCAGCGACCGTGCCCGGTTTGAGATCGAGGTCGCGCGGTCACGTCCGTAATTCATGTACGAGAGCACCACTGCCGGAGCCATCCGCGGTGTTCACCCTGACGGATTGAGTGAATGGAGTTCCTAGTTGAAGCGATCTTGTCCGAACGTTCCTACCAGCAATACCTCAAGTACTGTGCACAGGAGATCTACAATGCGTAAATTCACTGTCTTTGTCTTCGTCGCGGCACTGCTCGTGCTGAGCCTCGGCGTTACCGCGCAGGGCGAGTTTGCCGGCCAGACCATCGTCGTCGTCACCCAGACTGGCCGTTCGATCGGCGGACCGGTCGAGGACTTTGCCCCCGAGTGGGAAGCGATGACTGGCGCCGACGTGCAGCTTCAGCAGTTTGCCTTTGGCGAGCTGTACGAGAAGATGATCACCGCCTTTGAGACCGGTTCGATCGACTATGACATGATGATCTTCCCGGCCGACTGGGCAGGCGACTTCATGGCCCCGGGCTACCTTGAACCGATGCCGCAAGAATTACTCGATGCCCTTGAGCCGGACGACATCATCCCGCTGTATGCCGACCGGATCACGGCGTGGGGCGACACCGTATATGCACTTCCGTACGACGGTGACTCGCACATGATGTACTACCGCAAGGATCTGGTGAACCCGGAAAGCCCGTACGCCGCTGAATTCGAGGCCGAGTATGGCTATCCGCTCGATGAGCCCCAGACTTGGGATCAGTACTTCGACATCGCGACGTTCTTCAACGGCCGTGAGGTTGAGACCGCGGGCGAAATGCTGCCGATCTACGGTGTCGCCGAAGCCCAGCGTCGTAATGCCCAGAGCTACTGGGTGTATCTGTCGCACGCGGCCGGCTATGCCAAGACCCCGGGCAATCCGTGCTTCTTCTTCGACTGCGCCGATATGACGCCTGAGGTCAACAACCCCGGCTTCGTGCGCGCGCTGGAAGAATACGTCGCGCTGCGCGCCCTCGGCCCGGAAGAAATGATCAACTGGGACGTGGCGGACACGCGCGTTCAGTTCCCGGCGGGCATTAGCGTCTTCAACATCGACTGGGGCGACGTGGGCCCGATTTCGTACAACCCTGACGCGTCGGTCATCGTCGGTGATACCGGCTTTGCACCGCTGCCCGGTGGTACCGAATACTGGGATTCGCAGGCGGATGCGTGGGTAACGCCGGAAAGTGGCGTTAATCGCGCTCCGTTTATCGCGTTCGGTGGCTGGATCATCGGCGTGGCCGCGGACAGCGATGTCAAGGAAGCTGCGCTCGACTTTGCAGCCTTCATGGCGCGTCCGGAATTGGTCCGCCAGCTCGCGACCATCCCCGACACGGGTATCAACCCGTCGCGTTACAGCCAGCTTAACGTCGAAGACGTCTCGCTGTGGGTCGAGTCCGGCTTCGATGAAGAGGGCGCCGTGGACTACCTCAGCGCCATCCTCGAAGGCATCTCGCACCCGAACTATGTGCTCGACATCCGTATCCGCGGCAGCGCCGAGTACCTGAGCGTCCTCGATACCGAAGTCGCCCGTGCGCTGGTCGGTGAGATCACCGCGCAGGAGGCACTCGACAACGTGGCCGCGCAGTGGAACGACATCACTGACCGTCTTGGTCGCGAAGAACAGCTTGCGCAGTATCGCGCCTCCGTGGGTTACGGCGAGTAGCCGTTCAGAATAGTTGGCCGTTGGGGTGTGCATCTAGCACACCCCAACTCTTCATCCCACGGAGGAACCTAATATGGCGCGCCAAGCAAAAGCCGGAGATGCACCGTTCGACCGAAATGTTGTGATGAAACGCGTTTTTCTTTCGCCGGCGATCATAATTTTGCTGGCGCTTTCGATCTTCCCGCTGCTGTGGTCGCTGGGCATGAGCGTCACCGATATCCAGCGTGGCGACAACCGCGGTGCCGCTGCTGCGGCTGAAGCAGGCGAGGACTCCGGGTTTCTTGGCCTCGGGTTCAACATCACGCTTCAAAACTATCAGCGCATGTTCAGCGATCAACGCCTGCATTCGACAATACGCAATACGCTTGTCTTTGTGTTTTCAGGTGTGACCATACAGTACGTCATCGGCTTTGGCCTCGCGATGGTGCTCAATCAAGACTTCCGAGGGCGCAGCATCGTCAGGGTGATCTTCCTCATGCCGATGATGATGAGCCCGGTGGCGGCGGCGTATGCCGGGCGCATGATGTTCGACTCGAGCATTTCGCCGCTGGCGCAGTTCCAGCGCACGCTCACCGACACGTTGCAAGGTATCGGTGCGATCCTTCCGGGGACATTTCTGGATGACGCTGTCGTTCGCATCCCGTGGCTGACCGACGCGGGGTGGGCGCCGGTCACTATGGTGCTGATCGACAGTTGGCAGTGGATTCCGTTCGTCACATTGCTGCTGCTTGCCGGCATGCAGACCATCCCCGACGAATTGTACGAGGCGGCCAAAGTTGACGGGGCGAATTCGCTGCAGATTCTGCGCAGCATTACCTTCCCGATTCTGCTCCCGATTTCGGCGACGGTCATCCTGATCCGCGGCCTCGAAATCTTCAAGATCATCGACATTATCATGGTGACGACAGGCGGCGGACCGGGCAACGCGACCGAGTCGCTAACGATGTACATCTTCGACACGGCGTTGACGTTCGGCAACTACGGCTATGCCGCGTCGATCTCGTTTGCGCTGCTGGCGACGGTCATCCTGTTCGCCACCGTGTTCCTCGCCGGCATGCGACGCATCACGCCCCGATAGGAGGCCAGCATGAGACGCAATCGCAGCTTCCTCCATTCGGTCGCGCTGTACGGCATCGTGATCTTCTGGTGCTTTATCGTCCTGTTCCCGTTCTATTGGATGCTCTCGACTTCGTTTAAGACCCAGATCGCCGTCAGCCGTGGGCCGCGCTACGTGCCGCAGTTCGAACTGCCGTTTATAACGGTGACCAACGAGGACGGCGAACAAGAGCCGTTCAAGACGCCGGGCGACTTCACGCCGACGCTGCAGCATTGGAACGATCTATTCACGCGTGACCGCGACGAGGTCGTGCGTCACTTTCGCAACAGCTTGATTGCGGCGACCGGCAGCATGATCTTCTCGATCATCATCGGCTCAATGGCTGGCTACGGCCTGTCGCGCTTCCGGTACTACTGGGCGCGCTTGGGCTGGGACAACGACAACATCGCGTTTTGGATCGTGTCGAACCGGTTCCTGCCGCCGGCGTTGTTCGTGGTGCCGTTTCTGCTGCTGTACTCGACGCTGGGGCTCGTCGATAAGCACTTCGGCCTGATCCTCGCCTACACGATGTTCAACGTACCATTCGCCGTGTGGATCATGCGCGACTTCTTCAACGGCCTGCCCGAAGAGCTTGAAGAAAGCGCAATGATCGACGGCGCGACGCGCTGGGTGGCCTTCATCCGCATCGTACTGCCGTTGAGCGCGCCGGGCCTCGTGGCGGTCGCCATCTTCTCGTTTGTGTTCTCGTGGAACGAGTACTTGTACGCGTTGATGCTCACGAATTACGAGGCCATCACGATGCCGGTGCTCATCGCCGGACAGAACAATACACGCGGCATTCAGTGGTGGTTTATCTCCGCGCTGACGCTGACAGCCGTGGCGCCGGTGGTGCTGATCGGCCTTGCGCTGCAGCGGTACATCACGCGCGGCTTGGTCTCGGGAGCGATCAAGGGGTAGGCATCGCTCCGACCGAGACGGTATGAATCAACCGGCCCTGCCGAAAAAGGCAGGGCCGGTCTCTTGTTCCGAATTCCGGAGGCGCCTACTTAATCCCTGAGTGCATGAAGCTCTGGATGAACTGGCGCTGGAAGATCAGGAAGATCAACAGCAGCGGCGCCACGATGATCAACGTCGCCGCCATGATCAGGCTCCACTGCGCGCCGATGTCGGTCAACTGTGTGAAACGCAGCAAGCCCATCGTCAGCGGGCGGGCGTTGTCGCTGGTGACGACCAGCGGCCACAGCAGCGAATTCCAGTGGAAGCTCACACTGACCAGCCCGAACGCGATCAACGTCGGCCGGCTCGGCGGCAGATAGACGTGCCAGAGCAGGTGATACCAGCGGCACCCGTCGATTTGCCCGGCCTCGACCAGCTCGGTCGGGACTTCGAGGAATGCCTGGCGCATCAGGAACGTCCCGAACGCCGAGCCGAAGTACGGAATCGCGATTGCCAGCGTCGTGTCGTACAGGCCCAGCTCGCGAATCGTCACGAAGTTCGGCACGAGAAGGCTGGCCGTGGGAATCATCATCTGGGCGAGAATCAAGTAGAACAGAATCTTCTTGCCCGGGAATTCGAAATGCACGAACGCAAACGCCGCAAGCGGGATCGTGACGAGCTGCACGCCGAGGGTCGTCAGCACATACTGCAGCGTGTTCTGGTAGTACGATCCGGTCAGTCGGCCGTCTTCGATTCGCGGGAAGAACGGGGCCAGTTCGTTGACGATCTGATAGCTCTCGGTGGTTAGGTACTGGCCGAACCAGATGTCGCCGCGCCCGAGCGCGTCGTTTCGCGGCCGCAGAGATACGACGATCGCCCACAGCACCGGGATCGCCCACATGATGCACAGCGCGACCGTCAGCCCATTGACGAACCACTTTGAATAGCTGCGCGGTTTGGCCGGTCGAGCGCTCACGGTGGCAATGCTCATGCGCGTGCCTCGGTCGAACGTTCGGAGAGGAAGAAGTTGCTCAGCGTGAATACGAGCAGCAGCAGGATCATGACGACGGTCAGCGCGTTGGCGAACCCGTAGTTTTGCAGGATGAACCGCTGTTTGTAGATCTCGTACAGCAGCAGGTCGGCCTCTCCGGAGACGAGCTGATACGTCAACACCAGCGCGTGGTCGATGTTCTGAAACGCGCTGATGACTGCCACCACGCTGACGAACAGAGTCGTGCGGCGCAGCAGCGGCAGGGTGATTCGCACCGTCTTGACCCACCAGCTTGCGCCGTCGAGGTCCGCCGCTTCGTAAATCTCTGCCGGCAGGTTCTGCATGCCCGCCAAGTAGAAGATCATCAGGTAGCCCGCGTCCTTCCAGATCGCCACGATTATCAACGATCCGAGCGCAAGGTCCTTGTTGATGACCCAGTTCTGCGGGCCGGAGTAGCCAAACACTTGCAGCGCGCTGTTAAACAGGCCGTAGTCGGGTGTGAAGAAGAACAGCCAGATCGTCGCGGCACTGACCATCGGCAGCATGGTCGGGTAGAACAGCGCGACACGCGCCAACCCGATCCATTTCGCGGCGCGGTTGACCATCATCGCAAACAGGAACGCGAGCGCCATACTGGCCGACACCGTGACTACGGCGTATAGAAGCGTATTGCCCAACACGCGGAAGAAGATCGCACCCTCGTCGGTCGAGGGGTCGAACATGGCACGGAAGTACGCAAGCCCGACATCATGCGGGCCGCGTATGCTTCGACTCTCTACCTCAATGCCCGGCAGGTTGAGATCAGTTTCGCGCGCCCGGTCAGGGCGGCTGGGGTGGTAGTAGACCTGACTGCTGCGGATGACCTGAAACGTCGGGTAGATCGTGAACAACACGACGAACACCAGCGTCGGCAGAATCAGTAGATACGGCAGCGGACTCACCCGCTTGCCACGCCAGCGCGGGGTCCATTGGTGTGCAGCCATCAGGTCACCGTTTCGTCGCGATGCGGAGGACGACCGAGGAAACGTGACGGGCAGGGGGTGTACTGCCCCCTGCCCGAATCAGGTTACTTGAAGATCGCGAGGATCGAGTCGGCGCCTTCTTGTGCAGTCGCCATGGCATCGGCCGGAGCGACTTCACCGTTCAGGACGGCGAGGATTTGCGTGTGCAGCAGAGTGCGGACGTCATTGAGCGACTGGACCGAAAATTCACGCACGGCCGAATCCAGCATCGAACGGGCTTCGTCGACCTGCGGGTTGGCCGCGGCATATTCCGTCCACGCGTCAAGCTCGAAGCCGCTGTCGCGCGTGTTGTAGTAGCCGGTCTGGATGCTCCAATCGACAGTTTGCTCGGGAGCGGTCAGCCACTGCACGAAGTCCCACGCCGCCTGCGCGGTCGCGTCATCGATGCCGGCCACAAGGTACATGTTGCCGCCGCCGGTAACGGTGAATGCGCCGCCATCTTTGCCCGGCACGCCGCTCACGCCAACGGTGAAGTCAGCGTTACTGAGGATGCTGCGCAGCGAGCCGCTGCTGTGCACGATCATTGCCGTCGAGCCATCGGCGAACAGACCGGGCGCGTCGCCCCAGTTATCCTGCACGCCGTCGGGGGTGGCGCCGTAGGCTTGATACAGGTCGATCCAGTATTGCAATGCGCTGATGACGCCTTCGTTATCGAAGAACACCTCGACATCGCTCTCCGACACGATGTTCTGGCCTGCGCCCGCGGCGAACGGCTGGAAGACCCAATACGGCCAACTGTTCGGGATCAGGATGCCCTCGCGGGCATCGGTGGTGAGCGCCTGCGCCGCAGAGGCGAGTTCTTCCCAGTTTGCCGGGACGCTCAATCCTGCCTCGGCGAGCAAGTCGGCGTTGTAGTACAGCAGCACGGTCGACCGCTGGAAAGGCAGACCGTAGAGTTCGCCGGTGCCGTCGCCGTCATAGTCGTAGTAGCTGTTGGTTAGCCACGTCGGCGTGAAGTCGGCGAGGTACTCCTCGGACGCAAATGCGTCCCACGACTGGATAGCTTCGGCGTTGACGAGGTCGTAGATGTCGGTGGCCAGCATGATCGCGAGGGCCGGCAGATCGCCGCCACCTTCCTTGACGGTTAGCAAACGGTTCTTGACGTCCGCGTAGCCGCCTTCGAACGACCATTGGATGTCGACACCGGGATTGTCCGCTTCATACGCTGCGGCGTATCCATCGAGGATCTGCGTTACCGGGCTATCGACGGCGATGGGGAAGAAGATTTGCACGACTGTAGCGTCCTGCGCCTGCACCGCCCCAAGGGGAACGACCAGCGCAAAGACGAGCATAGCGATGAGTAGCATCCGATTCTTCATGTCGAAACATCCTCCAAGGAATTGGCCGACATTCCACAAACTGCCCCGGTGCACAGCGCAGATTATAGACCCCGGACCTATGCTCGGCTACTAACTTGAGGAGACCGAACACAACGTTGGACTTGGCCTCAATAACAGAACCGCCGGACCCATAAGGCCCGGCGGTTCACGCATTAACGTCTAGTGGTGCGGAAGCGTTACCAGCCGCGCTGGGCGATCTTCTGCTGCTCGGTCATCGAATTGACGCTGATGCCGACCATCGCCTCGCCGAGGTTCCGGCTGACCTTCGCCAACACGTCCGGGTTGTTGAAGTGAGTGACCGCCTCGACGATCGCCTTGGCGCGCTTGGCCGGGTCGCCGCTCTTGAATATGCCGCTGCCGACGAACACGCCGTCGACACCAAGCTGCATCATCAGTGCGGCGTCTGCAGGCGTCGCCACGCCGCCGGCGGCGAAGTTGACGACCGGCAGGCGGCCGAGTTCGGCCGTCTCCTTAACCAGCGCGTACGGCGCTTGGATATTCTTGGCGAACGTGAACATCTCATCCTCGTCCAACGAGGTCAGGCGGCGGATTTCGCCGAGCATCGTGCGCGCATGGCGCACCGCTTCCACGACATCGCCGGTGCCGGCCTCGCCCTTGGTGCGGATCATTGCCGCGCCTTCAGCGATACGGCGCAGCGCCTCGCCCAAATTGCGCGCCCCGCAGACGAACGGGATCTTGAACTTGTGCTTGTTGATGTGGTGCTCCTCGTCGGCGGGGGTGAGCACTTCGCTCTCGTCGACATAGTCGATGCCGATCGCTTCGAGGATCTGCGCTTCGACGAAATGGCCGATGCGCGCCTTCGCCATCACGGGGATCGTGACGGCCTTCATGATGCCTTCGATCATGTCAGGGTCGCTCATGCGCGCGACGCCACCGTGCGCACGGATGTCCGCCGGGATGCGCTCGAGCGCCATGACGGCGACCGCGCCCGCGTCTTCCGCGACCTTGGCCTGTTCAGGGGTGACGACGTCCATGATGACGCCGCCCTTTAGCATCTGCGCCAGCCCGCGCTTGACCGTCTCGGTGCCGGTCTCTCCGGTATTGTGCCCGTTGGTGTGTGTAGACATTCTTCGCAACCTGTGTACTCTCTCGGTCCTTCCACCCTAGGCTACGAAACCATGCGGTTCAACTGTATGTCCACGTATTACCAATGCCACCGGTTTTCGCTGAGAGTTGTTTGAAAGTCGATGGTTGACAGATGGCGACGAACGGATAGCGCGTCGTTGCAGCGGCCATCGACAAAGTTGCACTATGGATCGACGCCGGCACGATGTACTCTTGCGGCGTTCGACGCTCTACGCCAAGGATCTTCCATGCGACGCGATCTGCCGATCATCGCGCTGCTGTTCTTTCTGCCGCTGATCCTGTTCTGGCCGCAAACAGGCGGTGGGATGACGCTGCTGCCTGCCGAAAATCTGTATCAGTGGGAGCCGTTCTACACTTACCGGGACGAGGCTGGCGCGCCCGATTTACCGCACAACCACCTGCTGAGCGACCTCGTGCTGCAGAACATGCAGTGGAAGACCTTCACGCGCGAGCAGTTCGCTGACGGCGAAATCCCGTTGTGGAACCCCTATCAGTTCGCTGGAGTTCCGTTTCTCGCTGCCGGTCAGCAGCAGGTGTTGTATCCGCTCGGCGTGCTCTACCTGATCCTCCCGCTGGCGGCCGCGTACGGCTGGTTTACCGTCATCCATTTGTGGCTGGCGGGCGTGTTCATGTTCTGGTTTGTCCGCGCGTTGGGGACGAGCCGATTTGCCGCTGTGCTCGCGGCGATCACGTATCAATTGTGCGCGATGCTGGTGACGAGCGCCGTGTTTCCGATGATTATCGGCGCGGCGATCTGGCTGCCGTTGATCCTGCTGGCCGTCGAGTACATCATCCGGGGCAGGACACTGGCGGGCCGGACGGCTTCGCCGCTGTGGGCCGCTGTAGGCGCGCTGGCGGTCGGGTGCAGCGTCCTCAGCGGGCACGCCGAGTTGACGATTTACACCCTGTTGATCGCCGGTTATTTTGCCGGAGCGCGCTTGCTGGGGCTGCTGCTGACACGTCAACCTTCCCGGCCAATTCTCGGCAAGGCGGGATGGCTGCTCGGCATGGTCGCGGTCGGCTTGTTGCTGAGCGCGGTACAGCTTGTGCCGCTGGTCGAGTTCGTGCAAACCAACTGGCGGGCGGAACGCAGCAGCTTCGAGCAGGTGTTGAGCTATGCCCATCCCGCGCGCGATCTGATTCAGTTCATCCTGCCGAACTTCTACGGAAGTCCGGCACACCACGCGTACTTTGACTTGTTCGGCGGAGAATGGCAGCCTGCGCTGACCCAACCCGATGGTCTGCGAGTCATCGACTGGGGGATCAAGAACTACGTTGAGAGCGCGCTCTACCTCGGGATCCTGCCGTTAGCCGTCGCGGCGTTCGCGCTGCTTGCGCCGCGGCAATCTGAGCGCCCGCCGTACCGGCTGATCTTCGTGGTGCTGGGCGCGGCCAGCCTGACCTTCATGTTCGGGCTGCCCACGTATGCCGCGGTGTACGCTCTGCCGGGGATCAACCAACTCAATACGCCGTTTCGCTGGATCTACGGGCTGACGGTCGCTGTCGCGATATTGGCCGCGCTGGGTGCCGATGCCGTCGCCAAGAACCGTGCGCTCGCCCGCTACTTTGGCTGGGCGTTGATCGGCACAGGCGGGACGATGACCGTAGGGCTGATCGCCGCGCGCGTCACGTTCGATCTGTGGGCGCCAGTCCTCGAACCCATCATCATGGGCATGGAGAAAGCCAGCGGCGCGTTCAGCGACATGGCGATGTTCTTCAGCTACCAAGCACCCAATGTGTTGATCCTCGCAGCGGCGACGGCTGGCAGCGGATGGGTCCTGCTGCGCCTGTTCGGCGACATTGACCGCGTGCGACCGGTTACCGTCGGCGCAATTGCACTGCTGGCGGCTGACCTGATGCTGGCGTCGTGGGGCTTCAACGCGGCCAGCGATCCGGCGCTGCTAGAGTACCGTCCGCCCGCGCTGCAGGTCCTGATTGAACAAGGCAACGACGGACGATATCTAGTGCTCAACCGCGACGGCCAGCGCGACATTCTGCAAGCCAACATGACGCTCCGCGACAGACTCGGTGACGTGCGCGGTTACGACAGCATCATATCGTCGCAGTTTGTTGCGTACATGCGTGAGGCGTACCCGCAATCTCAGCTCGACTTCAACCGAATCTCCGCGCTGTACGGATGGATGGACGTTCCCGCAGTTCTCGGCAGCGCGCGCTTCCAACTGCTCGGCGTGCGTCACATCGTGACACATCTCGACACCGAGCTTGATGTCGCAGGATGGGTGGAGGTCTACAGCGACCGCGCGGTGCGGATCTACGAAAACGAGCAGGTGCTGCCTTTGGCGGCTGTACTGCCGCCAGACGTAGTAGCGAGGCCCCTCGACCAGCCACTTGAGCCGGCGATGTTCATCGACAATGCGGCGCAGCTCGTCTCCGATACCGGCCGCGAGCGCGTATACACAATCAATCCCACGGGTGAATCGATACTGTTCGTCAGCGAGACGTACGCACCGGGCTGGAAGGCGTTTGTGCGCGCTGCCGGCGCCCCGGAGACCGACGAACGGGAAGTGCCGGTTGAGCGCGTGTTCGAGAACTTCATCGGCGTCGCGTTGAACGATCAATCGCCGGTCGACGTGCGCCTGATCTACAGCCCGTCGAGTTTCCAGATCGGGGCATTCGGATCGGTGATTGGCGTGGCGCTTACCGTGCTGATGGGCGGAGTCTGGGCGTGGCGTGCGCTGTTCGACCGCCGCCCCGACGCCGGTGGCACACGCCTGATGCGCAACACCGTCGCGCCGATCATGCTGAACTTGTTCAACCGCGGGATCGACTTCGCGTTTGCGTCCGTGATGTTCCGCATCCTTGGCCCCGAGCGCGCGGGCGAGTACTACTACGCGATCGTCATCTTCGGCTGGTTCGACATCTTCACCAACTTCGGCCTCGATGTGTACCTGATCCGCGAGGCGGGCCGACTGCGTGAACAAGCCGCGGCGCTGTTCTCCGGCACGACCCTGTTCCGGCTGATCCTCGCTGGCGCGGCGATTCCTTTACTGCTGGCGTTTCTGCTGATTCGTCAGGCGCTGGCCGACCCTCTGAGCGGCGCCGTTCTGCTGACGATTGCGTTGTTCTATGTCGGTCTGATTCCCGGCAGCTTCAGCAAGGGGCTCACCTCGCTCTACTATGCGTTCGACCGCGCCGAATACCCGGCCATGGTGACATCGCTCACGACCATCAGCAAAGTGACCGGCGGAGTCATCGCGCTCATGCTGGGCTGGGGAATTGTCGGGCTGGCGGCCGTGAGCATCGTCACCAATGTCATCACGTTGGGCGTGCTGCTGTGGGGCGCGCGCGACATCCTGCGGACGACGCGTGGCGCCAAGCCGAACCTGACCGCCGTTCGCTCGATGGCCGGCCAAAGCTGGCCGCTGATGCTCAATCACTTCCTCGCCACCGTGTTCTTCCAGATCGACATCGTCATCCTCGAAGCGATGAAGGGCGAGCGGGTCGTCGGGCTGTACCGAGTGGCGTATTCATGGCTGCTGGCGATCAACGTCGTGCCGGCGTTCTACACACAGGCGCTGATGGCGACGATGAGCCGGCAGGCCGCCGATGACCGCGCCGCACTCCGTACTACGTACCGCATGAGCATCAAGCTGCTGGTGGGGATTGCGCTGCCTCTCGCAGTGACGTTCACCATCTTGGCCGAGCCGCTCACGTGGCTGCTCGGCGGATCGGCGTATCTCCCCGACGGGCAGATCGCCTTACAGATCATGATTTGGAGCATCCCGATCGGCTGGATGAACAGCCTGACGCAGTATGCGCTGGTCGCGCTGGACTTACAGCGCCGCGTGACGCGTGCATTTGCCGCTGCGTGTGCGTTCAACATCGTCACGAATCTGATTCTGATCCCCACATACAGCTATCAAGCCGCCGCATTTACGACGATCGCGTCGGAACTGGTGCTGTGTCTATACTTCGCGCGACTCATGCATGTCGGCGTCGGCGCTGTCGGCTGGGTCGGCATGTTGTGGAAGCTGTATGCCGCCGCCGGGACCATGCTGATGGTGACGCTGGTCGCCTCGGCGATTGCCCCGAATCTGGCTGCGGTGATGGTCGGCGGGGTGGCCTATCTCGCGGTGTTTGTGCTTCTTCGCCCGTTTGAAGCGGACGAGCTTGCGCGCCTCGGCCCGATGCTCCCCCGACGCGCCATGCGGCTTCTCGGCGGGGCAGCAGTGTAGCCAACCGGAGGCCTGATGACGCTGCTCTACTTCCCGATGTGGCAGGGTATGGGACGGGCCTGCACGTTAGAGCCCGCTGCGCGTGCCTTGCGCGACCATCTGGGCGATGCTGCCGAGACGATTGCGGTCCCAGTAGACTCCGCTGGTGACCTGATGGAACGCAGCGGCGTGATCGGACTGGATGTGATCGCTCGCCAACTCCGTGACGCGCAGCACGCACTGGAGATGCACGAACCACAGCGTCTTGCGACACTCGGCGGGGACTGTGGCATTGAGGTCGCCACGATCGGTTGGCTCAACAGCCACCTTCACGGCGATCTGACCGTAGTCTGGTTTGATGCCCACGCCGATCTCAATACCCCGGAGTCATCGCCTAGCGGCGCGTTTCATGGGATGCCGCTGCGGACACTCTTGGGTGAAGGCCCCGAAGTCCTCGCGCCGCTCGTGCCGCGGCCACTGTGGCCAGAGCAGGTGCTGATGGTCGGCGTACGCGAGTTCGACCCGCCGGAAGCCGACTATGTCGCCGACAACCGCATGCGTGTGTTTCACCCCCAGCGCAATGCTGCCGACACCGATTCGCTTTTCGCCGCGCTCACAGCGCTCGGAACGCGACCGGTCTACGTGCACTTCGACCTCGACGTGCTTGATCCCGCGGGTTTCCCGTACACCGAATTTGCGACCGCAGGCGGTCTCAACGTATCGGATGCGGTTCGGTTGGTCGCGCGCATCCTCGACCAGTATCAGGTCGTCGGGATGAGTTTGACCGAGTATGCCGACCCCAACGGCCACGGGCTTGATGAAATCCGCCCCTTGCTAGAGCAATTCGGCCGGGTTGCGCGGGGTTAGCGCCGCCGGACGGTCAACGGCACGCCCGGGCGGGGCTCGATCGTTGCGCCCATGTGCATGTGTGGATGGGCCGGCCCGGCGCTGAGGTCAAACCGCTGAAGGACCCGTGCGATGATGACGCGGGCCTCAATCTGAGCGAAATACGACCCGATGCAGTTGCGCTTGCCTCCCCCAAAAGGCAAGAACGTGTACGGCGCAATTGTTGTGCCGGGCGCAAAGCGTTCGGGGTCAAAGCGATTGGGGTCCGGCCAATACCGTGCATCGCGCTGCGTCAGAAAGATTGAATACACAACGCGCGTGCCTTTGGGAATCACATAGTCCCGGAACAGCAAGTCGAGGGCGGCCTTCCGGCTGCCGAGGTGTGCCGGCGGATACAGCCGAAGGGTTTCATCGACCACCTGACGCAGGTACGTCAGCCCGGCGAGACTGTCCGCAGTGGGTGTGCCGGTGCCAAGTACGCTGTCGATTTCCGCCACGCACCGCTGGCGTACGTCACTGTGCTGGCCGAGCAGGTGAAACGCCCACGCCAGCAGCGCCGTGATAGTGTCGTGCCCGGCGATCAGCATCGTCATCATCTGGTCGCGGATGTTGGCCTCACTGAAGCCTGACCGGATCATCAGGCTGAGCATATCGTCGCGGGACGGGTCGGCGTCCAGTTCGGCGCGGCGCTTGGCGATCATGCCGGCGAAGTACGCGTCCCACTGGGCGATGGCGCGCTTGTAGCCGGGGCGCGGTACGCCGCTCCAGAACAACCACAGTCCGGGTGAGATGAAGTCGACCATCTTGAGCAGCGGGTTCCACAGCGGCGGCATGTCGGGCCGGTGATCGACGTCGAACAGCGTGTCCAACAGGATAAGCAGGGCCATCTTGCGGACTTCGACAAGCAGGTCTTGTCTGGAACCGTCCGGCCACGAGTCGAGCACGCGATCGGTGCAGCGCACCATCGCATCCACGTACGACTCGATCATGCCTTTGTGCATCGCCGGTTGAAGCTGACGGCGTGCGTCGTCGTGTGTGGGGCCGTCTTCCACCAGAATCCCGTGCGACAGAAGCTGCGTGATCGGGTCGGTCTCCATACGCCACAGCAGGTTGTCGCGCTGTTCGACCAACACCCACCGGCACGCTTCGGGCCCGGAGAGCATGACCGGGTTGAACCCGGGCGCGTTAACGCGGAAGATGTCCCCGAGTTCATCGCGCATGACCGGTAGTGCTGCCATGACAGATCGTTCGCGGATGATCGCACGCAGCGCCTTAAGGCCGATCTGAGGCGTCGGGGTGGGGATGATTGCGGCGGACATGCAGTGCGGTCCTTGCGTGGTGGTGCGATCCGCCGGTTATTATCGCACGCTTCGGTTTGCAGTCTACGCAAAAAAGCCCCGGCAGACGAGATTGCCTGCCGGGGCGATGTTGTGGGGCTCGACTGAGGTTCCTACTCGTTGCGGCCGAACAGGCGCAGAAGGAACAGGAACAGGTTGATGAAGTCGAGGTACAGGTTCAGCGCGCCGTAGATGCTGACCTTCAGCACCATATTGCCGTCGTTCTGGATCGCCGGATCTTCGGCCATGCGCTTGATCTTCTGCGTGTCATAGGCGGTGAGACCGACGAAGATCAGGACGCCGAGGATGCTGATGATGTAGTCCAGCCCGCTGCTGCCGAGGAACAGGTTGATCAGCGATGCGACGATAATGCCGATCAGGCCCATCATCAGGTACTTGCCCATCGACGTCAGGTCGGACTTGGTCGTGTAGCCGTACACCGACATGATGCCGAACAGGATCGCAGTCGAGCCGAACGCCTTGAAGATCGTCGCGTCGGTGTACACGATCAACACGGACGACAGCATGACGCCCATGAGGCCTGCGTACAGCATGAACAAGCCGGCAGCCAGCGTCGGGCTGAGCCACTTACGCGACAATCCGATGCTGAGCACAATGACGAGTACGAACGTGCCAATGACCGAGCCGATCAAGAGGACTGGGCTGAGCCAAATACTCTCACTGCCGGTGGCAATGGCAGTCTCGATCTGGTTGCTTACGAAGAACGCAACGAATGCCGAGATGGCTAAGCCCAAGAACATCCAGACGTAGACCAAGCGCATCACGGAATTCATGGTGATGGTGCTTACCGGGCTGCTGGCGATCGCATAATCGCCGCCCGGCTGCATCCCAATGGGGGAGTCGTTTCTAAACAGAGCCATTCCAATGTCTCCTACCTCAGACTGACGACGCCATTATAGCGAGAAATTGTTAACCCGCCGTAAATTCCGTTTCGGCGCTACCCAAGAGTTTGGGGTTGTCAAAGCACCCAAAAGTTGTCCGGCGTCGTATTCCCTGTATAGTTGAGTTGGTGTGCGCGATACGCAAAGGGGAAGAAATGCGGCGCGGGACCATTTTCATCATCCTGTTTGTGTTGATTGCCGCGGCGCTCGTAGCCGCGACCACGCTGCTGCGCAGTCAACCACCTGTGGAAATCGATGTCGCTGTCGATCCGCTGGCCGAGCCGTGGCTGCGCGCCGCCGCGCTGGAATTCAACACGTCTGGCGTGACCGTCGGCGTGGGCCGCCCTGTGCGCGTCAACGTCATCGTCGCGCCGGGGATGCAGATCCTCAACGAGCCGTGGTCGTCGAACAACCACCCGGACGGCTGGATTCCGGCGTGGTCGGCCTTCGCGGCTGCCATTCGTATGTCCGTGACGACAAACACCGAGGCGCTGTCGCTGGCGCGCACGCCGTTGGTGTGGATGCGCGACGCGTCCGACGATAGTCCGATTAGTGCCCTGACGTGGGACGGTGTGCAAGAAGCTGCCGCCTCAAACCGTATCAACATCGCGTTTTCGTCGCCGTCGCTTTCGGTGCAGGGTTTCGCCGTGCTGTTGTCCGGCGCGGCGGACTTTCACGACTCGGGCGTATTGGCCGACGCGCAGCTAAACGATCGGGCGATGCGCGATTGGCTGCTTCCGGTGATCGAGAGCGTGCCGAGTTTCAACACCATCCCCAATGACGTGGCGCAGTATGTCGCCGGGCCGCAAGGCCGCACCGTCGACGTCGCGATCGGGCCGGAAAGCCAATGGCTGACCTCGCTGAGTGTGCTGGCACGCACCTATACGCCAGAGTTCGCTTATCCCGACTATCCGGTGATGTTCGATTTTCCGTACATCACGCTGTCGAGCGTCCAGACGACCGACGACGAGCGCGCCGCTTCGCAGGCGTTTGCGGCGTTCCTGCTGAACGGCGCGCAGCAGGGGGCGCTCGACACCTACGGACTACGGCCGGCAGTGGGCGAGCCAGCCGAGACGTCTGACGTGTTTATCGGCGGGGAGCGGTACGGGATCATGCGCCAGCTTCCAGTCAATCAGGCGATACAGCTTCCGCAGCCCAGCGCCATTAGCGGCCTGCGCCAGTGGATACTCAATAACGGCGGCTAGCCGGTCCCATGGTCGGTTTTCGAAGGAGTCATCGCATGTCGTTCAAACGGATAGTGCTCGTGATGCTGCTTGCGGTCGTCGTCCTCAGCGGATGCGATCAGGGTGGCGGATCCACTGGCGGAATTCCTGCCAACGCCATCCAGATTTCGATTGTCTATTCGCCCGAGTTCGCGCCGTTCATGCCGGGGCTGATGGATCAGTTCAACACGGCATACGCGGAAGGGCGCAACCCGGTCACCGGGGCGGCACTTGCGTCAGGCGAACGTCCGATTCACATCACAGGTCGAGACGGCTCGTCGGGCACCGTGATGCAGGGCATCGTCAACGCCATCATCGCGCCAAACAACCAGAATGTTGAACGCCCGACGATCTTCTCGCCGTCGGTCAGCCATTGGCTCGCGCTGGCGAATTTCCAGAGCGGCCGCCAGTTGTTCGACCTCGCCGATACGCAGGCGACCGCCCTCGCGCCGGTCGTGATGGCGATCTGGGAGAGCCGCCTGAACGCGATTCAGCAGACGGTCGGCTATGACGAGGTCGGTTGGGAAGAACTGCTGCAAGTCCTGAACAGCCCGAACGGTTGGCAGGACTTCAGCCTGCCGAACGCGCGCCGGCAGGTGTACTACGGGCACACCGACCCGTACGTCAGCTCGACCGCGCTGTCGACGCTGATCGCCGAGTTCTATGCGTCTGCGCGGACAAATGGCTTCACGGGCCGCGTGCTGACGCTCGACGAGGTGCGTGACGAGGATGTGCAGGAAGGCGTGCGGAACATCGAGCAGTTGATCCGCCACTACTCGCGCCGCACGACCGAGTTTCGCGAGTACATCGCACAAGGCACCGAGTATCTCGATTTCGTCGCGCTTGAGGAGAACGACCTGATCTACATCAATCAGGGCAAGACGTCGCTCAAGCCGCCTGAGCGCCTCGTGGCACTGTACCCCAAAGAAGGCACATTCTGGCACGAGCACCCGATGGGCATCGTCAACGCCGACTGGGTTACGGCCGAGCAGCGTGAGGCCGCGCGAGTCTTCGTCGACTTCATGCTGACCGAACCGGTTCAAGAACTCGTGATGGAGAACGGTTTCCGTCCGGCCAACCCGGCCGTCGAGCTGGCGTTCCCGTTCGTGCCGGAAAACGGGATCGATGTCGATGGACCGCCGGAGGTGCTGAACGTCCCCGATCCGGAAGTCATCGCCGAAATTCAGCAGAGTTGGGCGTTCGTCAAGAAGCAGGCCGACGTGCTGCTGGTGATCGACGTCTCCGGCTCAATGGACGGCGACAAGATCACGCAGGCGCGGGCCGCCGGGGAGGCGTTCATCAACGCCCTCGAAGTCGATAACCGTGTGGGCCTAGCCGTCTTCAGCGACGACTACCGCGAGCTTGTCCCCATGAATCGGCTGGAAAGCAACCTGAATCAGGTCCTCCCAGCGGTTCGCAACGTGCGTGCTTCCGGCGGTACCGAGCTGTATCTGGCGGTGCAGCGCGCGGTCGAGCAGATGTCGGCGATCGATGACGATAACCGTATCCGCGCGGTCGTGATCTTGAGTGACGGCCAGGACACGGGCACGCAGGGAACGACGCTGGCCGACGCGACCCGTGCGATCAGCGCGACGCGCGAAGACCTGAACCCGGTCATCGTCATTCCGGTGGCGTACGGCAGCGATGCCGACATCAACGCGCTCAACGCGATTGCCCGCGCCAGCGCGACGCGTGTCGCGTCTGGCGATCCGTCGAACATCGGGGCAGTGCTGGACATCATTTCCAGCTACTTCTAGGGTGGTCTTACGCGGCTGACTGGCGATCAATGTGTGACCCAGTCAGCCGTTTTCTACCGTACGCTTGACCTATCCCGGCAGATGACAACGGATAGGAACCGGTGTATCCGTTATAATGGCGCCGTTGAATGACCGGATTGAGGATGCCATGCGGGATCGGCGCCCCGTCGACGAACTCTCGATTGAAGAACTAGAACGCATTCTAGCCATCCGCAAGCGCGAACAGCGGATGCAGCGGCTTCAGCGGCTGAAGCAGGATGGCCGTGTTATGCACGCTGCGGCTGCTCCGGCCGAGGCCAATCCACAGAGCCTGCCGGTACAGGCCGCCACGCCCGCACCTGTACAGAAGTCGCCGGCCGCACCGCCGAGACCGGTGCCCCAGACATCGGAGCCGCGCTTCGAAGACGATCTGTTTACCGAGCGCCCGCCGGACGACCCCGAACGTGCGGCCCAGCGCAAGAGCGCTATCAATCGTATTCTGTTGGTGGTTGAGATTGCCGCTGTCGTCGGGCTGCTTTTCCTCGGCACGGGCATGATCATGTCCATCAGTGCGTTGGAACAGGAGACGCGCGCGGCGCAGGAACTGGCAAATCAGCAGCGCAGTGCGGGCATCCCCACGCCCCAGCCCACGTCGATCCTAACTGTCCGCATCGAAGACTATGTGCTGCCGGGCGGGCATGTCATCGAAGCCGACGATACCGTACGCTTCAACCTCGAAGAGTTTATTGACGATGTCCCCGCGCATCTGCGCGTGGCAGTCCAGCAGCAGGTGCTCCCGGTGAACATTGTCCGGCCGCCCGAGACGCCGGAGACCGCACGTTCCATAAGTATTCCTCGGCTCAACCTCGATCAGTCGATCGTACAAGGGACCGACTGGGAAGCCCTGAAGGAAGGCGTAGGGCAGGTGCAGAACGGGGCGTATCCCGCAGCGGCGACTGGCAACGTCGTGCTGGCCGCCCACAATGACATCTATGGCGAGCTGTTCCGCGACCTCGACCAGATGCGGGTGGGCGACGAGTTTACGGTCCGGACGAACTCGCGCACGTTCGTCTACCGTGTTCGTGAGGTTCGGATTGTCGACCCGACCGACACGTATGTGATGGACGATCAGGGTGTGCCGACAGTGACCTTGATCAGTTGCTACCCCTACCGCGTCAACAACAAGCGGTATATCGTAGTGGCAGACCGCGTCGACAACGCGGGCGCATAGAGCAGACAAAGGCACATTACACATGCCACCGAAGAAGAAATCTAGCGGCCAGAAGCGGATCAACAAGGACGTTCTCGAGCGCGCACGTCAGCAGGCCCGAGCGCTCGAAGAGCAGGACGACGACTCGGTTGCCGAGAGCGTGGAACCCGCCGAGCCGGTTTCACAGACGCCCGCGACGGCAGCGTCGTCAGCGCCAGTGCGGCGGAGTGTCTCGACGGCCAAACGCCTCCGCGAGAAGAACGAAGAAGCGCGTAAGAAGGCACTCACCGCCGAGGAGATCACCGAACTTTTGGCCAACCCGACCAAAGTCGTGACCTCCGATGAACTGCGTGCGCAGTACGGTTTCGTGTTAGCCGACCTGCGCAGCATGGGCATTTTGGCAGCGGCATCATTCGGGGTGTTGATCCTGCTGGCGCTGGTGCTGCCGCGCTAAGCGGGTGGTTGAGAGCAGTGAGGTTCGGCCAATCTCGACGACTGTTGAACAGTCCGAAACCCGGGACTAATTGCGCCGGCTTTCGAACGTTGGCCTAGTTGACCGTGGAGCAAGGGGTGATCGGAGATACGCAGGATCGTTGGAGCTCCGTCCCGGCCTTTGCAGGCTTGGATGACGTGAGTCTGCGCCGCATCAGCGCTGCTGGTCATCCGCATGCGTTTCAGGCGGGAGCCGAGATCTTCTGCGAAGGTACGGCGTGCGCGGGCCTGCACATCGTCACCGAAGGGTTGGTGCGCATCTACCGCATCAGTCCGGAAGGGCGTATGCACACCCTCAGCCTGCTGCGCCCTCCTGCGACGTTCAACGAAGTCGCCGCTGTGGATGGCGGCCCGAATCCATACAACGCCGTGGCCGTTACTGCAAGTGAAGTCGTGGTGATCGGCCATCACGCGTTGGTGGAACTGTTGGCGGAAGACTCCGCGTTCATGGCGCGCACGTTACAGTGGATGGCGCGCGTGAACCGCGACTACATCGAACGCCTCGAAGATATGACGTTCCGCAGCATCCCGTCCCGACTCGCCAAGCTGTACCTGCATGAGACAACCTACGCCGATCAAATCGGCGAATCACCGTCGCGCTTATCGCAAGAGGAAATCGCAGCGATCCTCGGCACGACGCGCGAGGTGGTAGGGCGCGCGCTGCGCGCGCTGCTGAACGCCGGCCTGTTGAAGAAACGGGGACGGCTCGTATTTGTCGCCGATCGTGAGGGACTGGAATGTCTCGCGGAGTCGAACGTCATGCCGCAGGCGATCCCCGAACGCTGACGGCCAACGCTTGCAAAACCGGCACATAAAAGACACACTTAGGCGACGACTTAACGCTGCAGGGGTGGCCGGCGATGAGTGAGCCGCGCGTACAGCGGGTGCTTTCCAGCGACGACCAGATCGCACCGAAGAAATACGAGTTTCGAATCGATTCTCGGCGCCTGATTGTGCAGGTCGAGCCGGATCTGATTGTCGGAAGGCGGCAGAATGACGAACCGGACGACGACGTCGATATCGACCTCGGCCGGTTCGGCGCGGGCGAACAGGGTGTAAGCCGCAAGCACGTGCAGCTTCTGGTCGAGGCCGGCGACGTATTCGTCACCGACCTTCAAACGACCAATGGCACGCGCCTGAACGGAAAGACCTTGCGCCCCGGTCAGCCGTACCGCTTGCGGGACTCGGACGAGCTGGAACTCGGGCGGTTGCGCCTGACGGTGCGGTTCATGTGGACGTAACCCGCGCACGAGCGCAGGTCGAAACGCGACGATAGGATCGAGTGTGTATCGCAGCTTCACGGATCGGCTATTAGGCGGGGTATGCGGTGGGATTGCCGGCGCATTCCGTGTCAACGGATGGATTGTGCGGGCGTTGTTCGCCGTTGGCGCACTGCTGACGTCCGGGGCGGTCGCGCTGTATTACGCCGCGCTTTGGCTGGCGATGCCGCAGGGTTCGCTGGTGGTCCGGCGCGGCGGCTTCATGTCGACCCTCGCCGTACTGCTGCTGGGCGTCATCATCGTCGGTGGATGGATCGCCGAGCGATATAACCTGCTGCCGATGCCGGCGGGCCAGAGCCTGTATCTGCCGGTCGTCGTCGCCGTCTTTGGGCTGATCCTGATCTTCCGGCAGGTGAGGGCGTAATGCGCGGTCAGCGGAACTTCCTCATCGGCCTGTTGGTGCTGGGTGTCGGCGTGGTCCTGATCGGGCAGGCGCTCGGCGTGTGGCCCGCCGGCCTCGGCGATCTGCTGCTGCGCGCGCTTCCGGCGATACTGGTCGCGCTTGGTTTGGGTGCCATACTGCGCGGGCGTGTCCCGTTCGCCAGCATCATCGCTCTCGCGATTACCGCGTTCATCGTCGTCAATATCGCGCTGGTCGCGTTTTCAGGTCGTGCCTCTCAACAGCGTACCGATCAGACCGTGGTCGTGGCAGAAGCCGTCAGCCCGAACGTGACGCTCGTCAGCATTGAGATCGCGCTGCTGTCGTCGGATCTCGACCTGGTGGCCGACACCAGCGGACAGCGCATCGTGAGCGGGCAGTTCGTCGGCAGCACTGAGAGCGCGGTGGATGTAACGTACGCGGATGACGGGACCGGGCGTGCGGTCTTGAGAATCACCGAGTCGCAACCCAACCCCTTCCCTGATCTTGAGGATGTCGGGCGCGGGCAGCTCGCGTTGACTCTGCCGGCGGGCGTCGGGCTGGATATTGCCGTGCGTGTACAGCAAGGCGCCGCGACATTGAACCTCGACCTGCTGGATCTCGAACGCCTGAACCTTGACGTCGTGCGCGGCGATGCAATCGTGAACTTGCCGGATTACCAGCCGCGTTCGCCGTCCGTCACGGCTGACCCGACCGCCCCGATCGGAACGCTGACCGTGGCAGACGGAGGCATCACAGTGGCCGTGCCCAGCGGTGTCGGCGCGCGGTTTGAACTCAATCGCGCTGGCAGCGGGATAGACCCCCAATACGACGCAACACTGTACAATTATCTGGTCGGTGATGTGCTCGAGTCGCGCAATTTCGACCGGGCAGCAACTCAACTGCGCTATGTCATCAGTGCGCGTGGCGCGATTCGCATTACCGAGATTGCCCGGTAGCACCCTTTTCACATTGTGAGTGGACTTATGCGTGAATCGTCTGGCGGCATTCACGGGATGCGCGCGTTCCTCGTGGTCTGGGCCGGTCAAGTCGTGTCGCTGTTCGGCACCGGTATGACCCGCTTCGCAATCACGCTGTGGGCGTGGGAAAAGACCGGCGAAGCGACTGCGCTCGCGCTCGGTGGCTTCTTCGGCTTCGTGCCGGGGATCATCCTGAGTCCGATCGCGGGTGCGCTGGTCGACCGCTGGAACCGCAAATTGGCGATGATGGTCTCGGACCTCATGGCGGCGGTGTCGACCGGCGCTCTCTTGTTGATCGTCTTATTGGCGGGCGCCGAGAAACTCGAGTTGTGGCACCTCTACGTGGCGCTTGCAGTCGCCAGCGCGGGGGAGGCATTCCAGTTCCCAGCATATTCGGCGGCGATCAGCACGATGATCAGCCCATCGCAGTACGCGCGCGCCTCCGGCCTGCAGAGCATCGCTGAGACCGCCTCTGGCATCTTCTCCCCCGTGTTAGGCGGCGTACTGTATGTCACCATTGGCCTGCAGGGCCTGCTGTTCATCGACATCGCGACATTCCTTGTCGCAATCGGGGCGCTGCTGATCGTCCGCATTCCGCAGCCAACCCGCACCGAGGCGGGCGTTGAAAGCCGGTCGGGCGGGTTCTGGACGGAGGTGATGTACGGCTTCAAGTACATCAAGGATCGGCCAAGCCTCCTCGGGCTTCAGCTCGTCTTTTTCGGCATCAACCTAACCGCGTCGTTCGTATTCACCATCATGCCGGCGCTCATATTGGCACGTACCGAGACGTCGCTCATTCCGATCCAGAATTCGACCCTTCCGGCAGTGGTGTCGGCGGGACTGAGCGATGGGGTCCTGCTCACAGGCGACAAAGTACTGCTCGGCGCGATCTTGGCCGTCGGCAGCGTCGGGGGATTGGTCGGTGGCCTCTTCCTCAGCGCATGGGGCGGCCCCAAGAAGCGCGTCCACGGGGTGCTGATGGGCATGTTCGGTTCGAGCCTGCTTGGGACAATGGTGATGGGCCTCGGACAAGTTGGTGTCGTGTGGGCGATTGGCGCGTTCTTCGAGTCGTTCTTCATTCCGATCCTCAACGGGTCGAATCAGGCGATCTGGCAGGCTAAGGTGGCTCCTGACGTACAGGGGCGGGTGTTTGCCGTTCGCCGACTCATCGCACAGATTTCGGTGCCATTGGCGATGCTGATGTCCGGGCCGTTTGCCGACTTGATCTTCGAGCCGGCCATGCAGCCGAGCGGTGCCCTTTCAGGTGCGTTTGGCTGGCTCGTAGGCACGGGATCCGGCGCGGGTATATCGCTGATGTTCGTTATCGCGGGTATACTCGGCATGATGATTGCGGCCGCCGGCTATCTCGTGCCTGCGATTAGAGATGCCGAGACCATCTTGCCCGATCACGCGATGGCGGCGGCGACCACCTAGACGGGAGGCCCACAGTGGCGAACCCAGCGGCTCTGCGACTGCATGTTCGCGGCGAATCTGAGGCTTTGGATGTTGTCGTCGACGAAACGCCGCTTGCGCTGGGACGGCGCGACAAAGACAGCGGCGTCGCACCCGGTATCGACCTCGGGCCATTCGGTGCGCGGCGTCATGGTGTGTCCCGCCATCACGCCGATCTGTTCAGCATTGACGGGGCGGTCTACGTCGAGGATCTCGGCAGTCGCAACGGCACGTACGTGAACGGCGAGCGCATCGCCCCGTATGTCGAGCATCGACTGTTTGACGGCGATTGGCTTCGCCTCGGGAAGTTGAATTTGCTGGTCAACTACGTCGACTGACGCGAGCTACGTACCGAGGATCCCCGCGATATCTTCCGCGGCGCGCTTTGCGGCATACAGGACGTAAGCCATGCGCGCGTCCTTCTCGGCCAGCACTGCCAGCGAGGCGCGACCGGCCGGATACACCACCATCACACCTTCTTCGGCTTCCATCATCAGGCGTTCCAGATCGCCTTGAGCGAGGCGTCCGAGCGTACGCTCGGCGAGGCTGATGAGCGTTGCAGACATGGCGGCGACTTGCGGACTGCTGGTTGGATTCTCGTGCGGGTTGTCTTCGTTGCCGGGTGGAAATGCAGCCACCAACAGCCCGTCCTTGTTGACGATCACCGCCGCCTTCACGCCATCGACAATCGCGTAGAGCGTACGGAGTTTCTCCTCAAGGGCGTCGCTTCGGTACTGCTGTTTCCGCATAACGGCCTCGGTCCATGCAGCCATGTGAGAGAGTCTGTTCAAAAGTGTACCACGTTACGCGCGGCGCAAGCACTTAACTCTACGTTCGTGAAGTGAGGATCGTCCGCGCGTCTTCGTCGGCCAGCGTGCCGAGGTAGTAGCGGTCGGCTTCGCTGAGAGGCGCCTTGAGCAGCAAGTCGGGGCGGTTGTCCCACGTGCGGCGAAGCTGCTGCCGTCGCCGCCAGATCGCGACGTCAGCGTGATTTCCTTGCTGAAGAACGGCTGGAACGGCCAGTCCATTGTACTCGGCTGGCCGGGTGTACTGCGGGCCTTCGAGCAGGCCGTCCGCGTGACTGTCGCGTTCATGGGCGCCTTCAGCCCCAAGCAGACCCGGCACATGGCGCATCACTGCGTCGATGACGACCATTGCCGCAAGCTCGCCGCCAGTCAGTACATAGTCGCCGATGCTGATCTCGTCGGTGATAAACAGGTCGTGGGCACGCTCGTCAATTCCCTCGTAGTGGCCGCATAGGAACACGAGCCGATCGTGCTGAGCCAGCTCGCGCGCGACCTCATGCGAGAGGAGCCGGCCCTGCGGTGACAAGTAAATCACAGGCGGCTTGTCCTCACCCAAGACGGCAGACACCGCGCGATCGAGCACGTCGACGCGCAGCACCATCCCGCCACCGCCGCCGTAGGGTGTATCGTCAACGGTGCGGTGGCGGTCGGTCGACCAGTTGCGGATGTCGTGGGCTTCGAAGGACAACAAGCCGCGGTCGCGGGCCTTCCACATCATGCTGCTGTTCATCGGCCCGTCGAACATTTCCGGGAACAGAGTCAGGACGTCAATGCGCATGACTACTTTCTGCCGAGCAAAATGCGCAAAGTCGCGGATGTCTCCTGCACGCGCCGGCTGTTCAGGCTAAAGCACTTGTTAAGGTCACGCCGGCGCTCGTTCAAGTAGCCTGCGGCAACCAACTGGCGCAAGTGGCGCGACGCGGCCGACTGGCTGAGGTTGAGCATGTGCTGGAAGTCCT
Organism: Candidatus Flexicrinis affinis; assembly: GCA_016716525.1. NCBI lineage: Bacteria > Bacillati > Chloroflexota > Anaerolineae > Aggregatilineales > Candidatus Flexifilaceae > Candidatus Flexicrinis > Candidatus Flexicrinis affinis. Next base: position 802,106 of record JADJWE010000001.1, read on the forward strand.
GCGAGCACAACTCGTTGTGCTGCGTCAGCAAGGACAGGATGTGAAGCCGCGTGTCGTCTGCGAGTGCCGCGAGCTGGGTCAAGAGGTCGCGCAAGCTGAGCTCGGTGGACACGTTGGCAATCCCTTCCGGTACGCGCGCGCCGAAGATGAGGTAGGTTCGGCCCGCTTGGTCCGGTCCCGAATGCGAGACGTACGGACCGGTATGCAGCGACGGCACAAAGATGATCTCGTTGATCTGTTCTTCGTTGTGCAGGAAATTCGTCATGTCGCGCCCGGTGACGGCTTGAATAGCCTCCAGCGGGGTTAGGTCGGTCAAGTCGAGCTGGTCGAATAGGGCGACCGTCTCATACAAGACCGGGCGCGAGCGTTTCCACTCGTCGGCGAGGTATAGATCCCACATGCGCTGCAAATGATCGGCGAGAAACGCCCCGCACCGCTCCGGCGCTTGCAGCATGTCGAACGCCGCACCCACGTGCTCGGGGTCAAGTTCCTCGCCCTTCGCCGCCATGTGTTCGACAATATGCTTGACGAAGGTGGCACGGTTGGCCATCAGCTCGTCGACACTGACACCCATGTGCTCGGCAGTCTCGTCGATGTACTGGGCGACCGCGTCGGCGAAATCGTGGTGCCGCATACGCTCGATCAGATCGGGGAATTCCAGCGGCTCGTCGCTGAGAGGGATCATGTCCGCAAGGATACCGGCGACATGGTTGTCACGGGCGATCTCTGGGCTGAAGCTCGCCGCGGTGGCGGCGATCCAATCGCTTAGGCCTGAGCGCAAGTCCGCCATATTCATCAGCAGCATGGAGTTGATGAGCGTGCGTGCGGGGTAGACGGCGACGCGCACGGGCACGGTGCGGGGAGCAAGGACAAAATCGGTGCGAAACATAGTGGCGAATGCCTCCGTTATTCCGGTTTCCCGCAATTGCGAATAAACGCAAAAACAGCGTAACACGGATTGCGATGCGAGTCAAACGGTCGCCGCGCGGTGCCGGCATGGAACGAAAAACCCTCGCCTTCTGAGAAGCGAGGGCTGAACTGTTCGGAAGGAACTGCGGACTAGCTGGCGATCTTTTCGGCCTGCGCGTTGAGCGCGTTTTGCCGAGCGGTCGGGTGCAGCATCACAGCGATTGCCGCCTGAGCCGCTTGTTCGGCATACGACCACTGCCCGCCGTTGGGGTCTTCATCGTGATAAGCCGCGCACCCGATCAACCGTGCGGCTTCCTTACACAGATCGCTGACGATGCTCAGGTCGATGACATCTTGGCGCTTCCACCACTGGTTGACGACCTCGCCTGGTGCCTGAAGCACGGACGTATCGAGCAGTTCGGCAATCGCTGCCTGTTTGTTGAGGATGTCGCGGAACAAATCCCACTCGGCGCGCGAACTACCGGGTTTCAACACGGAGTGACGCCCATACTTCGCCTGATAGCGCGCACAGAGCGCGACCAACTCGGCGCTGTGACAGGCGATGTCGAGTGCCTTCCGTGTATCCATCGATGCCTCCCGGTAGTGTTAAATCTATATGTAGTGTTTAACACAGATTTAACCCATGATAGCACGATTCGGTAGGCTGTAAAGCAGGCAGAATCTGCGCGTTGGTTCCTGAGTCCTTACGGGTACTTGCGATTCAGCATGCGCGCATAAGGAATGGTCTCGCGGACGTGCTGCAGCCCGCAAATCCAGGCGACAGTGCGCTCAAGACCGAGGCCGAACCCCGCGTGCGGTACGCTGCCGAAGCGGCGCAGGTCGAGGTACCAAGCGTATGCATCGCGGCTGATGCCGATGGTCGACACACGCTGGTCGATCAACTCCGCGTCCCAAATGCGCTCGCTGCCCCCGGTGATCTCTCCATACCCCTCCGGCGCCAGCAGATCGACACTGCGGCACACTTCGGGGCGTCCCTCGACCGGCTGCATATAGAACGCCTTGACGGCGCTCGGGTAGTGATAGACGAACACAGGCCGGTCGAACATCTCGGTCAGCGCCGTCTCGTGCGGGCTGCCGAAGTCTTCTCCCCACTCGATCTTGAGCAGTTCCTTGAGTTCAGGATCGTCGGTCTGTTCGCGCAGAGTCGTCAGGCGCTCGACGGCTTCGTCGTAGCTTATGCGCGGGAACGGCGACACGATCGACTCCAGTTTCGCCACGTCGCGCTCGAGCAGCTCAAGTTCGGGACGGTGGAGTTCGAGCACCCGCTGGACGACCGCCGTGATCATCTGCTCCTCGGTGTCCATCAAGTCCTCGAGCGAGTAGAACGCCATTTCCGGCTCGAGCATCCAGAACTCGATTAAGTGGCGACGGGTCTTTGACTTCTCCGCTCGGAATGTCGGACCGAAGCAATACACCTTGCCGAACGCCATCATGTTGGCTTCGTTATACAGCTGGCCGGTCTGAGCCAGATATGCCGGTTCGCCGAAGTAGTCAAGCTCGAAAAGAGTCGTCGTCTCCTCGCCGGCGGCGGGTGTGATGATCGGTGTATCCACGAGCAGGTAGCCGTTGTTGTCGAGCCAGTTACGCAGCGTCGCCACGATTGTGGCACGAATGCGCAGGATCGCCCACTGGCGCGAGGAGCGCAGCCACAGGTGCCGGTTATCCATCAGGAATTCCGTTCCGTGTTCCTTCGGGCCGATCGGATAGTCCTGAGTGACCTGCAGCACCTCGAACGTCTTGATGTCCAGTTCGTACCCGCCGGGGATACCCTTGGCGCGCTCGTCCTTGCGGACCGTGCCGGTCACGACGACCGACGACTCTTGCGTTGCTTTGTCGGCGCGGTCGAACTCGTGCTCATCGAGGTTCGGCTTGAACGCAACGCAGTTGAGGATGCCGGTGCCGTCTCGCAGCAGCACAAACGCGAGCTTGCCCTTGCCGGTCTTGTTGTACACCCAGCCACGCACGGTCACGTCCTGCCCGACGTGCTCGGCAATGTCACGAATCGCGATTACAGGCGCCACGGCCCGCTCCTTTACAGTCACGCTGCTGCGAAAACGCCGGCATTATATCATGCACTAGGACAAGGTGATCTTTGGCAGGGTTACACATGTGCAGATCGCACAAAACTGCGTTACCCTTGATTCAACGCGAGTCATCAAGCGCGTCTAATTGCACCTTAAATCGAATAGGCGAAAATCAATGTTGTATCGTTTGGACGGAGGATAAGAAGATGCTCGGACATAGTCCCGCCAATTTCCACGTCGAGTATATGGATGTTGCACAGCACTGGTCGCCGGACTCCGAACGCTACGGCGGTGGAGACTGCCTTATTACGTTGATGCTGCATGGCTGGGAACTTGACCGCACGGTACTGATGGAATACAAGTGGTTCGGCGGAAACCGCCGTGTTCGTGTTTATCACTGCACGCTGACCCGTGCAGGAGACCGTCTGGTCATGCCCGTTGTGCACAACCCGTACGTCAACCGCTTGATCCGTACGATGCAGCTCACGGTCGAGCCGTTCGAGACGGGGAAGTTGAGCCGTGCCCAAACGGCGTAGCGGGCACGGTGTGATGTGAAGGCAACGCGACCTTTGTCGTTGTACGAGTCATCCTGGCAAGCGTAAGTTGAGACGCTGAAGCGCCCGCTCAGCAATAATACCGATCGCGCCGGCGATCGCCCGCGTCACGGGGGCGCCGCGTCCCGCCGCGGTGCTTTCCCCTGTTCTGTTCTGTGCAGACGAGAAAACAACGTTTCTCAATTGCGTTAGCGCGCGTACGGTCGTCGGAAAACGCGCCGCAGCTGCGGCGTCGATCGGCCCGTTAAGGCTCGCGCGGAACGGCACGCATCACGTCTGTCGCTCCCAAGTGCAGCGCTTCGGGCTGGATCCAGCGAAGAATTGGCCGGTCGTCCGCGAAGTGGAAGACAAACTCGTGGCGCTCCGCTCCCCCGACGAGCTGTGTTGAGAGGTGGAACGCTGCCTCGTCTACATCCCATGATCCGCGTGCGGCCCACTCGCCATAGTCGGTCGGTGTAACGCGCCAGACGCCGTCAAGCCCAGCCCGCAGCGTCATCGCACTTTCGTCCTCGTACTCGAACGTAACGGCGCCTTCGTTGGTGCTCATGAACGAAAGGCCGTAGCCGACCAGCGCGCACGGACGTGCGACGCTAACTGTGTGTTTGGCGGGCCAGAAGCTGGTGTGTATCGGTCTCAGCAGATGAAACGACATGCCACTGACATCGAACGCGATGTCCGGCAGCGGCGCGCGCGGTGCTGCTGACGGCATCGCTGCCCGCTCAACCGCGGCGCGCAGGGATGCGTGCACGGCATCGTCTGCCGGTAGTTCCGTGTCTGACACTGCGGCTGCTAGGATTCTGCCCTCGATGAGTTCGTACGGAATCGACTCGTAGACCTGTTCTGACGTACTCCCGTAGCTGGTGACGACAACTACCATATCGATTGCGGGCGCAACGGCGATGAACTGCCCACCCAGTCCAACCGCTGCATATAGAGAGGGTTTGAACAGCCACCAGTGATAGCCGTACCCGGTACGGTTCTCTGCATCGTAGAAAGGACACCTGCTCGGATCGGCACACCGTACGAAGTCGACCCAGGCTTGCGACACGAGTCGCTGGCCGTTCCACACGCCGCCATTGAGATACAAAGCGCCAATGTGTGCCATATCGTGAGGAGTGAGATGAAGCCCGAACGACCCAAGCGGCATGCCGACGTCATCCGTCCACCACGTGTAGTTCGTGATCTCCAGCGGTTCAAATAGAACCTCGTCGGCGAACTGCCACAGCGGCTTGTCGATTGAGTTCTGAATCGCGCCGAGCAAAAGGCACGAGTTGAGGTCGCAGTACTCGAACCGTCGATAGGGCGGATAGGTCGGCCGGCTCTCGGCGAACAGCAGGTCGGCGACAAACGCAGTGGCATCGCCGGAGTCCATCGCAGCACACTCGTTCCGGAATGTCGAACTGCACGAGATCCCGCTGCTCATCGCGAGGAAGTCGGCGACCGTGGCGGACCGCGCAGCGAGGTTGACTTCATCCGGCGCGAACTGTGGAAACAGCTCGATGATCGGCTGGTCGACCGAGTCAATCAACCCACGGTCGATTGCGATCCCGACGAGCGTAGCAGTCACGCTCTTTGTTGCCGACCACAGTTGATGCGGTCGGTCGGGCGTGTAGGGGTAATAGTAGACATCGAGCACGATGTGTCCGTGACGGACTACCGTAAGGCTATCGAGCGGAAGCTCGGCATCGTCGATGAACTGGAGCGCGTCCAGGAGCAGGGCCGAGTCCATGCCCTGCTGCTCAGGTGGTGAGACGGGCCACCCTGCAGAAGGGCGTGATAACTCGTCATCGGCCAGTGTCGGCGGGGTAACAGCCAAGGCGAATACGAGGCCGACTGTTATGAGTAGGGAACACGTTCTCATTTCGGTTCCCTCCTAGAGTGCAACGGATGGGGCGGCGAACTGCGGGTATCGACTGCCGCCCCATACTCTTCAACTTTGAATGAATCTGATCGTATCCAGTCGTCAATCGGAACTGCCGTCATTCACGCATCGACGCCTGAACCTGTTGCGTCGTTAGCGTTGCAGCGTGTACCCAGCCAACGAATGCGCGCTCGCCGTCGAAACGCATGTTGAAGAGCTGTCGATCATCGTTGCCAACAGTCCTCAGTTCAAATCGGAAGCTAACAGGCCCCTCATACCAGGCGCCCCGTGCAGCCTTCATACCAAACTCGGTCTCAACTGTTCTCCACACGCCATCGAGTCCGATAGGTATAGACATCTCCGAGCCGTCCGCGTAGGTGAGGGTCAGAACCGCTGTGTCCTCCTCGTCAAACGTGATGCTGAACGAGGCGATGTCGAGCGGTTGCCCCGAATACAAGTCGCGCTCGGCTAGCCAGAAGTGTGCATGCAGCGGGCGCTTGAAGTCGTACATGTGGCCGCTGATTGCACTCGCGATTTCGGGCAAGGGGGCTGGTGCGCCAGGCACCGGATTTGCCAAGATAGCCACTTCGGCGCTGAGCGCGCCATAGGCTTCATCGTCGACCGGCAGCGCCTCATCCGATGCAACTGAACCGAGGATGCGGTCTAGAAACACGCCGTATGCAATCTTCTGCTGTGCGGGATCCCAATCAATTCCGGGGCTGGTGATAACCCCGACGATATCCCTGTCTGGATTTACCAAGAGCATCTGACCCGTTAGATCCCACGACACGTATGTGCCAAAGTCGACCAAGAACCAATGGTGACCGAACCCCACATGGATGGGGTAGGATACATTGGCCGCTCCCATTGGCTGCTCAAAAAGACAGCTTTCAGGATCGACGCATGTGACAAAATCGATCCACGATTCTGAGACGACATCATTGTCCTCCCACTGTCCGCGGTGGAGATACAGGTAGCCCAGCTTAGCCATGTCGTACGGCGTGAGCCAGAGTCCTGCGGCGCCGAATGGGACATCCCGTTTGTCAGCCATCCATGTGTAATCTTGAATTCCGATTGAGGCAAACAGCTGGTTCTCTGCGAACTGCGGGACTGCATCAACAGTAACGTCCGATAGCACGCCCATCAGCAGGTCGGAATCGAAGGTGCAGCCGTTGTCAAAGACCTGTCCGTTCTCCAGATTCCGGCGGCCCTGAGCAGCGATCAGTTCAAACCTTGCCACCGCTGGATAGTCCGACGCTAGCGCATCGGGCTCGATGTTCAGCCAATCGCAGTAGAATCCACTACTCCACGCCAGCAACTCGCCAACCGTCACACCTACTGCCGGATTCAGCTCCAAAGGAAGAGCAGCGTTGGGGAGCAGCTCGCGTATCGGCTGATCGAGACTCGTGATCAGACCTTGGTCCATCGCGATGCCAAGTAGTGTGGCAGTGAATCCTCTTGTAGCACTTGCGAAATGATGCTTCATGTCCGCGGTGTACGGATAGTAGTAGGCGTCGAGCACCACATAGCCGTTGCGGATGACGGTGAGGCTGTCGATCGGCAGCGCTTCGTCTTCGATGTATTGCAGGGCCTCGAGCAGTTTGGCCGAGTCCATGCCTTGTTCTTCGGGGGTGGAAGTGCGCCACTCCGCACCCGGGAAATACGTGTCGTCTTGTGCGGTGGCTGGCAGTGCCAGTGACAGCATCGCCACCACACCCAATAGAACTGCCCAGCGGATACACGTTTTCATGGCGGTTCCCTCCTGAAAACGAAAAAGACGTTACGCGCTGTGGCAGGTAACGTCGGTATTCTGATGGTTATGTGTCAACAGCGCGGGGCAACCGGGCTAAGAGCGATTTGGCGCTCTACACTGACTTTATTACAGATCGTCTTACGCGTCTTGAGTCCAACACGACCAACACAGTGATGCGCGGAGGAAACCGCTCTCCGACGGGTAGCGGCTGAATGCGGCAGACTGTGACGAACCAGAGTGGGTCGATTAGGCCCGACGGCGATCGAATCTGAAGATTAGGATTGTCAACATTGCCGTGAGTCCGACAAACGAACCGACCATCAGCCACGCCCCGACGCTCGACCAATCGAAGTCGCTGTTGGAAAGGATGGCCGCGATCACGATCAGGACGAGCGAGCCGACCTGCGCCTGTAGGAGGATTCGCGCCGAACTCCACCTGCCGTCGCGCGCGATTCCGATCCCGACGACACCGGGCAGGACGAACAGCGCTGACATGACACGTGCAGTCAGCGGCGTCAGTGTCCACGGCCAAGACGGAATGAGGGTTGCAGGCGAGAGCATGAGCACGATGCTCACTACAGACAGAACCACGCCGATACTGCCAAACGCGAAGCGCACCGAGTTTGACAAATCGGGTTTCGGTACAGGCGCGCCGGCGCGCGCCACGGTGCGGTTCCAGTACCAGACGCCGACAAGAATTGGCGGAAGGCCGAGGTACAAGATGGCCCACAAAATGAACGCGATGTGCCCGGGCGTGAACCGATCCCAATGGAGCACGGTCGCGATGCCAAGGTAGGTCGCAAACGAAGTCACAGCCGGAAGCCCTAATGCCACGGTGTGCCATTGGCTTGCCCGAGCTACGCGGGCGAAGTAGTACACGCCGCCGAGGTACGCGGCCCCGAGCATCATTGCGGTCATGTGCGGGCGGACCGGCCACGCGAAGTGCTCGCCGCTGCTATCGGGGAACAGATAGAGGACCAGCCACGCGACGAACAGAAACGGGATGATAATGATGGCTAGAACACGCGTGACGGGCAAAACCCGATCCAAGCTCGGGTACCGGACGTTGCTGGTGTGGGCTGTCATGTCGTGCCTCAACAGGTGAAGGTTTAGCGCGCGGTTTGTCGTGCTGTCTCAGCGGGTGCTGCAAACATGCGGATACATTATCGCTGTTGCGCGATTCACGCACTATGGATTCACACCGGGCAAGACGGACAGACTGCACTCGACCCGTCCGAGCGGAGCACGGCGACCTACGTGTTATGATCTGTACCGGTAGCCGAGCTGACCGGAATGGCGCCGCGAACGAGCTCCATAACCGCGAACGTTTCTTCGCACGGGCTCGACGGTACGACAATGCCGGCACGCAGCGAATCGAGAGTGAACATGACGCAGTACATTGGGATCTTGACGGCGGGGGGCGACAGTCCGGGCTTGAATGCGGCTATTCGCGGCGTGGGCAAGACAGGGCAGAACGTCTACGGCATGCAGATTATCGGCTTTCGCGACGGCTTCCGCGGCCTCATGGAGAACCGGACCGTCACGTTGAACAGCTCGGCACTCTCGGGAATCCTGACCATCGGCGGCACAATTCTGGGGACAAGCCGCGACAAGCCGCAGAAGATGCCAATCGGCAACAAGACGATGGACATGACCGACGTGATGGTAGAGACCTACCACAACCACCATCTGGACGTGCTCGTCTGCTTGGGCGGTGGCGGCACGGCGAAAAACGCATATCACCTCATGCAGCACGGCCTCAACGTCATCACGCTGCCCAAGACGATCGACAACGATGTGGCGATGACCGATGTCACATTCGGCTTCGATACCGCACTCACGATTGCCACCGAGGCGATCGACCGCCTGCACAGCACCGCTCACAGCCACCATCGCATCATCGTCGTGGAGGTGATGGGGCATAACACGGGCTGGCTGGCGCTCGGCGCCGGGATCGCCGGTGGTGCGGATGTGATCCTGATCCCCGAGATTCCTTACAACGTCGAAAAGGTCGCTAGTTCGATCCGGCAGCGTGTTCGGGACGGCAAAGCGTTCAGCATCGTGGCCGTGTCAGAGGGTGCGGTCCCTGATGACCTGAGTATGCGGATCGAAGAAGTTGCCAAGAATGGCAAGGATAAGAAGAAGAAAAAGGCAGCGCTGGCCGAGCTTGAAGCCGAGCGCATGAACAGCACCCAGCGTCTGACACAGCAGCTTGAGCAGCTTACCGGGCTGGAGTCCCGCGTGACGATCCTCGGTCACGTGCAGCGCGGTGGCATTCCGTCGGCGGCGGATCGTCTGCTGGCGACGCGGTTGGGGGCGGCGTGTGCCCGTTACATCCACGAGGGACTGTTCGGAGTGATGGTCGCCGCCCGGGGTGATTCGACCGAGCCGGTTCCGCTGGAGCAGGTGGTCGGCAAACGCAAGATCGTCCCGCTGGATCATCCGTGGGTCGAAACGGCGCGCAGTCTCGGCGTCAGCCTCGGGGATTAGGAGAGCACGACAGCCGCGTCAATGGTCCTGAAGCCACTGCAGCGCAGGGGCCATCAACTGCGATCCAAGGGTGTTGACCTCGTCGGTATCGTAGTTGCGATAGTAGCACTCGACTTTCATCACGAGTGCGAGATGCAGTGTGTACAGGTGACAGCGCACGTCTTCGTCGCGGGTGAATGTCGTCTTTCCGTATGCCTTCAGGGTTTCGGTCATGCCGCCGAACGCCAGCGCACGGAACTGCGCTTCCATCAGCGGGTCGCCCCAGAGCGCGCGCTCGAAATCGACGATGCCGGTCACTCGGCCGTCCCTGACGAAGAGGTTCAGGTTCCAAGCGTCCCAGTGAACCAACTGCGGCACGACGACCTCATCGAGTGATGCAGCGTGTCTGAGAACGGTCGAACGGATCGCTTCGACGGGAAATCCCAAATCGGCGGATTTCCGCTGACCATCGCCCAGCACCGAATTGACGATTTTGATGAACGCCTCGCGCCATGTCGTGCCGCGCAGATCAGGGTTGCCGTCGTATCCGAAGGTGGCCCCAGTGAAGCCGTTGATCGCGCGGACGATCACGCCGATCTGATGGTCGACCTCCACTCGAACGGATTCGGCAAGCGCGCTGTAGACGTGTTCCAGATTGTCCCCGGCGACTTTCTCCATGAAGAAGTAGTCCGAGTCGCATGTGTCACGCGCGGTGTCAAACGAATAGATGTGCGGCACGGGGATGGCCGGGTTCTGGGCCACCAATCGCATCGTTTCGACCTCGGTCGTCATGATGTTCTTCTCGTAGGTCAGGACATCGGCGCCGACCGGCGGCGCGATCTTGAGGATGACGCTCCTGCCGTCGGAAAGCCTGACGTCATACGCGGCGTTGAACCACCCCCCTTTGAGTTCGGTCACCGACTCGGGCGCCGCGTCGAGCGTAAGGCCGTCGAAAGCCCGCTCGACCATCCGGGCGATCTGTTCGCGAGTCTTCTTGTTCTTCGTCTTGCTTTCCATCGTCGCAATCTTTGTGTGCGTTTGCTTCTCGTCATGCTGTGAAGCGTGAGTGGATTAGCCCGTCAGCGCCTTTGGACGGTACTGCACGGCTTCGGCGACGTGCGCCATCTCGATCGTATCGCAGTCGGCGAGGTCGGCGATCGTCCGCGACAGCTTCAGCACGCGGTGATAGGCGCGGGCACTCAATTGCATGCGCTTGACCGACAGGTCGAGCAAGGCTTGAGCTTCTTTGGTCAGCGGGCAGAACTCGGCGATCTCGCTCACCGTCATGTCGCTGTTGGTTTGCAGCTTGGGATGATCCGCGAACCGCTGCGATTGACGCTGACGGGCGCGGGATACGCGCTCTCGAATCCGGCTGGACGGCTCGGCCCGGTCGCTGCCCATCATCTTCTCGTGCTCGACCCGTGGCACAGTGATGTGAATGTCGATGCGATCCATAAGCGGGCCGGACAGCTTCGATTGATAGCGCTGCACCATGTTGGGCGAGCACGTGCAGGGCCGGAGCGTATCGCCGAAATACCCGCACGGGCATGGGTTGCGCGCGCCGATCAAGATGAAGTTGGCGGGCAGTGTGATGCTGTTGCGTGCCCGGCTGATCGTCACGACCCGGTCCTCGACCGGCTGACGCAGGACTTCCAGCGTAGGCTGCGGCAGCTCCGGCAGCTCGTCAAGGAACAGCACGCCCCGGTGGCTCAGCGTGATTTCACCGGGCTTAGGCGGATTACCGCCACCGATCAGCCCCGCCTGGCTGATGGTGTGGTGCGGCGCGCGAAACGGGCGCTGCCGGATCAAGGGCTGATCGGCCGAGAGCAGATCGACCACCGAATAGATACGCGAGACGTCCAGCGCTTCTTCGATGTCGAGCGCCGGCAGGATTCCCGGTACGGCGCGTGCCAGCAGTGTTTTTCCGACACCGGGCGAGCCGGTCATCAGTAAGTTGTGGCTGCCAGCAGCCGCGATTTCTAGCGCGCGCTTGACCTGTTCCTGCCCCTTGATGTCGGCGAAATCCACGATGCCGTCCGGTACGCTGTCGTCATCGCTGAATGGTGTCGGGGGTGTCGCCTCAAGCAAGTGCATGCCGTACATGTGCTCGACCAGCACCGCCAATGACGGCACGGCATAGACCGTCAGACCCTCGACCAATGCGGCCTGCGGGGCGTCTTCCGGTGCGCAATAGATCGTCGTGATGCCGTTCTGCACGGCGGTGTATGCCATCGGCAGCACGCCTTTGACGTGCCGCACGCTGCCGTCGAGAGAGAGTTCGCCAATGAACATCGCATCGCGCGTGGGTCCGGCAGGCATCTGATCGGTGGAGACCAGCACCCCGACCGCGATGGCGAGATCGTACACCGGGCCCTGCTTCGGCAGGTCGGCCGGTGAGAGGTTGACGACGAATACTTTGGGAGGGAATTGCAGACCGCTGTTCTTGATCGCGGCGCGAACCCGTTCGCGACTCTCGCGCACGCCGGCGTCGGGCAAGCCGACAATCGTGAACATTGGAATACTGCCGCGCGGGTTGAAGTCGGTCTCGACCTCGACGATATGCCCGTCAAGACCTTCCAGCGCACACGCCTTTACCACAGACAGCATTCGAACGTCCCCACTTTGCGACACGACTCGGCGGGGCAGTATATCACGACATTGCGGTTCCAAGACTCTGAGTCGAAGCTCGTATGCCAGAAATCAGCAGTCACGTTCAGATCATTACGGAGGCGGAAGCCGGACGATCTGATTGGCGCAGTGGACCACCCGCTCGGCACTCGAATAGGATGCCGCGATGTTGTCCGGCGGTTGGTAGTCGCGGCACTGCAACGCAGCCTCGCGGTTTTCGGCGATCACGGACTCGGCCCATGCGTCGCAAACCTCAGGCCACGTGTGGAGAATGCGTTCGCACCCGATCGACAAGTCCGTCCGCAACTGGCCTTCCGCATCCAGTCCGAGGGCTGACCCAATGAGGATGATCCCGACCAAGGCAAGGAACGCGGCCACGAGCAGCCACGTCGGCACAAGCCGGCGTTCTCGCGGCGCCCGTCCGATCCGTTCGAGGGCGGTGAACGCCAACGGGTGGTCGATCTGTTGAAGGAGTGCCGCGGCCTCATTGACCCGACCGGCGCGGTAGAGCGCGTGCGCGGCCTCGAAGTCGCGCAAAATCTGCTCGTGGTGGGGTGATGGAGTGTCGACCACAACGCAAGTCCATCTCAGGAGTCCAGCGAGGCAGCAGACAGTGTAACATGCCGCTATGGTCCATTGTAATTGACGCGTTGGCAACCCCGCCACAAACCCAACGCCCATCCGAATGCAAGCTCGTCGTAACGTCGACTGTGCAGCGTCACGGGGGCTTTCACCGTGGTTAGCTCGGATACCGCGAACTGACTCTGGACCTGTTCGGCCGAGCGATTATAATGATCCGACATCTCACCGCGCAGCACGCCCCGACGAACACTTGCGTAGAGGCGTCAAATTACCGTTTACAGCGCACAGCCGTGTGTGTATAATGCTCGGCCTGTCGTGCTCGGCTTGTCTAGGGACCGTCACTCATGAAGGTATCAACGTCCATCAAGACCCGCTGCCCCAAGTGCCGCGTCATCAAGCGCCACGGCCGGGTCATGATTATTTGCTCGAATCCGAAACATAAGCAGCGGCAAGGGTAAGGTTTAGCTATGGCGCGTATCGAGGGTGTCGACCTTCCGCGGAATAAGCGGGTCGAAGTTGCACTCACCTACATTTTTGGAATTGGGCCGACCCGCAGCAAACAGATTCTGGCTGCGACCGGCGTGAATCCGGACACCCGTGTGCAGGACTTGACCGAAGCGGAAGTACAGTCGATGCGTGAGTTCATCACTGGCAGCTTCGTGGTCGAGGGCGACCTGCGCCGCACGGTGTTGTCGAACATCAAGCGTCTGCAGGAGATCGGGTCCTACCGCGGTCTCCGTCACCGCCGGATGCTGCCGGTACGCGGCCAGCGTACCCGGACCAATGCGCGCACCCGCCGTGGTGTCCGCAAGACGGTCCCGGGCCGTGGTCGCAAGAAGGGCGGCAAGAAGTAACCGGCGTTTGAGATAGGGCTGTGCGGCGGGTTCCCGTAGTGCGCGGCCTTTGTCTATCCGTTCTCATGTTGATGCGCCCTGGGACATGACAGGGCGCATCGTGGCGTAATACCCTTTCTGGAGGAAGTATGGCACGCGGTAAGCAGGGGGCCAGCAGCCGTAAGGCGACCAAGAAGGTCGTAAAGAATATCCCTTACGGTCAGGCTCACATCTTTGCCACATTCAACAACACGATCGTGTCGATGACCGATCAGTCCGGCAATGTCGTGGCCTGGGCGAGCGCTGGTACATCCGGCTTCACCGGCAGCCGCAAGAGCACGCCGTATGCGGCTCGGCTCGCGGCACAAGCCGCCGCCGATTCGGCCGCGGGTCACGGGATGAAGGAAGTCGACGTGTTCGTCAAGGGCCCCGGCCCGGGCCGCGAGTCGGCCATTCGCGCCATTCAGGCCAGCGGCTTGAAGGTGCGGTCGATCACCGACCAGACCCCGGTGCCGCATAACGGTGTACGTCCTCCGAAGAAGCGCCGCGTCTAGTCTGCTGCTGCTTCTGTTGGGATACGCATTTACCTGTTCAAGGAGGACACCGGCGTGAATCTGACCCAAATGGTCTTGCCGCATAAAGTCGAAAGCGACGCGGCAACGCGCAATTATGGTCGCTTCGTCATCAGCCCACTCGAAAAGGGCTTCGGTCTGACGTTGGGCAACGCCCTGCGCCGTGTTCTGCTGTCATCGCTGCAGGGCGCGGCGGTGACCAGCATCCGCGTCAGTGATGTGCATCACGAATTCTCCGCGATCCCCGACGTTCGCGAAGACATGACGCAGCTGATCTTGCAGGTCAAGCAGCTTCGCGTGAAGCTCGACGGCGAAGCCGCGCGGCTCCGGTTGGAGCATCGCGGCGAAGGCATTGTGACGGCGGCCGACATCCGCTGCCCGCCCGAAGTACAGATCATCAACAGCGACCTGTACTTGTTCACCGTCGACTCCCCGAACGCCCATCTTGAGATGGAGTTTGAGGTGCGTGCAGGCCGTGGCTTCAGCCCGGCGGAAGAACGCGGCCGGCTTCCGATTGGCGAACTGCCGGTCGACGCCATTTTCAGCCCGGTCAAGCGCGTGAAGTTCGAAGTCGAACCGGCACGCGTCAACAACTTGACCAACTACGACCGGCTGATCCTCGAGATTTGGACGGACGGCACGATCCGCCCGCAGGATGCGCTTGCGCAGGCTGCGCAAATCTTAATGCGCCACCTGTCGGTCATCAGCGGCATGGATCCGACGTTCGATCAGTACACCCAGTTCGAGGCGTACGACGAGGCGCGCGAGCCGCTGCAGAACAGCAAGCGCTCGCAGCTTCACGACAAGATGATTGAGGAACTCGACTTGAGCGTTCGCGTGTTCAACTCGCTCAAGCGTACGGGCATCACCACCATCGGCGATGTGTTGGAGATGCTTGACCGCGGGTCCGACGCAATGTTGGCGATCCGCAACTTTGGTGAGAAGTCGCTCGACGAGCTGGTTGAGAAGCTCCGCGAAAAGGGTTACCTGCCATCGGAGCAGACCGAAGGCGAGTCCGAGTAAACACGTTAGGGACGGCGAGGAAGAATCATGCGTCACCACATGGCAGGAAAGCGGCTGAGCCGCGACACCGGGCATCGCAAGGCACTCCGCCTGAACTTGACCCGCGCGCTGCTCACGCACGAACGGATTGAGACCACACTGGCGAAGGCGCAGTTCGTGCGCGCCAACGTCGAACGGACGATCACGCTGGCGAAGCGCGGTCTGGCCAAGGCGGAAGCCGCGCAGCGGCCCGAGGCCGGCGTGCATGCGCGTCGTCTGGTCGCCAGCCGGCTCGGCAACGACCGCGAGATCGTGCAGAAGGTGTTCGATGTGCTTGCGCCGCGCTATGCAGAGCGCCCGGGCGGATATACCCGGATGTTCAAGCTGGGGCCGCGCAAGGGCGACAACGCCGAGATGGTGCTGATCGAACTGGTCGACCGCGGCGAGGCCGGCGCGTAGGACTCGTGCGCTATCGCGCGACCGTCGCCTATGACGGGCGAGCGTACTGGGGGTTTCAGCGACAAGCCGGAGACTCCCCGACCGTCCAAGGCGCGATCGAACACGCACTTGAGCAGATTACCGGCACGCACACCACGGTAATCGGCGCGGGACGAACGGACAGCGGTGTGCATGCGACGGGGCAGGTGATCGCCTTTGACGTGGAATGGGCCCACGGGCCCGCGACCTTAACAAAAGCGCTAAACGCCACACTCCCGACGGACATCAGCGTTCGCGACGTGTGCGAACGGCCCGGTTTTCACCCGCGATTTGATGCGCGAAGCCGGCGCTATCGTTACACGGTGCACACCGCCGACGTCCGCGATCCACTGCTTTGGGGCCGCGTATGGTGGCTGTCGCAGGCGTTGGAGATCGAGGCGATGCAGGCATGCGCGGCCAGCGTGATCGGCACGCGTGACTTCGCCACGTTCGGCCACCCGCCGCAAGGCGATAATACGGTTCGCACCGTGTTTGTCTCGCAGTGGAGCCAACATGCGGCGCCGATCGCGGGGGAGTTGTACGTTTACGAAGTCGAAGCCAACGCCTTCTTGCACCACATGGTGCGGCGGTTGGTCGGCATGATGGTCGATGCCGGGCGGGGTTGGATCAGCCCGGATGCGTTTCAAGACAAAATGCGCGCGGCAGACCTGAGCCTTGCGCAGCGCACCGCACCTCCCCACGGACTCGTCCTTGAGGCGGTGCGATATGACGACTAGAATATCGGGTCATTCAGTTGGAAGCGGTGAGGCGCTCGAAGCCCACCCGGAGGTAACGATGAGAGTCAAGACGTTTGTAACCACCCCGGCGGATGTCGAGCGCCGTTGGTGGGTCGTCGATGCGGAAGGGCAGACCTTGGGCCGCCTCGCGACGAAAATTGCTGCTGTCCTGCGCGGTAAGCACAAGCCGATCTTTACGCCGAACCTCGACACCGGCGACTACGTGATCGTGATCAATTGTGACAAGATCGCAGTGACCGGCAACCGTCTCGAAGACAAGATGTACTACGACTATTCCGGCTTCTTCGGCGGCATGAAGAAGGAGCGGATGAAGGACAAGATGGCCCGCCAGCCCGAGCGAATCGTGGAGTTGGCCGTGAAGGGCATGCTGCCGAAAGGCCCGCTGGGCCGTTCGATGGCGAAGAAGTTGAAGACGTATGCCGGCCCGGATCATCCGCACGCCGGGCAAAACCCCGAAGTGCTGAAGTAGGAGAACGGGCAAAATGGCTTCTCAGTATTATGAAGGTGTCGGCCGCCGCAAGGCTGCTTCCGCACGTGTCCGCATTTATCCCGGCGGCACGGGCAACTACGTCGTGAACGAGCGCGATGCGTCGGAATATCTGACGCGTCCGGGCGACATCGAGATCAGCCTCGAGCCGCTGCGGGTGGTCGGTCAGGAAGGCAACTACGACATTAGCGTGCACGTGTACGGCGGTGGTGTTTCAGGCCAGCGCGATGCGATCCGCCTCGGCGTGGCGCGCGCCCTGCTCGAGGTCGATGCCGACTTCCGCGGCCAGCTCAAGCCGGCCAAGCTGCTCACTCGCGATGCCCGCGTGAAGGAGCGCAAGAAGCCGGGTCTCAAGCGTGCCCGTAAGGCGCCGACCTACACCAAGCGTTAAGCTCGCACGCGAGCCGATTGATGCAATTTCAAACAGGCAAGGTCGTCCCCGATCTTGCCTGTTTTGCGTAATGCCGCAGCACAAGAAAGCGAGTTGAGCCATGTCACTATTGCCGCCGATGACCCGGGTGTTGGCCCGGCGGCCGGCGACCACATTTGCCGAAGGAATCACGACGCGCGGTCATCTAGGTGTTCCGGCGTACGAGGCGACCGTACAGCAGTTTGACGCCTACCTCGAAGCGATGCGAACGTGCGGCCTTGCGGTGACGACTCTGGACGCCGATGATCGCTATCCGGACGGACACTTCACCGAAGATGCCGCCGTGATCTTCGGCGATACGGCATTCATCTGTCGTCCCGCGCTGGCGAACCGGCGCGGTGAGGAAACGGCGATTGCGCAAGCGCTAGCCGGGCTGAATCTGGTGTATTCTAGCGGCGATGGCGTGGCGATCGAAGGCGGCGATGTGCTGTTCTGCGAAGATCGCGTGTTGATTGGTCTGAGCAAACGAACCAACCGCGCCGGCGCCGAGCAGCTTGCCGAGGCCATTCGCGACCGGCTTGGTTCCATACCGGTTGTGTGCGTGCCATTCGACAACGTGCTGCACCTCAAAACCGGTCTGACCGAACTCGCGCCGGGTGTTCTGCTCCACGACCCCGCCATGAAGTTGCACGAGCCGATCACATTCGCGAAAGTGATTACGCTTCCGATCGAGGAGGGGTACGCGGCATCGGTTCTTCCGATTGATCGCAGCACGATCATTATCGCTGATGGATATCCCGCGGTCCGCACGCTGGCAGAACAGCACTACGCTAACGTCATCGCGCTGGAGATGTCCGAGTTCGAGAAGATGGACGGCGGGCTAACCTGCCTCTCTCTCCGCTACTAAGGAGCATACGGGCCAATGTCGATCACTATCGCAGGGCTGGGGCCGGGGAGAGCTGAAGATATTACGCGGCGCGTATGGTCGGTGATCGAGCAGGCAGATACGGTTGTGCTTCGAACCGAGCGTCACCCGTGCGTGCCGGATCTGCCGATCCGTGGGACGCGCATCGCGTGTGACGATCTCTATGAAGCCCACGCGGCATTCGCCGATGTCTACGCGGCGATCGTGCAGCGCGTGATCGGGCTCGCACGTGATGGCGCCGTGGTGTACGCCGTGCCGGGTGATCCGGCAGTCGGCGAGTCCACAACGGCCATGCTGATCGACGCCGCGCGCGCGGCCGGAATCGGCGTCGAAATCTTGCCCGGCATCAGCTTCATCGAGCCGACGCTCGCGCTCGTCGGCGTCGACGGGATCGACGGAATTCAACTGCTCGACGCGCTCGTGCTCGGCGCGATGCACCACCCGCCGATCAACTCGGATGCGCCCGCGCTCATCAGCCAAGTCTACAGCCGACAGGTCGCCAGCGACGTAAAGCTGACGCTGATGAACCAATACCCGGACGAATTCGAGGTCGTGCTGGTACACGCGGCAGGTTCAATGGACGCACACGTCGAGCGCCTGCCGCTGTACGAAATCGACCGCAGCGCACACATCAGCCATCGCACCTCCCTGTTCGTGCCGGCCCTCGGTGACATGTCGAGCTTCGAACGCTTTCAGGAGATCATCGCCCACCTGCGCGCCCCCGAGGGCTGCCCGTGGGACAAGGAGCAGACGCACGAGTCGCTGCGCCGGTTCATCGTCGAGGAGACCCACGAGGTGCTCGACGCGATTGATCGGGGCGATTGGTCCGCGCTGGCGGAGGAATTGGGCGACGTGCTGCTGCAGGTCGTGCTGCACACCCAGATAGCGATTGACGACGGCGAGTTCCAGATGAGCGACGTGCTGCGCGCCGTCAATCACAAGATGATCCGCCGCCATCCGCACGTATTCGGCGATGCCGTCGCCAACAACCCCGATCAGGTCGTGACCAACTGGGAAGCGATCAAGCAGGAGGAGAAACAGGCGAACGGCAACCCGCAACCTGCGTCGATCCTCGGGGGTATTCCAGTAAGCCTCGCGCCGCTCGCGCAGAGCTATCAGCTTCAGCACAAGGCGGGCAAGGTCGGCTTTGACTGGCCGAACATCGTGCCCGTCTCAGACAAGCTGCGCGAAGAGCTGGACGAGTTCCTGAAGGCGGAAACTCCCGACGACCGGCTTAAGGAACTCGGCGATATCCTGTTCGTGGTCGTCAACCTCGGCCGGCACGTCGGTATCGACGACCCCGAGACTGCGCTGCGCCTGACCAACCTCAAGTTCCGTACACGCTTCCAAGCGGTCGAGGACGCCGTGCTGGCGAGCGGCAGGCCGTGGGCCGACTTCACGCTCGACGAACTCGATGCGTTCTGGAACGCGGCCAAGGCACGGGGTTAGTGGCTTGAAAGGCCATCAGTCGCGGAAAGTTCGGTACGCTTCATTTCAAGCAGGTCGTAGACGATCCGCTTTTCGATTCCACCTTCAATGACGTCAACGGTGACATAGCGACAGTCAGGCGACTGTCCACGAAACGCGTATCTGTCAAAGACGACTTCGCGCTCTATCACGGCAATCGTTTCGCGCAGCAGTGGGTCTTGAACGACCAAGGCTCGATCTGTTGCATGATATCTGATTCGATACTCGCACCCGAATGGCGAAGCGATGCGTCGTCGTTTCAAATCGAGTTCGGCTTCGGATACCGGTTGGCCGTCTGAGCGGCGTACAGATATCAGCTCCCCAGTTTCAAGTCTGTAAACGCGGAACTCAAACCCGAAGTCGAACTCGACAAGCCCGGATGCCAGGTCCCACGTCACGCTCTCATACGTCCAGCTTCGCGTCCAGCCAATCGTTTGGACTTTGAGGAACTCAAAGGTACGAAAGGACTCCGCAGTATCGAGGTTTACGACAAATCCGCCAAGCCGTGTCGTATACGCCGCAAAACGATTTGACGGGTCGATCTCGAACTGACGGACTTCAAAACCGGAAAGGTCGAAGACGATACGCCCGTCAACTGGATCGATCACTCGTAGGTCCTCATCGCGATAGGCGCTGACGACCAAGTAGCGACATCCCGGCGACCAACGTGGTCTGAAATCACCGCCAAAGGACGAATTGCTTTCAAATTCGAACTCGTATGCAAGCACGCGCAGCACGTCTGACGTTCCGGCGTCAATAAGCAGGATTCTCTTCGTCTCCGGCTCCAAGATTACGCGCGCGTTCTGCATGAACGAACGTACATTCTCTCTGTACTCGACTACTCGCGTTCCATAGGTGTAGACCCTGTAGTTTGTAGTGACGCATGGATAGTTGGAGCGTTCCACGGGAGCTTGCACTAAATAACCCGAGCTGCTCAACTCCCTCGGCCGGTTGAACTGATCGGTCAGGCCGACAAGCGCGCCGCTCGACATGTCATAGGCGGCGGACCCGAACGGCGGGATCGAAAGTACGCCGACGATCTGGTTGGCAGCATAGTCCCAGCGCACCGTGCCGGGCCTGAACGCCCGCGAGTTGCCGTCCGCTTCGCTTGTCAGCCAGACGTCGCCGCCGCCCAGATAGTGAATGTAGGCGCCGAACCGCGTCTCGACCAGCAGGCGCGTGCTGTTGGTATCCCACGTGAGCGGGTAGGGAATCATCCGCGCGCCTTCAAATACAGCGATCTCGCCGCCGTTGACCAGGTCGTAGACGACTGACGTATAGATCGTCACTCCGCGGTCGTCCGGCATGCCGTATGCGACGGAGACGTACTGGCATTCGGGCGACCAGCGGCCGACAGCGATGTCCGCGCCCGTGCGCTGATCGGTCAGCAGGCGGACCTCTGCACCGGTCGACCAATCGACAACGGCGGTCCGGCCGGGCTCAGTGCGGACAAACCAGTTGCGGTTGAAGAACACACCGCCCGAGTACGGGCAGTTGGCGGGGATGCCGTCATCCTGAGCAGCAGTCGAAATGAATGGACCAATAAGGAGAATAATCAGAAGTAAGGAGCGCACAGCGGTTCTTCCTTGATGAGCGACTTACTTCAATACTATCCTTGCCTTGACGCGCACACATTAACGAAGTAAGACCACGTCGCACACGATAACCCTACGAACAATCAATGATTAAAGGATGTCGCCAAGGCGAACGGTTAGGGCTGCACCTTCACCAGTTGCGGCACTGCAGGCGGAGTCGTCGGCAGCCAAACGACAAACGTTGTACCGTGGCCTTCGCCGGGGCTCTCGGCGTGGATGCGCCCGCCGTGGGCCGCGATGATCTCCTTCGCGATCGCCAGCCCGAGGCCAGTCCCGCGCCGTGGTCCGCGCGCCTTGTCGACCTGATAGAAACGCTCGAACACCCGCGATAGCTCGTCTGCCGGAATCCCGATGCCGCTGTCGCGCACTGCGATCTCGACGCCGTTATCGAGCGCGCGCAGCGCGATATCGATATGCCCGCCTTCGGGTGTGAAGTTGATTGCATTGCTAATCAGGTTGGTGATGACTTGCGCAAGGCGGTCGCCATCCACGGCTACGATCAGATGACCGGGCGTCGTGACGTTGAGCTGGACCTTCTTCTTCTGCGCCACAACTTCCAGCCGCTGCGACAACGCCCCCACCAAGCTCGACAGATCGATCCGGTCGAGATGCAGCGCGACTTGTCCGGCTTGAAGACGGGCCAGATCGGTCAGCTCGCTCACCATGCGGGTCAACCGGTCGGCTTCGCTGTAGATCACTTCTGCAGCGACGGCAGGCTCGCGCACTGCCCCGTCGATAATGGCCTGTGAATACCCCTGAATGGACGTTAGCGGCGTCTTGAGATCGTGGCTGACGTTGGCGAGGAAGTCGCGCTGGGACTGCTGGGTGCTTTGAACTTCGTGGGTCATGGCGTTGAACGCTTCGGCGACGGCGCGCACCTCTTTCGGCCCGCTGTGTGGCAGCTTGATGCCGTAGTCGCCCTTCGCCAGCGACTCGGCCGCGCGCGCAACAGACGCCAACGGTTTGCTGATCTGCCGGCTTATCAGCGCGGCCAGAATGAACGCGAATACCATCCCGATGATCGCGCTCTGGATCAAGGGGCCGGCGAGCGACGCGCCGAACTCGGCCAGCGCGTCGTTCAGCGTGCGCGTCGAACGAATCTCTGCCAGCACGGCGGTGAAATCGCGCACGCGGGTGCGCAAGCCGATGAACAGCCACTCCGCCCCTGTCGTCGTGTCAACGAAGCTGCCGAAGTATCCCTCGGCCAATTGCAGCGCAGCGAAGCGCGTATCGAGGCGATAGTTTGGGTCGCGTTCGAGACTGATCCCCGTGCCTTGCTCGAGCAGGCCGGCGGTGTCGAACTGAACGGTCGCCTCGGTGCTGTCGACGATCAGAATGCGCGTGTCGTTGTCTTCCGCAGCCTGCACGAGCTGCGCCAGCGCTAGTCGGCCGGTTACGCCGGGGACGACCTCGTCAAGGATCAACCGAGCGACCGACGCCAGCCGCTGATAGGACGTCAGCGGCGGCTCCGGCCGGCTGCTGATGAAGACCAGCAGCGCGCCGACGATCACCACCAGCGTGACGACCAGCAGCAGAAAGTAGGTGGCAAACAAACGCCAACGCAGCGACATCAGCGCGACTCCAGCTTGTAGCCCACCCCCCACACGGTCTCGATCGTGGGCCGCATGCCGTCCAGCTTGTGCCGCAGATGGGCAATGTGCACGTCGACCGTGCGGGTTTCGCCGGCGAAGTCGTAGCCCCAGACAACTTCGAGCAAGCGTTCGCGGCTGAATACGCGGCCGGGATTGCGCGCCAGCACGAGGATCAGGTCGAACTCCTTCATGCGCAGATCGACCTCCCGTCCGTCCACCATGATCATGCGGCGGTCGGGGTCGATCGTCAGGTTGCCGAGCGTGACAACTTCCGATGTCGGTGCGGACTTGCGGTCGGTTCGGCGCAGAATGGCCTTGACGCGTGCCAGAAGCTCGCGCGGGTTGAACGGTTTCGTCAGATAGTCGTCGGCGCCAAGCTCAAGGCCGACGATCTTGTCGATGTCGTCGCTGCGGGCGGTGAGCATAATAATGGGCACGTCGCTTTGGGCACGCACGCGCCGGCATATTTCGAGGCCGTCCATACCGGGCAGCATCAGGTCGAGGACGATCAGGCTTGGCTCGTGTTCGACAATATGGCGGAAGCCCGCCTGCCCGTCTGTCTCGTGCTTCACGAGGTAGCCGTCCTGTTCGAGGTACATGCGCGCCAAGTCGATGATGCGCTGCTCGTCGTCGATTATCAGGATCGTCTCAGTCATTGGCGCCTCTCAGGTCCGCGAGCCACGGCATCAATGCCTCGGCAAGAATGCGATTGCCGTTCGGATTCAGGTGCATATCGTCCGCGTAATAGAGCGCGGTCGCCACAGCCTCGGGTTGGCTGAATACATCGGCGGCGTCGAAACACGGTACGTCGATCTCCGTGCAGAGCGCCTGCATCGCCTCGCGCGCAGACGTTAGCTTCGCGAGCTCATCGGGCCCCATCACCGGTACGGTGATGTCCGAATAGACTTCTTCGCGCGTGGGGATCATGACCACGGCCAGCGTGCCACCCCATGATTCGACGCGCGCTTTGGCGTCGCGCAGCGCAGCCCGCGATTGCTCCAGCCCGTACTGCGTTTCGGCGCGGGTCATATCGAGGGCGGTGAGTTCGTACTGCTTGCCAAACTGCAACATGCCGCCCGGATACGGGGCGCTGTAGCGCGGCTCGTATGCGCGGTCGCCCGCAGGCAGTCCGGACCATGTGCCGGTCGTTAGCAGTTCCAGTACCGCACCGATAACCGTATTGCGTGCGATCCACGACCCGCCCGTGTCGGCAGATTCGTCGGTCGTCATCGGGTCGATGTCCCCGCGCCACGCGTGCAGCACGTAGTCGTCATAGAAGTCGTTGCCGAAGAACTGCCAGAGCACGATCGGTGGCTCGAGCGGCGCCGCAAAGTCCTCGATCATGCGCGCGTGGCTGAGGCTCCCGGTGACCGGCGTGCTCAGGTTGACGATCTGATCGCCGGACAGTGCGGCGAGTTGGTCGACCCAGCAATCGGCCTGCTCGGTGAAGCAGAAGCCGAACGAGTCGCCGACGACCACGATATCCGGCGCAAAGTCGACCGGCGCCGTTCGGAACCCGATTCCTTCGTCCGCGGGCAGGCCGTCGTCCCACAACTTGTGGGTCGTCAGGCTGAACGACACAGACGGGCTACCATACTGGAGCGCATTGTCGATGCCGGGCCGAAGCGCGTAGAAGTGATCGCGGTTCTCGCGCCACGCCGGCGTCCAAGACTCGCTGTAGGGCTGACCGGTCGTTACGTAGCGCGCCACCACACCGATCTGGCCGGGCAGGCGCGGCGCTGCCACCCGCAGTACAACTTCGAGCAGCCCCACGGTGACCGCGGCGATCACGACGATCCGGAACACGACAGACAGGACGCGGCGCATGCTATTCACCGAAGAAGTAGTATTCCATGATGTCGCGCACCAGCGGCGCCGCGACCCCCGAGCCTTCGCCCGCGTCCTCGACCACGACGACGACGGCGATCTCCGGCTCTTCGCGCGGCGCATAACCGGCGAACCAAGCGTGGGTCGTCGTGCCGGGCAGATTCTGGGCGGTACCGGTCTTGCCGCACACGCCAATCGCCTGCAGCGGCGAGTCGACGAACTGGTACTGTGCCGTGCCGGTATAGGCGGTCGTCACATCACACATGCCCCGGCGAACCGTATTCAGAACCTCGTCGCGTACGCCGATCTGTGAGAGTACCTCGGGCTGCGCCACGTAGCTGAAGTCGTCGAACAGGCCCGCCTTCTGCACGATGTACGGCTTGAGCAGATCGCCGCCATTGGCAATTGCGGCGGTCAGGCGGACGATCTGCAACGGCGTGACTTCGACCTCGCCTTGACCGATCGCCATCGACACGGCGTCAATAAACGACCACGGTACGCCGGTCTTGAGCCGGTATGAATCCGGGTCGCCGATGTTCCCGGCATCCTCCGGCACGTCCGTCAATCCGGTCGGCTGGCCAAGCCCGAACTGACGCAGCAGGGTCGGCATGAGGAACGGGTCGCGCAAATTCATCTGGTAGCCGACTTCGTAGAAATACGGATTGCAGCTGTTGGTTACGGCGCCAGCCAAGTCGAGCGTGCCGTGGCCGCTTGCCAGCCAGTCGGTGCGAGTGATCCCGTTTCGCGTCCACGATCCGCTGCACGAGAAGCGCGTATTGACCGAGTACACGCCTGATTCGGCCACGGCCATCGATGTCGCAATCTTCATCACCGAGCCGGACGGATAGCGGCCCTGCGTTGCGCGGTTGAGCAGTGGGAGTCGCGGATCGGTGCCGGTTTTCTCGATGATCTCCAGCGCCTGCTGTCGTCCGATCGACGGGTTGGGTGTGAACGCGTTGCCGTCGTACGTCGGGTAGCTCACCATGGCGAGGATTTCGCCCGTGCGTACGTCGATGACGATCGCCGCCGCGCCTTTGCTCTGCCGTCCCCACGTGTCGGCGTTCTGCGCGTAGGCGGTACTGATAAGCTCCAGTACGCGGGCCTGTAGGCTGGTATCGATGGTCAGCCACACGGCCTGCGCTTCTTGCGACGGGCGAACGCCTAACGAGCGCAGGCGCGTGCCATTCGGCAGGTCGAGCACAAGTTCGACGCGAGGGCGGCCCCGCAGCACCTCGTCCCAACTGCGCTCGATGCCGCTGCGGCCGAGGATCGAGTCCTGCGGGAAGCCCTCGCGGACGATCGCCGGTACGTTTTCGGGATCCACGTAGCCTACGCTGCCGAGAATGTGCGGCATGAGGCTTCCGTCCGGGTAGCGCCGGGCGGGGCGATTCCCGAATGTCGCCGCGCACTGCTGTTCAAGCGTCGTCGAATACTCGTTGTATGCGGCTGGCTCGATCAGCGCGATCTCGTTGACCCAGTCGGGGGGTGCAGCGTTCAAGCGTCGCATAATGACGTCTTGCTCGACTTTGGCCGCAGACGCCAGAGTAGAGACGCAGCCCGCCTCGTCGCGAATGCTGCGGCGCACGATGTTGACCGTCACAATCAGCCGGTCGTCTTGCATTGCAAGCACAATCCCGCTGCGGTCGTAGATGTTGGCACGGTTGACCGTCGCCGTAAGCAGACGAAGCTGCGCGCCTTGTTCCATTTCGCGGAAAACGTCACCCGGCGACCAAGCGACACGCCATTTGCGCTCACGGTCGTCAAACACGAGCGTCAGCTCGCGTTCGGGATCGGTGAACGTCCCGAGCAGGTCCGTTGTGAATGTCGCGTCGTACACGATCACGGCGACGCGCGGCGTGCTTGCATCGCGTGCGATCGCCAGTGGCCGGATCGTCAGCGCCGCGAGGGACATTGTCTCGGCAGCGTTCTCGTAGACCGCGCGGAACTGTTCGAGCGGTGTCGCGTCACGCGTGCCAAAGCTTATGAGGCTGTGCATCGTCCCGTAGTCTGAAGACTGCCATGCGAAGAGGAACGCATTCGCGGCGCGTTCGGCCTCGTCGAGGGTGAATTCCTCTGGGGTAGGCGAAGGGAATAGAGTCGGGAGCGGCTCAGTGTCGCTTTGCACGGGCTGGCAAGCCGTGAGGGCAGTGCAGATGAGAAGAGCGACTAGTGCAAGACGACGCACAACAGGGGTACCTTTTGAGTCCGGGGTTCGTAACCGAGCCGCAATCCTAAGTAAACCACACTTGGGCCTGTACGTCGGCTCGGTGGCAGGAATTTTACACACGATTTACGATTATAAGCCTTGACGGTGCGCATGCGCGATGGATCGAAAGGCGAAGCGTGGGAGAAGCGTACAGAGGACGAGCCGACGACCGCCGCTTTCGCGGGACACAAGCTGACATCACGTACAGTCTGAAACGGTGTGTTCACGCTCAGGAGTGTGTGCGGCGCTTGTCGAGCGTATTCGACAATCAGCGTCGGCCGTGGATCGACGCGAATGGCGCGTCGGCTGACGACGTACTTGAGGTCGTGCGACACTGCCCTTCCGGCGCCTTGCACGTCGACCGGCACGACGGCGGCCCCGAAGAATCCACGCCGACCGCAAACGAGGGTGTGCTGTGGGCCAACGGGCCGATCCAACTGACGGGTGATCTGCACATCGTCGGCGCGGGCGTTGACGTCGAGGGCGAGACGCGCGTTACGTTGTGCCGGTGCGGTCAGTCGAAGAACAAACCGTTTTGCGACAACTCGCACAAGGACATTCAATTCGTCGCCGAGGAGAAACCGCGTCCAGACGTGTCGCCTTTGACCGAACGCGAAGGCCGGTTGACCGTGACCGCACACAGCCGGGGTCCGCTGCAGTTGAGCGGCCCGCTTGAACTGCGCGGCTCCGATGGATCGCTGCAATACGCCGGGAACGAGTCGTGGCTATGCAGATGTGGGGGGAGCAGCAACAAACCATTCTGCGACAGCACGCACCGTCGCAACGGGTTTGCGGCCGACTAGTTCCTGCTTGCGCCGCGCGCGCTCTGCGTGCGTTCGCCGGACATCAGCACGACACCGCCTTCGCCCCGCGCTTGTTCAGAGGCGGCGACGAATGTCAAGTAGCCGGCCTGTACCGTGTGCTCACCTGGTATAGTGAACTGCGCCGTTCCTGAATTGAAGGTGGCTTGGTAGAGGCGAGGACCGAGACTGCCGACCATCACTAAGCCGATCGACGTGCCGTCGACTGCATTAACCGGACCGACGGTAACCGTCAGCGATTGGCCTGCCGCGACGAATCCGGGCAAGTGAATGGGCAGATCGCCCGTAAGGGGCAGCGCCGACCGACACGCGGCGAGCACCAGAACTAACATCAACGCCGCCTGCCAAACCGTGCGTCGGATGGGCAGATGGCGACTCGTCATCGTCCGCGGAGTTGTGACGATGGGCAGCGGATACGTACCGACCGAAAACCTGTTCATTGGCTCCCTTTGTAGAAGAGGGACGCGGCACTCTCTCACCGCATGTTAACCTAGATGCGGCCGACATTGGAAGTCTTACGCCTATTCCCTGCCCGTCATACTTGAGAACCGCATGAGAACGTGTCTTGACAGCGCCTCGGCTGACTGATAGGATAGCCGCTCAATCTAAGCCGGGGCCGCACCCTCGTCAGTAGGCAATGACGACCCCGAACCGAGTGTATGTGGCGAAAGTGCATCGGCATGCCGTTGCGGCTCGTCATTTCAGGAAGCACCGGGCGAACGGCGCAATTGCCGCAATTCGCCCGTTTGCGCGCCTGAAGCCAGCTACGGTACGAGTGATTTCAGCAGGGAGTGTTATGCCTACCATCAATCAGTTGGTGCGTAAGGGCCGCCAGTCTAAGAAGAGCAAGACCAAGGCGCCCGCACTGCAATACACGCTGAACGCCTACTCGCAGAAGCGGACGCGCCGCCGCAAGGGTGCCCCGCAGAAGCGTGGCGTTTGCACTGTCGTCAAGACGATGACGCCCAAGAAGCCGAATTCGGCGCTGCGCAAAGTCGCCCGTGTTCGTCTCTCGAACGGCCTCGAAGTCACGGCCTACATCCCCGGCGAAGGTCATTCGCTGCAGGAGCACAGCGTGGTGTTGGTTCGCGGCGGCCGCGTGAAGGATCTTCCCGGCGTCCGCTACCACATCGTGCGCGGCACGTTGGACTCGGACGGCGTGAAGGGCCGCTTGCAGGCCCGCAGCAAGTACGGCGCAAAGCGGCCCAAGGCCGGCGCTGCCACCGGTAAGAAGTAGCGAGCAGGTGTAACGATGCCAAGACGTAACAGCCCGCCGAAGCGCCAAGTTGCGCCGGACAACAAGTTTCACAGTGTGCATATCACGATGTTTATCAACCGCATGATGTACGGCGGCAAGCGCAGCACCGCCATGGGCATCATGTACGGCGCGATGGACATCATCGAAGAGAAGATGAACCGCAACCCGCTCGAGGTCTTCGATCAGGCGCTTCGCAACGTGACGCCTGCTGTCGAGGTCAAGCCTCGCCGTGTCGGCGGCTCGACATATCAGGTTCCCGTCGAAGTTGACACCGACCGGGGAGTGTCGCTGGCGATGCGTTGGCTGTTGGCCAATTCGCGCTCGCGGGCTGGCAAGGGTATGCCGGCCAAGCTCGCCGCCGAACTCATCGACGCGGCCAACGGTCAGGGGAATTCGATCAAGAAGAAGGACGAGACCCATCGCATGGCGGAGGCCAACCGTGCCTTCGCGCACTACAAGTAACACATTGACGATCGAGTGACAGCAGAGACAGGGCATGTCGAAGCAAACCGAGACTAAGCTGGACCTCGCAAAGGTCCGAAACATCGGCATCATCGCGCATATCGATGCCGGAAAGACCACGACCACCGAGCGTGTGCTGTACTACACCGGTATGGTGCATCGCATCGGCGAGGTGCACGATGGCGCCGCCACGACGGACTATATGGTTCAGGAGCGTGAGCGCGGTATCACCATCACCTCGGCGGCCGTGACTGCGGCGTGGAAGGGACACCAGATCAATGTGATCGACACCCCGGGCCACGTCGACTTCACCGCGGAAGTGCAGCGCTCGCTGCGCGTTCTCGATGGTGGCGTCGTCGTGTTCGATGGTGTCGCCGGTGTCGAGCCGCAGTCGGAGACGGTGTGGCGGCAGGCGGACGAATATCGTGTCCCGCGTATCTGCTTCGTCAACAAGATGGATCGCGTTGGCGCCAATTTCGCCCGCTGCGTACAGATGATCACCGACCGCGTAAACGGCAATCCGGTTCCCATCCAGATGCCATACGGCGAGGGCGATCAGTTCAAGGGAATTATCGACCTGCTCAAGATGGAACTCGTCACCTATGGCGACGATCTCGGGCAGGACATCCAGCGTCATCCAATCCCTGAGAGCCACCGCGAACAGGCCGAGACGATGCGCGCCGAAATGGTCGAGAAGATCGTCGAGAACGACGAATACTTGACCGAGAAGTACCTGATGGAAGAGGCGATCAGCGACGATGAGCTGATGGGTGCCCTGCGCGCAGCTACCATCGCCGGCAAGATTCAGCCGGTGATGTGCGGTTCGGCGCTGAAGAACAAGGGCGTCCAGCTCATGCTGGACAAGGTCGTCGAACTGCTGCCCTCCCCGCTGGATATCCCGGCGGTTACCGGCATGCATCCGAAGACCGAGGAGGCGCTCGAGCGCAAGGCTGAAGACTCCGAGCCGCTTGCAGCGCTGGTTTTCAAGATCATCACCGATCCGTACGTCGGCCGTCTCGCGTTCGTGCGCGTGTACTCCGGCGTCCTGCGGACTGGCACGACGGTCATGAACACGACGAAGGGTGCGCGCGAGCGTATCGGCCGTATCGTTCGCATGTTCGCCGACCGTCGCGAAGACATCACCGAGATCCATGCGGGCGACATTGCCGCGATCCTCGCGCTGAAGGAAACCTTCACCGGTGAGACGCTGGCGGCGCCTGATCATCCGATCGTGCTCGAGACCATCAAGTTCCCCGAGCCTGTCATCGAAGTCGCCATCGAGCCGAACAGCAAGGGCGATCAGGAAAAGATGGGCGAGGCGCTGCGACGGTTGGCGGAAGAAGATCCGACCTTCAAGGTCGAGGTCGACGACTCGCAAACCAAGCTGCGCGGCATGGGCGAGCTGCATCTCGAGGTGCTGGTCGACCGCCTGATGCGCGAATTTGGCGTGCAGGCGACCGTGGGCCGGCCACGCGTGGCATACCGTGAAACGATCACCCGCAGCGCGCGGATCGACACGATCTTCAAGCGGCAGTCGGGCGGTTCGGGCCAGTATGCCCGCGTCGTCGCCGAGTTTGAGCCGATGTCGGACGAGGACATCCGGGCCAGCAAGGACGGCTTCGCGTTCGTGGACGAGATCAAGGGCGGCTCTATTCCGAAGGAATTCATCCGCCCGACCGAGAACGGTATGCGCGACGCCATGCAGGGCGGCGTGCTGGCCGGTTACCCGCTCGTTGGTGTTCGTGCGCGCCTTGTCGATGGCGCGTCGCACGAGGTCGACTCGAGCGAAATGGCATTCAAGATCGCCGGTTCGATGTGCTTGAAGGAAGGCGTCCAAAAGGCGCATCCGGTGCTGCTCGAGCCGACCATGAAGGTTGAAGTTGTCGTTCCTGACGAGTTCACTGGCTCGGTCGTAGGCGATCTGTCGAGCCGTCGCGGTTTGGTTTCAGGCATGGAACCGCGCGGTTTGGGTGCGACCACCATCAGTGCGGCGGTGCCGCTGGCCGAGATGTTCGGCTATGCGACGAACCTGCGCAACATCACGCAGGGGCGAGGCACGTTCACGATGGAGTTCGACAAGTACACAGTGGCTCCGAACAGCATCGCCGACGAGATCATCAAGTCGGGTCGCTAATCGGGGCGCACGCCACCATCGAATCGTTCGTAGGCTAAGTTCAGACGCCATAAGCAAAGGATAGGACGCACAATGGCTGGGAAGTTCGATCGCAGCAAGCCGCACGTGAACATCGGCACCATCGGTCATGTCGACCATGGCAAAACGACGCTCACCGCGGCCATCACCAAGGTGCTCGGCATGAAGGGCAAGGCCGAGCGCATGAAGTACGATGACATCGATAACGCGCCGGAAGAAAAGGCCCGCGGTATCACCATCAACATCCGTCACGTGGAATACGAGACCGACGCGCGCCACTATGCGCACGTGGACTGCCCGGGCCACCGTGACTACATCAAGAACATGATCACCGGTGCGGCGCAGATGGACGGTGCAATCCTCGTCGTCAGCGCGCCTGATGGCCCGATGCCGCAAACCCGCGAGCACGTGCTGCTTGCGCGTCAGGTGGAAGTGCCGGCGATGGTCGTGTACCTCAACAAGATCGACCAGATGGACGATCCAGAGCTGCTCGAGCTCGTCGAGCTCGAACTGCATGAACTGCTCGAGAGCTACGGGTTCTCTGCCGATACCCCGATCATTCGCGGTTCGGCGGTGAAGGCCAACGACTCGGACAGCACCGATGTCAACGCGCCGGAGTATGAGTCGATCCTGAAGCTGATGGACGCGGTGGACAACTGGATTCCGACCCCGGCCCGTGATACGGAAAAGGCGTTCCTCATGCCGGTGGAAGACGTGTTCACCATTCAGGGCCGCGGTACCGTGGTGACCGGCCGTGTTGAGCGCGGTACCCTGCAGAAGGGTATGGAAGTCGAGATCCTCGGCCTGCGCGAAGAGAAGATGAAGACCACCGTGACCGGCATCGAGATGTTCCACAAGGAACTCGACTCGGCCGTCGCAGGTGACAACGCCGGTATCCTCCTGCGCGGCACCAAGCGTGAAGAGGTCGAGCGCGGCATGGTTCTGGCCAAGCCGGGTTCGATCACGCCGTACCGCAAGTTCATGTGCCAGGTGTACGTGCTGAAGAAGGAAGAGGGCGGCCGTCATAAGCCGTTCGTCAACGGGTACCGTCCGCAGTTCTACATCCGCACCATGGACGTGACCGGCACCATCACGCTGCCCGAAGGCGTCGAGCTGGTCATGCCGGGCGACGATGTCAACCTGCAGGTCGAGCTGATCATGCCGGTGGCGCTCGAGAAGGGCTCCAAGTTCGCCATCCGCGAGGGTGGTCTGACCGTCGGCGCTGGTGTCATCACGGACGTGATTTCCTAGGCCTCGCGGTCCGGGAAGACGAAGACGCTCAGATGCCGGGAGGCGCGCAATATCGCCTCCCGGCATTATCTCACGAGAAGATGGAGGCTGGCCGCAGGCCAGTGAGGTTAGCACATGGCGATTAAGAACAAGATCCGTATCCGGCTGAAGGCGTATGACCATCGGGTCCTCGACCAGTCGGCGCAGCGGATTGTCGACACGGCAGAGCGCGCCGGTGCACGGGTGGTCGGGCCAGTTCCTCTGCCGACGAAACTCGAGCGTTTCACCGTGCGTCGCTCGACCTTCATCGACAAAGATTCGCACGAGCATTTCGAAATCCGCACGCATTCGCGGCTGATCGATGTGCTTGAACCGGACAGCAAGACGATTGAGAACCTCACCCGTCTGAACCTGCCGGCCGGCGTCGATATCGAGATCAAGCTGTAAGTCACCCACCAACGCGCAACGCAAGCGGGTATAGTTCCGGCCCGCCGCTGCGGGTGTACGGGCCAGTACGCTGAGACAGATAGGGGGCGGGGACACGCCGAAGATCCCCGGCGCAAGAACGCGCAGCACCCCGCTGGAGGCAAACCGAATGAAGGGCATGATCGGCAAGAAGATTGGCATGACGCAGGTCTTTGATGACAACGGGAACGTCGTTCCCGTGACCATCATTCAGGCCGGCCCCTGCCATGTCACACAAATTCGCAGTAAGGACAAAGAAGGCTATGTCGCCGTGCAGCTTGGTTTCGCAGAGACCAAGCCGACCCGGCTGACCAAGGGCCAACTCGGTCACCTGAAGCGCAACAACCTGCCTGCGCTGCGCTACCTGCGCGAGTTCCGCATCAAGGACGGTGATGTGAACGTTGCAGAAGGGCAGGAGATCACCGTCACTGTGTTTGAGAAGGGCGAACGGGTCGACATCGTCGGCACGTCGAAAGGCCGCGGGTTCGCCGGCGCGATTAAGCGCCACGGCTTCCACCGCCAGCCGAAGACTCACGGTCAGTCCGACCGCGAGCGCGCGCCGGGTTCGGTGGGCCAGCGTTCCTTCCCAGGCCGCACGCTGCCGGGCCAGCGCATGGCCGGCCGAATGGGCAACGAGCGCGTCACGATTCAAAACCTCGAGGTCGTTCTGATCGACGCCGACAAGAACCTGATCGCCGTGCGCGGTTCGGTTCCCGGCGCAAAGAACGGCATCGTGATGATCAAGCCGTCCGTGAAAGCTCGTACGAAGTAGCGCGGGCGAAAGGTAACGGAGGGTATGACAATGCAGTTCCCGGTTAAGGATGTGAACGGCAAGCAGGTCAGCACGGTCGACCTGCCGGCCGAGATTTTCGGGATCACCCGTGAAGACCTCAACGTCGGTTTGATGCATCAGGCGTACGTGCGCCAGATGGCAAATGCGCGCCTCGGCACGCACAAGACCAAGACCCGCAGCGAGGTCAAGATCAGCACGGCCAAGATCTATCGCCAGAAGGGAACCGGTCGTGCGCGCCATGGGTCGCGCAACGCTCCGATCTTCGTCGGCGGTGGTAAGGCCCACGGACCGATCCCGCATAAGTACACCAAGGACATGCCCAAGAAGATGGTGCGCGCGGCGCTGCGTAACGCCCTGAGCGCGGCCGTCCTCGACGAGCAGTTGGTTGTGGTCGACAAGTTGAGCGTTTCGGCGCCCAAGACGAAGGAAGTCACCAAGGTCCTCAATGCTCTGGTCGGCAGCAGCTCAGCGCTGGTCCTGCTGGCTGAGCGCAACGAGAACCTCGAACGCGGTATCGGAAATCTCGACCGCGCCTTCTACCTGCGGGCGAGCTACCTGAACGTGCGCGACCTGCTGACGTATGACAAGGTTATTGTGCCGCTTGACGCACTCGACGTGCTGAAGAGCTGGCTTGGGACGGAGGGCTAAAGACGATGCCCGATTTGCACCTGTATGATGTGATCCGCCGCCCGGTGATCACCGAGAAGACGAATGTGATGACCGAGAACAACCAGTACGTGTTCGAGGTCGCACCGAACGCCAACAAGGTTCAGATCAAGGAAGCGGTGGAAGTGATCTTCGACGTTGCAGTCGTCAAGGTCAACACGATGGTGATGCCGTACAAGCGCGGCCGCCGCGGTCGGAAATTCTACCGCCGCACGCAGCAGTGGAAGAAGGCAGTCGTGACCCTCTCCGAGGGCGACACGATTAGCCTGTTCGAAGTGTAAGGGGCGGAGACATGCCGGTTAAGGTCTACAAGCCCACCTCGGCTGGCCGCCGAGGAATGACGGGCCACACGTTCGAAGAGATCACCAAGAGCAAGCCGGAGCGCTCCCTGACGGAGTCGCTTCGCAAGCGCGGTGGTCGCAACAATCAAGGCCGCGTGACGATCCGTCACCGGGGTGGTGGTCATCGCCGTCGCTACCGCGTGATTGACTTCAAGCGCAACAAGTTCGACTGCAAGGCGACCGTAAGCGCGATCGAGTACGACCCCAACCGCAGTGCGCGTATCGCGCTGGTGGAGTACGAAGACGGCGAGAAGCGTTACATTATCGCACCGCTCGGCCTCAAGGTCGGCGATGTGATCGGCAACGGGCCGCAGGCATCGCTGCGCCCGGGCAACGCGCTGGCGATCGCCGACATTCCAGTCGGCACGCAGATTCACAACATCGAGCTGAAGCCCGGCAAGGGCGGCCAGATGGCGCGCTCTGCGGGTGTCTCGGCGCAGCTGATGGCGAAAGAAGGCACGTACGCGCAGGTTCGCCTGCCGAGCGGCGAAGTTCGCCTTGTCCACGAGCGCTGCATGGCGACCATCGGGCAGGTCGGCAACGTCGATCATGGCAACGTGAACTTCGGCAAGGCTGGTCGCAAGCGCTGGATGGGCATCCGCCCGTCGGTTCGCGGTATCGCCATGGACCCCAACAGCCACCCGCATGGTGGTGGTGAAGGTCGCAGCGGCATCGGTATGAAGGCGCCCAAGACGCCGTGGGGTAAGCCGGCCCTCGGCAAGCGTACCCGCAGCAACAAGCGCACGAACCGTTTCATCGTGCGCCGGCGCGCCTAGTTCGGTTGGTCAGTGAGATAGGACGAGGACTAGGAAAATGGGTCGTTCGCTGAAAAAGGGACCGTTCATCGATCCCAAGCTGCTCTCGAAGGTCGAGAAGCTGAATACCGAAAACAAGAAGGTGGTGATCCGGACGTGGAGCCGGGCGAGCACCATCTTCCCGCAGATGGTCGGCCACACCATCGCCGTGCACGACGGCCGCCGCCATGTGGCGATCTTCGTGACCGAGAACATGGTTGGCCATAAGTTGGGCGAGTTCGCCCCGACGCGTACCTTCAAAGGTCACGTCGCGAAGGAAAAGAAGAAGTAGGAGCGAGGACAAATGGAAGTGCGTGCATACACGAAACATCTGTCCATCTCCCCTCGCAAACTGCGTCTGGTCTGCGACAAGGTGCGCGGCCTGAATGCGCTGCAAGCGCAGACGGTCCTGCGCTTCATGCCCCAAAAGGGCGCCGAGATGGTCAGCAAGACGCTCGCGTCGGCAATCGCCAACGCCGAGAACAATCTTGATCTGGACCCGAACAATCTGTTCATCTCGCAGATCTTCGCAGATGAGGGGACGCGCCTGAAGCGAGTGAAGGCAGGCGCACGCGGCCGGTACAAGCCGCGCGTTCGCCGGATCTCACATCTGACGGTTGTGCTGGGACAGCGGGAGAACAGCTAATGGGTCGTAAAGTTCATCCGGTAGGGTTCCGGCTCAAGGTCAACCGGGATTGGGATTCGCGCTGGTACGCGGAGGGCCCCGAGTACGTCGATCTGCTGAAGGAAGACCGCAAGGTCCGCAAATTCATCAGCAAGGAAGCGGAAAAGGCCGGTGTCTCGCGCATCGAAATCGAGCGGTTCCCGAATCAGGTTGTGGTGACCATTCACACCATGCGGCCGGGAATCATCATCGGGCGTGAAGGCAAGGCCGTCAAGAAGCTGCGCGCCGACCTCGAGACACTGACCAACAAGAAGGTCAAGGTCGAGGTCAGCGAGATCGACAAGCCGGATCTCGACGCCCAGTTGGTGGCCGCCAATATCGCGGGGCAGCTTGTCCGGCGCATTGGTCACAGCCGCGCCATGAAGCGTGCGGTGTCGCAGGCGATGCGGCTCGGCGCACAGGGCATTCGTATCGAGGTGAGCGGCCGTTTGGCCGGCGGCGATATGAGCCGCCGCGAGATGGTCAGCGAGGGCCGCGTGCCGCGTAACACGCTCCGTGCGTCGATCGACTTCGGCAAGGCGGAAGCTCTGACGACGTTCGGCCAGCTCGGCATCAAGGTCTGGATCTACAAGGGCGAAATCCTGCAGCAGGACAACACGCGGACGGACGAGAAGTCCGGCGTGTACGTCAGCTCGTAGTCGGCTGAGCCGCGTCCTCGCGTAAGGAAAAGGAGCAATCAAGCATGTTGATGCCTAAGCGCGTCAAATACCGTAAGCAGTTCCGCGGTCGCCGGAAGGGCACCGAGCTGCGCGGCGCCGCCGTTCAGTTTGGCGAATACGGCCTGCAGGCCCTCGAGCCGATCTGGCTGAGCAGCCGGCAGATCGAAGCGGCCCGCCGCGCGATGGTGCGCTACATCAAGCGCCGCGGCAAGATTTGGATCCGCGTGTTCCCGGACAAGCCGATCACCAAGAAGGCCGCAGAGACCCGCATGGGTTCCGGCAAGGGTTCGGTGGAATACTGGGCCGCAGTTATCAAGCCCGGACGCGTCCTGTTCGAAATGGGCGGCGTGGACGAGCAAGACGCACTCGAAGCACTGCGCCTGGCGGCGTTCAAGCTGCCGTGCAAGTGCAAGATCATCAGGCGGATTGACCCGATCAGCGGTCAGGAGGTCGGCTAATGGTGGACATCCGTGACGTTCGCAAGATGTCCGATGAAGACATCATGAACGCGATCGAGGACAACCGCGCCGATATGTATCAGCTGCGCCTTCAAAAGGCCAACGGCGAACTCAAGAACGAAAACCTGCTCCGGCAGAACCGTCGCGACCTCGCGCGTTTGAAGACGGTGCTCACCCAGCGGCAGGCCGGCAGCCCGCAGAAGGGGAATTAGCGATGGCAAACACTCGCCGCCGGTTGGTCGGGCGCGTCGTCAGCAACAAGATGGAGAAGACCGTCGTCGTTGCGATCGAACGCCGCAAGATGCACCGGGTATACAAGAAGATCGTCGTCTCGACCCGGAAGGTCATGGCGCACGATGAATCGAACGAAATTCAGGAAGGCAGCGTCGTTCGCATCGTCGAGAGCAAGCCGCTCAGCAAGAACAAGCGCTGGGTGGTGGAAACGGTGCTCGAGACGCCTGAGCTGATCGAGACGAGCAGCGCGGAGGCGTAAGTCATGATCCAAACTGAGTCTCGACTGAAGGTGGCCGACAACACCGGTGCGCAAGAACTGCTGGTGATCCGCGTGCTTGGCGGATCCCGGCGCAGGTACGGGTATGTCGGGGATATCGTGGTGGCCGCTGTCAAGCAGGCCACGCCGCAGAGCAGTGTCAAGAAATCCGCTGTGGTGAAAGCCGTGATCGTGCGGACTGCCAAGGAATACCGCCGCGACGACGGGTCGTACATCAAGTTCGACGACAACGCCGCGGTCATTCTGGCCGACGACCTGCAGAACCCGCGTGGGACGCGCGTATTTGGCCCAGTGGCGCGCGAACTTCGTGACAGGGGTTTCGTCAAAATCGTATCGCTGGCCCCTGAAACGCTGTAGGAGTAGTTGATATGCAGCGCATCAAGAAAGGGGATACCGTCGCGGTTATCGCCGGTCGCGATATCGGAGAGACGGGCAAGGTCCTCGAGATCCAGAAGAAAGACAATCGCGTGATTGTGGAGGGCATCAACCTTCGCAAGCGCCACCGCCGTGCCCAACAGGTCGGCGGCCGGCAGATCCCGGCGCAGATCGTAGAATTCAACGCGCCGATCGACCTGTCCAACGTAATGCTCGTTTGCCCGTCCTGCGGCAAGTCCACGCGTGTGGGCTATCGCTTCAAGGACGACGGCAATAAGGTCCGCTGGTGCAAGAAGTGCCAGCAGGACATCGATTAGGCCGGAGCGAGGTAACCCATGGCTGAGACCAAGACCGTGCCGGTGCTGCTCGCTCGCTACCGCGAAGAGATCGCGCCGGCCATGATTAACGAATTCAAGTTCGACAACGCGATGCAGGTCCCCCGCATCGACAAGGTTGTCATCAACATCGGAATGGGCGAGGCGATGGACGCGCCCAAGATGCTGGACGCTGCGGTCGAGGACCTGCGCCAGATCACCGGTCAACAACCGGTTATCACGCGCGCCAAGAAGAGCATCGCGCAGTTCAAGCTGCGTGAAGGCCGTGCGATCGGCGTCAAGGTCACCCTGCGCGGTGAGAAGATGTGGGCGCTGCTCGATCGGCTGATCAACGTCGCCCTGCCGCGTATCCGCGACTTCCGCGGCGTGCCCGCCAAGCTCGACGGCCGTGGTAACTTCACAATCGGTCTGCGCGAGCAGTTGGTGTTCCCGGAAATCCAGTTCGACAAGATCGACAAGGTCCGGGGAATGGAAATCACGATCGTGACCACTGCCCGCAACGATGAAGAAGGCCGTCGGCTGCTGAAGCTGCTCGGCATGCCCTTCCGCGAGAATTAGGACGGTAATCGATGGCGAAGAAGTCAATCGTCGTGCGCGAAACGCGGCGTAAGTATCAAGTGCAAGTGCGCAACCGCTGCAACAAGTGCGGGCGTCCACGCGGTTATATCCGCCGGTTCGGCCTGTGCCGTATCTGCCTGCGCGAAATGGCCCTGCGGGGCGAGATTCCCGGCTTGGTCAAGTCGAGCTGGTAAAGGGAGCGAGATACCATGGTGAATGATCCGATTGCCGATATGCTTACGCGCATCCGGAATGCGCTGATGGCGGGCAAGCCATCCGTCTCGATCCCGGTTAGCAAGCTGAAGCTGGAGATTGCGCGTATTCTCCACGAAGAAGGTTTCGTCGATGGGTACACGGTCGGCGAGGAAAAGCCGTTCGGTCTCATCCACATCGAGTTGAAGTACTACGGCCCCCGCCGCTCGCGTCGCCCGGTCATCACCAATATGACGCGCGTCAGCAAGCCCGGCCGTCGTGTATACCGTGGCAGCCGGGACCTCCCGCGTGTGCTCAGCGGAACCGGCATCGCCATCATGACTACGCCCCGCGGCGTCATGACGGCGGCGCAGGCTCGTCGCGAGCGCATCGGCGGCGAAGTCATCTGCTACGTGTGGTAAGCGAGGGACTGACGATGTCGCGAATTGGAAAGATGCCAATCGCTATCCCGCCCAAGGTCGACTTCAAGGTCGACGGCCGGGAGGTGACGGTAAAGGGCCCGAAAGGCGAATTAAAGCACACCATCCCAGAGGGTATTTCCCTTGAAAAGGGCGACGAGGGTGTGTACAACGTGGTTCGGTCGAGCGAAGCCCGGCAGGAGCGTGCGCTGCACGGTCTTACCCGTGCGCTGATCGCCAACATGGTGACCGGCGTGTCGACCGGCTTCCGCAAGACTCTGATCATCGAAGGGACCGGCTATGTCGCAGAAATGCGCGGCAGCAAGCTGGTTATGAAGCTGGGTTACTCGCATGAGATCCCGGTCGATGCCCCCTCCGGGATTTCCTTCGATGTCCCGAGCGACCGCAGAGGCACAGTGCTGCATATCGATGGTTTCGATAAGCAGTTGGTTGGGCAGGTCGCTGCTGATATTCGCAAACTCCGCCCGCCCGAGCCGTACAAGGGCAAGGGTGTGCGTTACGTCAACGAGACGATCCGTCGCAAGGCTGGCAAGGCCGGCAAGACCGGAAAGAAGTAGGGTGGGGCGTAGACAATGTCCGAAAAGACCAACAAGCACAAGCGCAATCAGCGTGATCGCCGCCACGCCCGTGTACGTTCGCGTATCGAGGGTACAGCGGTACGCCCGCGTCTGAACGTTTTCCGCAGCCTTGCCAACATCTATGCGCAGGTGATCGACGACGAGGCCGGCCGCACGCTGGTCTCCGCCTCGACCATCGACGCGGACGTCCAGACGCAGGCCAACGGCAAGAACAAGAAGGACGCGGCGAAGATCGTCGGCAAGATCGTCGCCGAGCGCGCCAAGGCGGCCGGGATCACGCAGGTGGTCTTTGACCGCGGTGGTTATCGTTATCATGGTCGTGTCGCGGCGCTTGCTGAAGGCGCCCGTGAAGCCGGCCTCGAATTCTAGACGAATCGGAGGAACGCATGGCTGACAAGCGCGAACGGCGCGATCGGCGCGACCGCGACGAAGAACGTGAAGAACTCGACGAGCGCGTAGTTGACATTACGCGCGTCGCCAAGGTGATCAAGGGCGGCCGGCGCTTCGCCTTCCGCACGGTGGTCATCGTCGGCGACAACAAAGGACGTATCGGCATCGGTGTCGGCAAGAGCCGCGCCGTGCCCGATAGCATTCGCAAAGGCTCCGACCGTGCACGCCGCCGCATGACCAAAGTGTCGTTGAGCGGCAGCACCGTCCCCCACGAGGCCACCGGCCGTTGGGGTGGTGCCCGTGTGCTGGTCAAGCCGGCGGCGCCCGGTACCGGCGTTATCGCGGCCGGTGGCGTGCGTGCCGTGCTCGAGGCGGTGGGCGTGCATGACGTGCTCACCAAGTCGCAGGGCAGCCCGAATCTGCTCAACGTGGCGATGGCGACCATCGACGCGCTCAAGCAGATGCGCAGCGCCGAAGAACTGGCGGCGATGCGTGGCAAGCCGGTCGATCAGATGCGCCCGTTCTGGGAGCGCGCTGCCCGGCAAGTTGCCGGCACCGCGCCGGCCGAGGAGGCGAAGTAATCGATGGCAAGCGACAAGAAGCTCAAGATCACGCTGGTGCGCAGCCCGATCGGCTACACCAAGAACCAGCGTGTCACCGCAAATACGTTGGGTCTCCGTAAGCTGCATGCGACGGTCACTCACAACGACACCCCGCAGATTCGTGGCATGAT
The DNA here is from genome assembly GCA_016716525.1 of Candidatus Flexicrinis affinis. Classification (NCBI taxonomy): domain Bacteria; kingdom Bacillati; phylum Chloroflexota; class Anaerolineae; order Aggregatilineales; family Candidatus Flexifilaceae; genus Candidatus Flexicrinis; species Candidatus Flexicrinis affinis. The sequence goes on from JADJWE010000001.1 coordinate 843,914, forward strand.
CAACGCGATCAGTCACCTGCTGCAGGTCGAAGAAGTCGAGCAGGAAGGCTAGGGTCGACATGAAACTACACGATCTGAAGCCCGCAGAGGGCGCTACGCGCAAGAAGACGCGCGTAGGCCGCGGTATCGCGGCAGGCAAGGGCAAGACCGCAGGCCGCGGCACCAAGGGCGCTGGCGCCCGCTCGGGTAAGGGCATCCCCCACTACTTTGAGGGCGGTCAGCTTCCGCTGGTTCGCCGTCTGCCGTTCAAGCGCGGCTTTACGAACATCTTCCGCATCGAGCATCAGGAAGTCCATCTGGGCGACCTGAACGGCTTCGATGCCGGCACGACGGTTACCCCGGCCATGCTGGCCGAAGCGGGACTGATCCGCAAAGCCGATCAACCGGTCGTCATTCTTGGCAACGGGGACATCGACCGGGCGCTGACGGTTCAAGCCCACCGCGTGACCAAGAGCGCCGCCGAGCGGATTGCGAAGGCGGGTGGCACGGTTCAGAAGCTCGAGTACCTAGTCACCGGTGCCCGCGCGACCGTCAAGAAGATGCGCAAGGAAGACCTCGCTAAACTGGCGGAGAAGGCCTAAGGATACTGACGACGGGTCGGAATCACGGTTCCGGCCCGTGCGTGTTTCTCTCACTTAGGCGACCTAGAGGAATTGAACCATGCTGCAAGCGTTTCGTAACATCTGGAAGCTTCCAGATGTCCGCAACAAACTGCTGATCACCGGGCTGATTCTGCTCATTTATCAGTTCGCCGCGCACGTGCCGGTTGTCGGTGTCGATCCGAATGCCCTGCAGTCGCTGCTCCAGCCCGGCGCAACCGGCGCCGGCCTGATCAACGTGCTGAACCTGCTTTCGGGCGGTGCGGTGCAAAACTTCAGCGTGATCGCGAACGGTGTGTATCCCTACATCACCGCGTCGATTATCCTTCAGCTGCTCATCCCGATCATCCCGCGCCTGCAGGAACTGCAGAAAGAGCCGGGTGGTCGCGATACCATTACCCGTTACACCTACTACCTGTCGATCCCGATGGCGCTGCTACAAGCGTTCGGACAGATCCAGATCTTCAATGCGCTGCTCGGCACTCAGCAGATCATCCCGGGGTTCGCCAGTAACTTCTTACTGACGGTCTCGGTCCTGTTCAGTATGACTGCCGGCACGATGTTTGCGGTCTGGCTCGGTGAGTTGATCACCGAACAGGGCATCGGCAACGGTATCTCGCTGATCATCTTCGGCGGTATCGTGGCACAGGCACCGGGCAACCTAGCACGGTTGGTCGCTGATACGGCAATCTCGCCGATCTGGAACATCGCGCTCTTCGTCGCTATCACGCTGATCAGCATCCTCGTGATCATCTTCATTCAGGAGGGTGAGCGGCGAATCCCTGTTCAGTACGGCAAACGCGTACGCGGAAGCCGCCAATACGGCGGGGCGCGCACGTTCATCCCGATGAAGGTCAACCCGGTCGGCATGATCCCGCTCATCTTCGCTCAGGCGATCGTGACGCTGCCCGCGGTTGTCGTCAGCTTCTTCCCTGAGGGCGCGGTCGGCAACTCCATACGCGACACGTTCGGCAACCAACAAGGGTTGCTATACTGGGCGTTCTTCTTCTTCCTGACCGTGTTCTTCACGTTCTTCTATGCGGACGTGATGATCGGCAATCAGGATTTGGCGAGCAACCTGCAGCGTAACGGCGGATTCATCCCCGGCACCCGACCGGGCAAACCCACGCAAGAGTTCATCACCCGCGTGACGCGCCGAATCTCGCTGGTGGGCGCCGTCTTCCTCGGTGTGATCGCCATCATGCCGGGCGTGGTCGACCTCGTCAACTCGGTGTTGTTCAGCGGTGCGTATACGGCAGGCGCATCGGCCAATGCGGCCAGCGTTCTGACCGGTTCGGGTCTCATCATCCTTGTCGGCGTCGTCATCGAAACCATGCGGCAGCTGGAAGCGCAGCTCGTGATGCGCAACTACCGCGGCTTCATGAAGTAGCCGGCATCGATCAGCAGTACATCTCGCGCTCGCGCTGCGGACACCGTGCCGGGCGCGAGCGTTTTGTTTTGCATGACATAAGGTGAGCACGACATGGGCGACCTCTTTCTGTTGATCGTCGGCGTTCAGGGCAGCGGCAAAGGCACGCAGGCTGCCTACCTTACCGAGCACTACGGCATTCCACACGTCTCTACCGGCGACCTGTTCCGCGCCATGCGCACCCGTACCGATCCGCTCGCGCAGCGCATCCAAGCGGAAATGGCGGCCGGCAAGCTGATCGACGATGCCACCACCAACGAGGTGCTGAAGGACCGTTTGGAGCAGCCCGATGCGGCACACGGCGCCCTACTCGACGGCTATCCGCGCAATCTCGTACAGGCGCAGTTTCTGACCGAGTACCTCGCCTCGCGCGGGCAGAAGCTCAACGCCGTGCTGCAGCTTGAACTCGACCTGTATACGGCGTTCAAGCGCAGTTTCGGGCGGGCGACTGCGAAGGATGGCCGTGCCTACAACTACTACAGCAAGGCCGAAGGCGTCTCGTGGTCGATCGAGCAGGATCCCGACAAGGAGTTCCCGCCCCGATTGATCGGGAAGGTAGACTCGACCGGCGAGTTGCTGAATCGCAGGCCAGACGATGCCAATGCCTTTGGCGTTATCGAACGGATCGAGAAGTTCTTGAGCGAGACACAACCCGTCCTGCCGTATTACCGCGAGCTTGGCTTGCTGCGTTCGGTGGACGCCAGCCTTGCGATTGACGAGGTGCGGCGCAGGCTGGTCGAGATTATTGAGGCTGTTCGATGAAGCTGTATCGCCCGCAGCCGCACGTCACGATCTCGCTGAAAGACGAGTCGGAGCTGCGGATCATGCGCGAGGCGGGGCGAATCGTCGCGAAGGTGCACGAGGCCGTCCGTCCGCTGATACGGCCCGGCGTCTCGACCGGCGAGTTGGATCGCGTCGCCGATCAGGTGATTCGCGATCACGGCGGCGTGCCGGTGTTCATCGGCCAGCAGAAGCCGAATTCGCCACCCTATCAGTTTGCGACCACGGCGTCTGTGAACAATCAGGTCGTTCACGGCATCCCGAGCGACACGCAGATCCTCAACGACGGCGACATCATCAGCCTCGACACCGGCGTGCTGTATCAAGGCTTTGTCGGCGACAGCGCGTGGACGTACGGCGTGGGTGAGATCAAGCCGAGCGTTCAGCGCCTGCTCGATACGACCGAGCGCGCGCTCTACGTCGGGATCGAACAGGCCGTCGTCGGGCGTGAACTGCGCGACCTGTCACGAACAATCCAGCAGTACATTGACGCGCAAGGCTACGGCATTGTTCGCGAATACACGGGACACGGGGTCGGCACCAAGATGTGGGAAGAACCGCAGGTACCAAACTGGTGGCCGCGCAACGCCAAGGGACGTTTGCAATTCGACAATGTCAAGCTCGTGGCCGGCATGACGTTCGCCATCGAACCGATGGTGTGCTCGGGGACCGGTGACGTGCGTGAACTTGACGACCACTGGACGGTCGTGACCGCTGACAACTCGTTGTGCGCGCACTTTGAACACACGGTTGCCGTTACCGAACGCGGCCCGCTAATCCTGACGACGCTGTAGCCGGCTACGCCGGGGTCAACCACAGATACCCATACGGTGGCAGCGATACTTCGCCTGAGAGCAGGTCGCTATCTGCGTCGAGCGCGTTTCGATAGGCTCCAGAACCCGGCAGGGTGATGGGGAGCGGTTCGTCGCTCAGGTTGTGCAGCGCCAAGAAGCGCGTCTCGCCCTCGGTACGCCAGAAGCAAAGCCCCCGGCTGGGGACTTCCTGCAGCCAGTCGAGACGGCCAGTCGCAAGTACCGGGCGATGTTTGCGCGTGGCGATCATGCGCTTGATCGTCCACAGCAGCGACGACGGATCGTTGCGCTGCGCCTCCACGTTAACGCTGGAGAATCCGAACTCGGGATCTTCGATCGGCGGTGCATAGAGCAGTTCGCGCGCCGCAGTCGAGAAGCCCGCGTTGGTGCCGGCTGTCCACTGCATGGGCGTACGTACGCCGTTGCGGTCCTCAAGGTAGATGTTGTCGCCCATGCCGATCTCGTCACCGTAGTACAGCACGGGCGAACCCGGCAGCGTAAACAGCATCGAGTTCATCAGTTCGATCTTGCGCCGGTCGTTGCCCATCAGCGCTGCCAGGCGGCGGCGGATGCCAAGGTTGAGGCGCATGCGCGGCTCCGGCGCATAGAACTCCCACATGAAGTCACGTTCCTCCGGCGTCACCATCTCCAACGTGAGTTCGTCGTGGTTGCGCAGGAATGTTGCCCACTGTGTGTCGGGAGGGATCTGCGGTGTCTCGTTCAGGATATCGACCACGCTCGACCGGTCGCCGCGTGCCAGCGCCATATACAGGCGCGGCATGACGGGGAAGTGAAAGCACGTGTTGAACTCCGGTGCGCTCGATGTCCCGAAATACGGGATCAAGTCGCGCGGCCACTGATTCGCCTCGGCAAGAAGGATCGTGCCCGGATGGCGCTCGTCGACGAAACGCCGCCACTCGGCGAGAATTTCGTGCGTTTCCGGTAGATTCTCGCAGTTGGTGCCTTCGCGCTCGATCAAGTACGGCACCGCGTCCACGCGGAATCCGTCGATCCCCAACTTGAGCCAGAAGTCGATGATGCGCAGCATCTCGGCGCGGACGGCGGGATTGTCATAGTTCAGGTCGGGCTGGCTGCGGAAGAATCGGTGCCAGTAGAACTGACCGCTGCCCTCGTCCCATGTCCAGTTCGACGGCTCGGTGTCCAGAAAGATGATGCGCGTGTCCGAGTACTTGTCGTCGGTATCGCTCCACACGTACCAGTCGCGCAGCGGCGATTCCTTCGAACTGCGCGCTTCCACGAACCACGGGTGATCGTCCGACGTGTGGTTGACCACCAAATCGAGAATGACCTTGATGCCCCGCCGGTGCATTTCGTCGACCGTGAACTTGAATTCCTCAAGATGGCCGAACTTCGGCAACAGGCCGTAGAAGCTCGAGATGTCGTACCCGTCGTCGCGCAACGGCGAAGGATAGATGGGGGTGAGCCACACACAGTCGATACCAAGCCATTCGATATAGTCAAGCCGTTGTCGAAGGCCGCGCAGGTCGCCATGTCCGTCGCCATCGCCGTCGGCAAATGCGCGCGGATATAGTTCATAGAAAATGGCGTTGGTGGCCCACGACATTCGAATACTCCGATCCTGACTCAAGAATAGGAATGAAGGTGTCTTCGCATTGGCAAGGCTCAAAGTTTGCCATAGCCTGGCCGGCGCTACAAATGATGCAGGCTGGAGACGTACTCGATGAGCGGTCTTAGGTCGGGTTCCTGCCCCTGCCGCGTCCCGATCGGATCGCTCATAGTGTCGTCACCGAGCAGGGCATGCGCGACGTTACGCCAGCCATGGGCGAGAGTTTCAAGGTCGTAGCCGCCTTCCATCGCAAAGACGATGCGCCCGCCGCACAGCACGTCGGCCATGCGGATCAGTTCGCGCGTTAGGCGGTCGTAGCCAGCGAGGCTAAGGCGAAGCTGCGCCAATGGATCGCGCCAGTGCGCGTCGAAGCCCGCCGAGACGATGATCAACTCGGGCTGAAAGCGCCGGGCTGCAGGCCAGACGATCTCGTTATAGATTCGGGCGAACCCGTGATCACCGACACCGGCAGGCAGCGGAATGTTGATCGTTGTTCCGCGCCCGCGTCCCGCGCCGACTTCCTCTGCGCGCCCGGTGCCGGGGTAGAACGGATACTGATGCGTGGAGACAAACAGCACATCCTCGTCGGCGTAGAACATATCCTGCGTGCCGTTGCCGTGGTGTACGTCAAAGTCCACGATGAGGACGCGTTTGATCCCATGCACACGCTGCGCATGTTTGACGGCGATCGGGACGTTACCGAGGATGCAGAAACCCATACCGCGCTCGGCCAGCGCGTGGTGTCCCGGCGGGCGCACTGCCGCGATCGCATTCTTCGCCTGACCGGTAAGTACGGCATCGACAGCCAGCACGACGCCGCCGGCCGATAGCCGCGCGACTTCGCCGGTTTCAGGCAAGGCGTACGTGTCCGGGTCGAACATGATTGTGCGCTCCTGCACCGGCAGCACGCTCAGCATGGTGCAGTAACTTGGCGTGTGAACGGAGCATATCAGTTCTTCGCTCACTTCATCCGGCGTCAGTTTCAACAATCGTGCGGCCAGTCCGCTTGTCTCAAGCTCGCGCCAAACCGCCTTGATGCGGCCGGCATGTTCGGGGTGGCCGGGATAGTCGTGATCGATGTAAAGCGGATGCGTGACGTAGGCTGTCGTCATGGTGAATAAGTCTCTCTAGCCGGCGTGCGGCGACGCGGCACAATAGCGACCGTCCGCGCGGGGGAGTGAGGCGGTCGAAGCAATTCTAGCACACGGGTGACGTACGCCTGCATCCCTACTTGACCAAATGGCGGCCCCCGCCAAGTTCGGCGACCGGGCGCTTGATGATGTACTCGAACCCGTTCATCGGGATGACTTCGGTCGTCCGGTAGGTGTGATCGATGGCTTGCAGAACCGGTACCGGATAGAACTGGGCGCGCAGGATGATCGCTCCGAACTGCTGGCGGTGGATCATCCGGATGAGCTCGGTCCCGTCGTACTGACCGCGCAGCCAGATGTTCAGCAGTTGGGTGGGATTCGACACGACATCGCGTCCCGCGCGGAAGCTGAACCCCGCCTCCTCGCTCAGCACCGGCAGTTCCGACTCGCGCACGATCGCGGCGATACGCTCGGCGTTTTCGTGATCTTGCGCGGTAACGAGATGCCCGATGTCGGAGTACCCGCCAGCAATCCGGCCCGCGGAGTCGTAGAACCCGTTGAGCGCGTTAGGTTCGATGCCCCACCACGCCGCAAGGTCGGAAAAGACCGGCCCGATCGTCGGCATCTTGAGCACGGCTCGCCCGTAGCCGACAAACAGCAGCGGCACCACGATCAGCGCCGACGCCGTTATTGCGGGCGCGAGCGGGCGGAATACGTTTAGAATGCGGGACAAATAGTTGAGCGGCAGCTTCAGATCGCCCGACAACCAGCGGCTGAACAGGATACCGCTCAGGATACACAGCGCGGCGACCGACGTCGCGAAGTAGCTGTCGCCACCGCCCCATGTCCCCGACGAGAACCCGCCCAGCGTGACGGCAATCACGAACCACACGGCGTAGAGCGAAATGCGGTCGAAGTAGATTTCGTAGACAATCAGGACGGCAGCAGGCACGATCAGGAAGCCGTGCAGCGCGAACCATAATCGAAACAGCCCCTCGACCTGCGGCCAGAACGTGCTGTTGACGTTGGCGACGATCGCTTGTCGCCACCATTCGCCGCCTGTGACGACGTACAGGCCGGCGAACACGGCCGCGCCGACAGCCCCGAACACGACGCCCCACGCAATTGCGCGGCGCGGGTTGCGCAGGAAGAGCCATACCAGTACCGCGATCGCGCTATAAGCCGCAAGCTGCTTGGTATATCCGGCGAGAATCAGCATCCCGAATCCCGCTGCCGTCAAGAGCCTTCGCCGGCGGCTGAAGACAAGGTGCTCGGCGCTGGTCAGCAGCACGACCGCCAGCGCCTCAAACATCACCATCGTCATGTGCTGGCGCAGCAGCGGTCCCTGCCGATACGTGATGTTGGACGCGAGAAACGCGAGGCCGGCCAACAGCGCAATCACGACTCGGCCGCGACCTGTGCGCCGCACGCCGTCACGGTAAATCGCGTAGGCGATTGCAGCGGCCGTAACCAGCGTACCGAGGAACCCGAGCAGGCGACCATACCAGTACTGCGGCCCGAACGCCCACGCGAACGGGATCGCCATGACGTGAAACACGGGCGGATAGTTGCTGGAGTAGAACGGATACGGCTCGACATCCCGATACGGTGATTGGCCCTGCGACATCAGGATCGTGTCGTAGAGCTCGAAACCTTCACCCTGATCGTAGTCGAACGGGAAATTGATGAGGTTGTTGGCGTAGACGACATATACCGCCAGATGGAATGCCATCACCACGAGCGCTGCGCCGATCAAGACCCAATGGGTCGACCGAAGAATCCGGGTCATTGACGCTTAGGCCTTTGCGCGGCCAAGCGGAATCAATGTCAGGCCGAGCACCGCGCCGACGCCCAAGGCGATCATGCCCACGCGCTGTGCCGGACCGATCCCTTGGTCGGACTGGCGGATGATGTCATACGCGATGAGCGCCCCGTTTCCAAGCAAGCCGACGGCAACCAGCGTCAGCCCGAGCAGGCGTTTGCTGAAAGTGAACTCAAGGGAAAACAAGTGTCTCATGCGCGTCCTTCGTCGAGCTTCTGACTCAGTGTCTTCAGCTTCTGTCCCGTCTCATACCAGCTGATGTCGCTCAAGCCGAGCTTCTGCCGGATTTCCGACTCGGGCATACCGGCACGCAGATCGTTGAGCGCGCACGTCCAGCGGCAAATCTCGAACGAAAGCTTAAACTTCAGTCCGGCGCGATCCCCGACAGCCGCAAGCACGTATTCGAGGTTGCGGGCCGTGCAGTCAAAGATGACCTGCGAGGGATGGTACTGGGACATGTACGCGTCATACAGCCCCAACCAGCGCGACGACACCGGGATCTTGCGCTCCTTGAACACGTTGCGCACCTTGAAACGGACCTCAAGCTCAGGGGCGGCGGGGTTGTCGCGCAGGACGTGCACGGGGGTCAGCTTCATGGCTTCGCCCTTCTTGATGCCGGTCTCCAGCAGGAGAGTTAGAAGCATTTCGGGCCGCGTATCCGGCTCTTTGCCGCGCCGGAACGTGAACATGCGCGATTCGCGCATACAGTCGGCAAGCTGCTGCTGCGTCAACACGTCCGACAAAGGCGCCGGCCCGCTGCGCTGTAGAATCTCTTTGGCCGGATCGAAACGGATCGCTTTCAGGTCGTGCAGCCAACGGAAGTACACCTTGAGCGTCGTCACCCTGCGCGCGTAACTCTTGCGGCTGCACGGTACGCCGCGGCCAAACTCGAGCCAGTTCAAGAACCCTTCGAGATCGCGTGTGGTGATCGTTCCGACCGGCGTCCCTTTGCCGAGATGCTGGCCGATCAGATCGAGATCGGCGGTGAAGGCTACGACGGTGTGGTCGGACTTGCCCTCTACTGTCAGGTGATCGGCAAACAATTCCCACGTTGCGTTGAACGGTGTTTGCGCTGTGATGTCCTCGGCACGGGTCGGGAAGTTCTGAAACAGCGGCAGTTGGCGATCGTTCATGTCACACCGCCTGCCGCGCAGAGATTGTGCCATACTTGTCGTGCTCGAGTAGGTCGGCGCGTGTGCGCTCGTCACGGCTGATGACCGACGGACTGAACGCAATATCGAACGCTGACGCAAATGCCGCGGCGATCGCGTCTGCCGACTGCTGCCACGTCACGTTTCGGCCCAGTGCTTCGGACAGCGTTACGGCGCGCCGGCGCACCTGAATCCGCGCGGCCTCACGCGTCTCATCGTCAGGGTAGGCCAGGGCATCACAGATGCGGGCAAGGTCTCCCGTGAGTGGCAGGCTGCCATGCTGCAGCAGTCCGTGCCGCCGCCGGACCTGCGCGCTGCCGATCAGCTTGCGGCCCTCGACGGTGATCTCATAGTGTGACGGGACTTCGAAGCACACTGGCCCGGGTTTGGCGGGCGAAGGTTCTCCGCGGCGCTCGGCGTGCGGGTCTGCTCCCAATGACTCGACTGCGCGCATCAGCGCGGCGCTGATCTGGCAGTAGCTGGTGACGATGTCGAGCGCCGACCACGGATGGTCCGATGGTACCGATACGCTGTAGGTCAGTTCGTCCGTGTGGAGGATGGCACGCCCCCCGGTCGGGCGGCGCACGATATTCCAACCTTGTAACACGATCCGGCTGTGATCCGCATCGGTCGCCTTCTGCCCGATTCCGAGCGACAAGCACGCGGGACTCCACGCGTAGAGCCGCAACGTTGGCGGTTGATCGCCGCGCCCTACGGCCTCGAGGATTGCCTCGTCTACAGCCATATTGCGCATACCAGACGCGGGCTCATCATAGATTAAGCGCCATTGACGCGATTTTTCGCTCAACCTATACTCTCCCTTAGATGACCGTAGTGTACTCACTCGCTCGGCCATCGCCAAGCATGGGTAAATCATGACGTCGAAACCACCGAATCCAGAACGCCAGCCATCGCCAGAAGACACGCTGGTCAGCGGTCGCACCGTCATCTCTACAGACGCGGGTCAGACCATCAAATCTGACATTGTCCCCCACGCGCCGGAGGTGATTCGCCTGCCACGCGCCGACCGTGTAGTTGGTGCCGGGGTGGGTCCGATGCCGACCCAGCCGAGCACGCCGCGCGTCAACCTGCCGCTTCCGCCGCCAGTTCCCCGGCCGAACAGCGCGCGCCAGCGTGCCTTCCATCGTCAAGCGTATGCCCGCAAGCCGGGCGGCGAATGGGCATGGTTGGTGATCGGTGCGGCACTGTTTGGCGTGGCAGTCGTCGTGAGCCTCGCGATGGTCGTGCTGGTTCGCACGGCGCGTTCGACGCCTGCGATCGTACCGACAAGCGAGTCGCCTATCATCGCGGCGTTGCCGACCCCTATCACATTTTTCAACGATGGTGGTCTGCTGGCGATGGGACAGGCCATCACGTTCGAGGACGGCACGCGCGTCATTCTCGAACCGTGGGACGGCCAATCTCGTCTTACCGTTCTGCTGATGGGTATTGACCGCCGCCCGGGCGAGCGCGGCCTGAGCTTCCGCACCGACACGATGATCTTGCTCAGCCTTGACCCGCAGACGGGCAACGCCGGCATGTTGAGCATTCCACGCGATATGTATGTCGAAGTGCCGGGCTACGGAGCGCGCCGCATCAACGAGCCGATGGTGCTCGGCGAACTGCGGCAGGTGGGATACGGCCCGCGCTTAGCGATGGAGACCGTTCAGTACAATCTCGGTATCCGCGTCAATCATTACGTGGTCGTCGACTTCAACGCCTTCGTCACGATTGTCGATGCCTTGGGGGGTATTGAGGTCGATCTGGCCTATACGATCAACGATCCGCTGTATCCGAACATGAACTACGGCTACGATCCGTTCTTCCTGCGTGCAGGTCATCATGTGCTAGACGGCATCACAGCGCTGAAGTACGCGCGCACCCGCCACGGCGACAGCGACATCAAGCGCGCCGAGCGCCAGCAGCAAGTGATCCTCGCCGTCAAGGACAAGGCGACCAGCCCGGAGATGATTCCGCTGCTGCTCGCCAATGCCGGTCAGTTGTGGACGGCCGTACGCGACAACTTCTATACCGATATGTCGCTCGAACAGCTCATCCAACTCGGGCTGTACATCAAGGATCTGTCGTTGGAGAACATCAACCGCGGCGTGATCGACTTCTCCTATCTCAGCAACTATACGACAGCCAGCGGCGCTGCCGTGCTGATCCCGAATCGGGCACGCCTCGGCGGGTTGATGGCACAGGTCTTCGGTACGACCTACAACCAGTAGGCAGTCACAAGAACGCAAACGGCACGGGATAATGCCCCGTGCCGTCTTTATTCAGAACCCCGCAATGCCGTGTGCCACTCTGTTTGAACCTGCATGTGCAGGTGGGAAGCTTTCCCCCGGGTCGCGTCTTGGCCACGCAGGCCTATCACGCTTGCCAGTGAAATGAGCCTCCCGTTTTGTGGGTGTTGGCCCAAACGCGATATGACATCACGCACATCGCAGGATACCGCAGTTATACCAGAATCCCGCCCCCGCAACAATATGGAGTACGGGGGATAATTGCCGACCTTAAGGCGCAGTGGCCTCACCCTTCTCGGGCAGCGGCGCAAGGCGGATGAACAGCTCCTCCAACTGGCCCGGTTCGGCCGGCGACGGGGCGTGTGCCATGACGTCGAGGCCGGACTGCGTCTTCGGGAACGCCGTGACTTCGCGGATGTTGTCGACCTGCGCGAACAGCATGACCAGCCGATCGACGCCCCACGCCATGCCGCCATGTGGCGGAACGCCGTACTCGAACGCTTCGAGCATGTGCCCGAACTGCTCGCGCGCGTGCTCCATTGTCTGCCCGATCAGCGGGAACATCTTCTCCTGCAATGCGCGGTCGTGGATACGGATGCTGCCGCCCCCGATCTCGTAACCGTTGCAGATCAGGTCGTACTGCGACCCGCGCGCCTTGCCCGGGTCGGTGTCGAGTAGCGGGATGTCTTCCGGCATGGGCATGGTGAACATGTGCTGGGAGGGGTCCCACCGCTGATGTTCTTCGTCCCAGTAGAACATCGGGAAGTCGATGATCCACGCAAAGGCGAGCTGCTTGGGATCGGCCAGTTCGAGCGTTTCGGCCAGCGAGCGTCGCAGCTTGTCTACAGCCGCCCACACCGTCTCGCGCTTGTCAGAAAGGAACATCAGGATGTCGCCGGGCTGCGCGCCGGTGCGCTCGAACAGCGCCAGTTTCTGCTCAACGGTGAAGTACTTGCCGATCGGGCCTTTGACTTCACCGGTCTCGTCAAGCGGAAGCGCCATGTACGCCAAGCCCTTCGCGCCGATCGTGCGCACAAGGTCCTCGAGCTCCTTCATCTGGCGCTTGAGACCCTCGCCGCTCAGAATCTGCGTCGGGTCGTCGCGCCGCACGTGCAGCCCCGGTCCGCGTACGACCTTGATCGGCTTACCGGCTTCGGCGTTCTGCTGAAAAATCGGGAATGCGCTTTGCCCGGCGATGTCGGTCACGTCGACCGCTTCGAGGTCATAACGCAGGTCGGGCTTGTCCGACCCGTAGGTTTCCATTGCTTCGGTATACGTCAGGCGGCGCAGGGGCCGGTACTTGAGCGGCATGTGCGGGACGACGCTATCGCACAGCGCGATCACCATCGCCTCCATGATCTGTATGACGTCCTCGCGTTCGACGAAACTTAGCTCCATGTCGAGCTGCGTGAACTCCGGCTGACGGTCGCCGCGCAGGTCTTCGTCGCGGAAGCAGCGCGCGACCTGAAAGTACTTCTCGTAGCCAGCCACCATTAGAAGCTGCTTGAGCTGCTGCGGGGATTGCGGCAGGGCATAGAACTTGCCGGGCTGCAGACGGCTTGGCACGAGGAAGTCGCGCGCGCCTTCGGGCGTGGTCTTGAACAGGATCGGCGTTTCGATTTCGATGAACCCTTGACCGTCCAAGAAGTCGCGCAGGAACTTCACCGTGCGGTGGCGAAGCACCATGTTCTGCTGCATGTTGGGGCGGCGCAGGTCGAGGTAGCGATACTGCATACGGCGCAGTTCGTCGATGTTCTCGTCACGATTGATGAGGAACGGAGGCACCTTCGACGCATTGAGGATTTCGACCCGGTCAGCCACGATATCGATCGTGCCGGTGGACATTTCGGGGTTGTCGGTGCCCTCGGGGCGGCGGCGGACGGTGCCGTGGACCTGCAGCACAAACTCCATGCGCGCCTGATGGCACACCGCGTGTGCTTCCGGCGTCGTTTCTTCGTCGGCCACGATTTGCACCAGTCCCCAGCGGTCGCGCAGATCGATGAAGATCAACCCGCCCTGATCGCGGCGACGATTGACCCAGCCCGCCAACGTAACGGTTTGACCGATGTGCGATTCGCGCAGTTCTCCGCAGGTGTGCGTCTTCATCATGGGTAAGTTCCGAGTGGGTGTACGACAGGATTACGGCGCATCAGGATAACACGTGCGCCAATAGACGACTAGGCGGGAGATGGAAACTCGCTGCCGAGCCATAGCATTTCGCGCATTTTGATGAACGGCAGCGCCTCGTTCGCGCGGCCGGCTAGTACACCCGGAGCAGCAATCCCTTTAGATACGCGCCTTCCGGAAAGGTCAGGGCGACGGGGTGATCTTCGCCGGGGCCGAGGTGGCGCAGGATTTGCGCCTGCCGGCCCGCGTCGGCCAGCGCGCCGAACACGATCTTCTGGAATAGGTCCTCGCTTATGGCCCCCGAGCACGAGAACGTCATCAGGTAACCGCCCGGCTTGATGATCCGGAACGCGCTCAGATTGATGTCTTTGTACCCGCGCGCGGCCTTGTCGACCTGCTGCTTATTCTGCGCAAATTTGGGCGGGTCGAGCACGACGACATCGAACTGTTCGCCAGCCTGATGCGCCTCGCGCAAGTACGAGAACGCGTCGGCCTCGATCAATTCGCCTTCGCTCTGGTTGAGCTCGAAGTTCGACCTCGCCAGCGCCAGCGCGTCGGACGACGAGTCGACGTTGACGACCTCGGCGCCAGCCAGTGCCGCGTGAACGCCGAATCCACCGGTGTAGCTGAACACGTTGAGTACACGCGCCGGCTTGATACGCTCGATCAATGTGTACAGCAGGCCGCGGTTGGGTGCTTGATCAAGGTAGTGGCCGGTTTTGTGCCCGTGGCGCACATCCACAAGTAAACGCGCGTTTTCCTGAATCTCGATGTGTTCAGGGGGCGCTTCGCCCCACAGCACACCGACCGACGGGCGAAGCCCTTCGAGCTTGCGGACATCGACATCCGAGCGCTCGAATACGCCGCGGGCATGCGTGAGGTGTGCTAGATGCTCGGCCAGCTCGGCCTTGCGCTGGTCGATGCCGAGCGTCAGCGCCTGCAGGACGAGCCAGTCGCCGTAGCGGTCGACGATCAGGCCCGGCAGGTAGTCGTTCTCCGCGTTGACGAGCCGGTATACGGCCCGCGGCCCGCGCTGCGGGCGATGACTGCGCGCGGTGACCGCCCGCTGCAGTTGGGCGTGCCACCATGAGTCGTCGATCGGCTCGTCGCGCCACGTCAGCAGGCGCACGGCGATCTGCGACTTCGGGTTGTAGTACCCACGCGCCAGCCACTCTTTTGCGCTGGATTGCACGTCTACGATGTCCCCGGACTGAGGATCGCCGGCGATGTCGGCGATGGCGCCGCTGAACACCCACGGATGCTGATTGCGGACGGGCTTTTCACGCCCGGCGACCAGAGTGATTTGGTTCACGTTATGCTCCGAATGCGAGGATCAGCGTTCGCACGCTGAGCACGAGGATGAGAAGGCCGACCAGCAGCATCATGCGGCGCACCGGGAGGCGTTTGCACAGCAAGGCAGCGAGCGGAGCCGCCGGCACGCCACCCAAGATGAGCCCGAGTACGGGCGTCCAGTCGAGCGTATGCGCCACCGTCGCAAACGTTGCCGCCTGCGCCAGCGTCACGAAGAACTCGGCAATACTTACGGTGCCGATGACTTTGCGCGGATTGTTGCCGTTGACGACCAGTGTTCCGGTGACGATGGGGCCCCACCCACCGCCGCCGATCGAGTCGAGGAATCCGCCGGCCGAGCCGAGAATGGGCGTTGAGGTCCGTCGCCAAATCAACGACGTGGACCCGAGCGACCGGTAGATGATGAGGCTGCCGAGGGCGGCCAAATAGACCGCAACGACGGGCTTGATGACGTCGGCCGGGATGTTCGAAAGCAATGCCGCTCCGATCACGCCGCCGAGGATACCGGCGACCGACAGACGAAAGAGCAGGCGCTTATTCACGTTGCCGATGCGATAGTGGGCGTAGCCCGATGCCGCGCTGGTGAATATCCCCGCGGTATGCGTAGCCGCGCTAGCCGCCACAGGGGGCAAGCCCGCGCTCAGCAGCAGCGTGGTCGATGTCGTCTTGTAACCCATGCCGAGGCTGCCGTCGATCAACTGGCAAACGAAGCCGATGACGGTATAAATCAAGAGTGTTTCCAAGGGGCCTCAAGATGACCTGCTTCGAGAATCGAACCAACGGTACTGCTTGCCGGCAAGACCTGCAAGACACGGTTTAGTAACGGCACACCGGCGCTGAACGCCCTTGTCCTGAAGGTCGGGCAGACCGCTGCCGCGATGTGACGTACAGTGTCTCACGATGGATCGCCTTGCGTCCTGTGACAATGATCACGCATAGGCGGTGCCGGACTACACTGGCTGGTCTGCTGCCGCCGTCATACCCTGAGCAATGGTGACAGTGTCGCGTCCCAGTTGGTCATTGTTGAAAGGACACGCGATGATTCTGCAGATTCTTCTCCTACTGCTTGGAGCATTGGCACTACTCCTCGCAATCGGTTGGCTGGGTCTGCAAGTCCCTTCGCCACCGTTCGAGCTCCCTACCGCAGGCGCGGATCCGCGCCGCGTGCCGATCCCGGCCGGACTACCGTCTCCGGTCGAACGATACGCGCGCATCCTGTTTGGCGAGAGCATTCCGGTCTTTGACACCGCGATGATTACCGGGCACGCCCGTCTTTCGCCATTTGGGCTGCCAATGCCAACCCGCTTCCGGTTCTACTATGATGTCCGGCGCAGCAGTCACTATCACGAGATTCATGTCACTTGGTTTACCCGACCAATTCTGCGCATCCACGAACGGAACCTCGAGGGTCATGTAACGCTTCACTTGTCGCTACTCGGGAGCGTTGACGACCAACCGAAGACGAACCGTGCCGGAATACAAGGGTACTGGGCGGAAGCGCTCGCGTGGCTGCCTTCCATCGTCCTGACCGACTCTCGCGTCCAGTGGGTCCCGATCGACGAGACATCCGCCCGTCTGATGCTGCCCGGTCTGGATGACGTCGAGGCGTTTACCGTACGATTTGACCCCAATACCGGCTTGATGACTGACGTCGAGACGATGCGTTATCAGGCGGAAGAACACACTGAACGGTGGCACTGGCACAACTCCGTCAGCGCGTGGGGCACGGTCGACGGTTTGCGCGTCCCGACGGCCTCGCCATCGCGCTGGAACGACTCCAAGCCGTGGGCGACATGGATCATCGACCACATTGCGCTGAACGCGGATGTGGCGGCGCGTTTCGCCCGATTCGGCGGCGAGATTACGTCTGCGGCAGGAGCGGCGCCTAGCCCGCAACCATCTGCTTGAGTCTCGCCTCGTCAATGATCGGCACGCCAAGCTGCCGCGCCTTGTCGGCCTTGCTGCCCGGCGACTCGCCCATAAGAACGTAGCTGGTCTTCTTGCTCACACTGCCAGAGATCTTCCCGCCGTGCGCCTTGATCATGGCCTCGGCTTGCTCGCGGCTCAACGTCGGTAGGGTACCGGTCAATACGAACGTTAGCCCGGCCAGCGAGTCCGACTCCGTCACCGGTGCGGCCGACGCGAACTGCACGCCCGCCTCCTTCATCCGCTGGATGAGATGGGCGTGCAGCGGATCGCTGAACCACGCCGCGATATTGGCGGCAAGGATCGGTCCGATGCCTTCGACTTCCTGAACTACATCGGGAGAGGCGGCGGCGAGCGCGTCGACCGTATGGAAATGGGCAGCGAGCGATTCCGCGACTGTACTGCCGACGCCATCGATGCCGAGTGACGACAACACCTGCGCCAGCGGCCGGCCTTTCGCTGTATCAATTGACTTGAGCAGATTCTCGATGCGCTTTTCTGCGAAGCCGTCCAGCCCTTGCAGGTCCTCTGCCGTGAGCGCGAACACATCCGCTTCGTCTTTGATCAAGCCGCGATCGAAGAAGAGCTTGACCGTCTGCGGTCCCATTCCCTCGATATCCATCGCCCCGCGTGAGACGAAGTACTCCACCTGCCGGAACACGCGCTCAGGGCACTGCGGGTTGGTGCAGTAGTAATCGACCGCGCCCTCCGGCTGAACCACTGGCGAGTCGCAGTGCGGGCAGCGGTCGGGCGGCGTGATCGGCGTCTCGTCACCGGTGCGCGCGTCGAGGATTGGACCGATGACGTACGGGATGACGTCGCCGCTGCGCTTGATCACGACGCGGTCTCCGATGCGGATATCGAGGTTCCGCACAAAGTCGTAGTTGTGCAGCGTCGCGTTGACGACCGTGACGCCGCCGACGAACACCGGCTCAAGCTGGGCCGTCGGCGTGAGCTTTCCCGTTCGTCCGACGTTGTGGGTTACGCCGACAAGCGTTGTCGATGCCTCCTCAGACGGGAACTTGAACGCCGTCGCTCCGCGCGGGTCTTTTCCCACAACGCCCAACTCGGCCGCGATGCGCAGGTCATTGACCTTGATCACCAAACCGTCGATCTCGTAGTCGAGTTGGTTTCTGCGGGATATCCACGTGGGTATCTGCTGGATAATGTCGGAAAGTGTGGGAAAGTGTTGGGAAGACTGTGGGATAGTAAAGCCAATATCCCGCAGGTATTCCAACGTTTCCCACTGCGTGCGTGTGGGATAACGGTCCGCAGCGACGATGGCGTAGATAAACGCGGTCAGCGGTCTGCCTGCCGTGATACGGGAATCTTTCTGCTTTAGGGTGCCGGAGGCCGTGTTGCGCGCGTTGACGTACAGCGGCAGACCCGCCTCTTTCTGCCGTTCGTTCAGCGTGGCGAAGTCGTGCTTGAGGAACATTACCTCGCCGCGCACGACCAGCCGAGACGGCACGTCGCGCGGCGATGCGGGATTCGCTGGAATCCGCAGTGGGATACTGCGGATCGTGCGGACGTTCGCCGTCACGTCGTCACCGACGAGGCCGTTGCCACGCGTCGCAGCGCGCGTCAGCACGCCGTTCTCGTACGTGATGACGAGGGTCAACCCGTCGAGCTTGGGCTCAAGCGTATAGTCGAGCTGCGTATCGGCCGGCAGCAGCCTGAGGTTGCGCTGCTCCCACTCCTGAATCTCGTCCTCGGTGAAGCAGTTCGACAGGCTCAGGATCGGCGCGGCGTGGGTGAGCTTGGGAAAGTCGCCCTGCAAGTCGCTGCCCGCACGCTGAGTCGGAGAGTCGGGCGTGATCAGCTCGGGATGGGCGGCCTCGAGCGCGACCAGCTCGTGATACAGCCGATCAAACTCGGCATCCGGAATAATCGGCGCGTTGAGGATGTAGTACCGGTAGATGTGCTCGTTGATTTCCTTGCGGAGTTCTGCGGCGCGTTCGGCGTCGTTCATCGGCCAGTCCTCAAGGCAGGGTAGCGGGTTCAAGATAGTTGGAGGCCGCCCATCCGCTGCGGCCCGAAGACGGATCGTCGATGCGCCACCACGTCAAGCCATCGGCTTGTGACGGGCCGTCGCCGATGATGAAGTAGGAACCTTCCGGCGCGCGGAAAAGGATTTGCGTGTCGACTACTCCGGGCTGACTGCGCACGTTAAGCTGTTGATCGCCGACGTCGACAACTCGAATCGTCTTGCCGATGGCGATTTGCTCCGGGGTCGGCGTAAAGACGATCGGCGGCAGGGTGGGGCCGATCATCGCAAGCTGGCTGGCGCGGGTTTGTTCGACCACCAGCACAGGAGCGCCGGCTTCGAGTGGCGCCGACTGCGCCGTAAGCAGCAGCTCGGGTGGCGCTGTGCGCACGACCAGCGTGATCGGCGCTGCAGGTGGCGTTTGGCCGCCCAGCGCGAGGAACGCGGCAACCGCGCCAGCAACACACAGAAGCGTTATCGCCGTCACGGCCGCGCACGACCAAAGCGGCGGCATCAGGCCCGGCGGACGGGGTGAGGGCGGTGCGTGCATTTAGCGGCCGCGCCCCTTGGCCCACGCGAGAAACTCGTCGGCGGACAGTGCATTCAGGACATCGCTGGCGGCTACCCAGCCTCGCCGTGCCGTCAATACGCCGTACGGGAGATAGTGCAGTTCCGTTGTCCGGTGCGCGTCGGTGTCGATGGCAATCTTGATACCCATTTCGACCGCGCGGCGGGCGTACTGCGCTTCAAGGTCGAGCCGTTGAGGGTTACTGTTGATTTCCAACGCTGTCCCGCTGCGCGCTGCGGCCTCGAACACGGCATCCATGTCGAGGTCAGCCGGTTCACGGTCCGGGATCAGTTGGCCGCGCGGATGCCCGATCAGGTCGACGTGCGGGTTTTCCAGCGCGTTCAGAAGCCGCCGCGTGATCTGCTCGCGAGGCTGCCGCAAGCTGACATGCAGCGAAGCCACAACGAAGTCGAGCTGTTCCAATACGTCGTCAGGGAAGTCGAGCGATCCGTCGGCAAGGATGTCCATCTCGGTGCCGTGAAACACGCGGATGCGCCCGTTCATCTCGGCGTCGACCTTGCGGACTTCCGCCTGCTGTGCCAGCAGACGCTCAATTGAAAGCCCGTTGGCGATGACCGCACCGCGCGAATGATCGGTAATGACGATGTACTTGCGACCTGCGGCCAGAGCCGCTTCAGCCATCTCGCGAATTGATGCGCTGCCATCGCTCCAGGTCGTGTGCATGTGCAGGTCGCCTTGCAGCGCGTCCAACGTCACGAGATCGGGCAGCGTGTTGGATTCGGCGGCGTCGATTTCGCCGGCGTCTTCGCGCAGTTCGGGCGCGATCCACGGCAATCCGACCTGCGCGAAGACTTCTTCCTCTGTGGCGCACAGAATTTTCGGCGCGCTTTCGATGATCTGCCGGTTGTCGTCGACCGGGCTGAACGCGTGCTCGTTGAGGCTCAATCCGCGCTCTAGCGCGCGCTCGCGCATGCGAATGTTGTGCTGCTGGCTACCGGTGAAGTAGGCGAGCGCCGTCCCCCAACGCTCCTTCTCCAACACGCGCAGGTCGACTTGCAGCCCATTGACCAACTCGACCGAGCTCTTGGTCGGACCTTGTCCGAGAATACGAGCGACGCGCTCCTGCGAGACGAACGCCTCCATCACGGCCGGCGCATCGTCCATGGACTTCACCGCGACGAGCAAGTCGACGTCGCCGATCGTCGGGCGCCCGCGTCGAATACTGCCGGCGATCGCACCTTCGACAACTTGCGGAAGTCCTCGCAGCGTGTCGAGGATTGCCTCTGCAGCGGGATACGCTTGGCCCAGCGGCGTTCGTCCGGTACGGCGCGAAAGCATCTCGATCCCGGCGATGATGTTGGCCTCGGACTTCTCGCCCATCTTGGGCAGGTCGCGCAGGCGGCCCGACCGCGCCGACTTCTCGAGGCTGGCGAGGTCGGTGATCCCGCGTTCTTTCCAGAACATCGCGGCCTTCTTGGGACCTACGCCATTAACGCGCATCACGTCGACCAGCGTCGCCGGGATTTCGGCGGTGAGCTTCTCGTAGAACTCAAGCTTGCCGGTTTCCAGCAGCTCTTCGATCTTCTCGGCCAACGTCTTGCCGATGCCGGGGACTTCGGTGAGGCCGCCTTCGCGCGCGATTGCTCGCAGGTCGCGCGGGACCTCGCGAATGCTTTCCGATGCGCGCCGGTAGCTGAGGACTCGGTGGATGATCTCTCCCTTGATTTCCAGCAGATCGGAGATTCTCTCGAACAGATCGGCAATGTCTCGATTGGTCAGGGTCACGGGGTGCTCCGCGTTGGCTGATCGCTGGCAGAATTATACCAGTTTACCGAACGGTTGTGCGGTTTTGCGCACGGAATCGCGTGGAGTGTTATACTCGCTGACGAACCGGCTAACGCAAAGAAAGGGCCACGTGCATGAGCGAACAAGTCGTCGACAGTTTGGTTGCTAACGAATTTGCGGTTGAACTGGACGGCACTCCGGTTGCTGGAGTGTTTCGCGTATCCGGGCTGACTCTGTTCAAGACCACCGTGGACACGCCCTTGGTGATTACCAAGATGGTGCAGCGCGACCCGGCTTCCGCGTTCAACAAGTGGCTCAAGGAGACCCTGAACGCAGTCGGAAAGGCCCCGACCCGCACCGTCGCGATCGTCGCAATCGACGACGGCGTGCCAACGCGGAAATGGATTTACTCCGACGCGCACGTGCAGTCCGTAACGTACTCGGATTTCGATACGGCTTCGTCTGAAATGGTGGAAGAGCGGGTCGTCCTGCATTACGGGTCGGTCACGCACGAATGGCTGACCTAGTCCCGTCGACGACCCACCCGGACTGAGCTTACGCCGGCGTCTCGGATTGCCCGACCAGCGCCTTGATCTTGGAGTCAATTAGCGACAGGCATTCGCCCGGTTCGGCGTGCCTGCCGATGTCGTGCTTGCTGAACACCTTTTCTCCGTTGACGCTGACGTCGAAGATGCCTTTGGTGCTCGGCACAAGGCGGAACGATCGAATATGGACCTCGAGTTCGCGTGTCTTGACGACTTCTTGGATGAGAGCAAGAGCGCGGTCTTGGTAGCCGCATGGGGCACAGTAGACAAGCTCGATATCGACAATACCGTTTTGCATCTGGTTTCTCCTGTGACTTGGTATGGCAAGCCACAACCGTACCAGCCTTGACTTGGTGCGACATGAGAATGCCAGACCGCACCGTGCGGGTTGATGGAACGCCGGATTCGCTTATCATTGGGGCTCTATCACCACGGACGAGACGACATCCACACGGCTAGGGGAGTACATGAACACGATTGATTTCCGCAGCGATACGGTCAGTCATCCGACCCGAAAGATGCGCGAGGCGATGGCCAACGCGGTCGTTGGGGACGATGTCTACGACGAAGACCCGACCGTTCATGCGCTCGAGGCCGAGTCGGCCGCGTTGTGTGGCAAAGAGGCCGGACTGTTCGTGTCCAGCGGCACTCAGGGCAATCTCGTATCCGTGCTTGTTCACTGCGGGCGTGGCGACGAGGTGATCCTCGGTGACAAAGCGCACACCATCGTCTATGAAGCAGGTGGCATCGCTGCACTGGGGGGTGTTATCCCGCACACCGTGCCGGTACATCCCGACGGAACGATGGCGCTTGACGACATCCGCCGTGCGGTGCGCGGCAACAACGTACACTTTCCACGCACCAAGTTGATCGCGCTGGAAAATACGCAGGGCACAGTCGGCGGGATGCCGGTCAGCGTGGAATTTACGCGCTCAGTGGCCGAGATTGCGCGCGAACACAAGCTCAAGCTGCATATCGACGGGGCGCGCATTTTCAATGCGGCGGCAGCGCTGGGCGTTAGCGCCAAAGAGCTTGTGGCCGACGCCGATTCGATGACCTTCTGCCTGAGTAAAGGGCTGTGCGCGCCGGTGGGGTCGATTATCGTAGGCGACCGCGCATTCATCGACGAAGCGCGCCGCGTGCGTAAGATCCTCGGCGGTGGCATGCGGCAGGTCGGCGTGATCGCTGCGGCTGGGCTGGTCGCCATCCGCGAGATGATCGACCGCATCCCAGAGGATCATGCGAATGCACGCACGCTTGCGCACGGCTTGTCCACGATCCAGCACATTCGTGTCGATCTCAGCCGCGTCAAGACGAATTTCGTGATGTTCGACCTGCTTGAGAGCGCGCCGGTAACGCCGGACGAGTTCGTCGCGCGGCTGCAGCGCGACCACAACATCTGGATGCGCCCATATCCCGGATTCAAGCGCACCTTCCGTGCCGTGACCCACTATTGGATTACGCCTGAGCGCATCGAGCAAACGCTCGGGGCCGTGCAGGAACTGCTGGCATGACGCCGTACGACGACCCGTCGCCGGATCCCTATCCTGAGCCCGCTTACGACGACTCGTACGACGAACCGTATGATGAGCCGTACGATCAACCTGACGCGACGGCCGAGCCTGAACCGGCATATCGCCAGTACCGCAGCACGACCGGCGATCCGACCTTCGGCTTTCTGCTGGCGCTCGCCGTCAGTATTGGACTTGCGCCGCTGATCGGAACCGGCGACCCCGCCTTGCGCTATACCTTGAGCTGGGGCGTGCTGGCATTGTTCGGCGTCACGGCGTGGCTGCTTGGAAACCTCAAGCCGATCGGACGCGAGCACCCGGAAAATATCGTGTGGGGCGTCGGGTTTGGCCTGCTGATCGGCGTGCCGGTGCTGCTGTTCGGCAGCGGACTGCTCGGCGGAGCAGTAAGGCGGATGTTCGGGACCATGACGGCAGGTGAACTGCTGGCGTTCCTGATCTTCGTAATGCCACTGGCCGAGACGCTGTTCTTCCGCGGAATTCTGCACGGCTCGCGCGCATTTTGGATGGTCGCCATCATGAGCGCGTTCTGGTCGTTCATCCTGTATCTGCCGCTGCTCGATATCGCAGCGTTTCCATTGGTCGCGGTCATTATCACGCTGATGCTCGTGCTGCTCAACATCATGTACGGCTACGTGCGAACGCGAAACGGCATGGCAGCTGCGTGGATCGCACAGATTGTCGCGAACATCGTCGTCTTCTTCGTACCCTACCTCGTGTCGTGACCGCAGCGCGCGGTGTGCTATACTCCCTATCAGAACATTTGAGTGATGATTGCCGCTTGAGATGGAGCCCGCCCGATGAAATTCATCGAAGCACCGACGACGTTCTACCTCGGCCGACAGTTTGACCCGCAGTCCAGCCGTTTGACGGACAACGTCGTGTATTACGACAGCCGCGATTTGACGACGCATGCGGTTGTGCTGGGGATGACCGGAAGCGGCAAGACAGGCTTGTGCATCACGATGCTCGAGGAGGCCATCCTCGACGACCTGCCCGCGATTATCATCGACCCGAAGGGCGACATCACCAATCTGCTGTTAGCGTTCCCCGATCAATCCCCGAGCGAGTTCGAGCCGTGGATCAATGTCGACGATGCTAGGCGCGCCAACATGAGCGTGCAGCAGTTCGCCAGCGACGAAGCAAGGCGCTGGAAGGCAGGGCTTGCCGATTGGGGAATCGTGCCTGACCGGGTGCGCTGGCTGAAGATGGCAGCCCGCTACAGCATCTATACACCGGGTTCCGACGCGGGCCTACCGATCAGTATTGTGGCGTCGCTCGCCGCGCCACGCGGTGGTTGGGCCGGCAACGAAGAGTTCCTGCGCGAGAAGATCAACGCCGTGACCACGGCGCTGCTCGCGCTGATCGGCGTTACTGCCGAGCCGGTCAAGGATGTCGAACATGTCTTGATCGCCAACATCTTCGAGCACAACTGGCAGGCCGGCCGCGACGTGACCATGCTCGACCTGATCGCGCAGGTCAAGACCCCGCCGTTCACCATGCTCGGTGCGCTGACCGTCGATCAGGCGATCAGCGAGCGACAGCGCTCCAAGCTGGCGATGGCCCTGAACAACATCATTGCCGCGCCGTCGTTCAAATCGTGGACCAGCGGCGAGCCACTCGACATCCAAAGTCTGTTGTATCAACCGAACGGCCGGCCGCGCGTGAGCATCTTTTACCTCGCGCACTTGCCCGATGCCGAGCGCATGTTCATTATGACGCTGCTGCTGGAAAGCATGATCGGCTGGATGCGCCAGCAAAGCGGCACGACGTCCCTCCGCGCCCTGCTGTATATCGACGAGCTGTACGGCTACTTTCCGCCGTATCCACGCAATCCGCCGACCAAATCGCCGCTAATGACGCTGCTCAAGCAGGCGCGCGCGTACGGCCTTGGCCTCGTCCTCTCGACGCAGAATCCGGGCGACCTCGACTACAAGGGATTGACCAACGCCGGTACTTGGTTCATCGGAAGGCTGCAGAGCGATCAGGACCGCGATCGCGTGCGCTCGGGCTTGCAGGCGCTCAGCGAAGGCGGACTGGACATGCGCGAGGTCGAACAGCTGATCGCGGAGATTCCGCCGCGCGTGTTCGTCATGCGCAACGTTCACGACACCGACGGAAGCGTCATGGTGCACAGCCGCTGGGCGATGAGTTATCTGCGCGGCCCGCTGACGCGGCAGCAGGTGATGGCTATGATGCGACCCCAACGTGAAGCCCTTCCGCCTGCACCGCCGCCGCGGGCAACGCCACCCCGTCCCGGGTTCGCACCTCCGCCCGGCGGCTCGTCAATGCCTCCGCCGCCCGGAGCGTTCGCGGCACAGGCGGCCGTCCCAATCGCGAAACCTGCTCGGCCTGCACCGTCAAGCGCCCAACCGTCGAACGGGTTGCTGCCCGCCCCGCCGCCGCTGCCGGCCGCAATCGTGCAGTATTTCTTCCCGGCGACGATCGCCGCGCAGCAGGCTGTCATCAACTACGATCAAGCGAACGGCGTACGCGCGCAAATGACCAGCCAGCCGCTGCTGGTGTATCGTCCTGTGCTGGCTGCGCAGGCGTCGGTGCGCTTTGCCGACAAGCGTGCCAACGTATACACCGCGCGGACATTCGCGTACTTCGTTCCAGAACTTGAGCGCGCCGGCCTGGTACAGTGGGAGAACTTCGCCGCCGAACCGGTGCGTATGGAAATGCTCGCGTCCCAGCCGTGGGAGGGAGTCTCGTACTACCTGCCGATCACCAATGGAATGGCGGATAGCAAGCGCCTCACCGAGCTCAAGCGTGATTTCGTCGATATGTTGTACGGCACGGCACGGCTGAACGTCAGGCTGAACCCGGTATTGAAGGTGTATGCCGATCCGGACGAGCCGCTCGGCGCATTCGAGGCGCGCGTCAAACAGGCAGCTCGCGAGAAACGCGACGAGGAAATCGACAAGATCAACCAGAAGTTCGCAACGGCAATGGATCGCCTCGAAGAGCGCAAGCGGCGCAAGCACGTCGAGCTGCGTTCCGAGGAGCGCGAGCTCGCCGCACGCCGGCGTGAGGAAATGTTCACCGTGGGCGAGAGTCTGCTCAGCCTGATGCGCGGGCGTACGACATACACTGTGTCGCGCATGAGCCGGGCATCGCGCTACCGGACGATGACCGACGAGCGGCTCAACGAGAGCAAGTTCTCGATTGACGACATCGAACGGCAGATGGGCGAGCTGGAAGCCGAGTACGAAAGTGCGTTACGCGAGGCCGGCGAGCGCTGGGCGCAAGCTGTCGAGCAAACGCAGGACTCGCCCATCTCGCCACTGAAGAAGGACATCTATCTCGAGGTGTTCGGTGTCGGGTGGCAGCCGAATTGGATGGTGGCCCTCGACGGGCAAACGGTGCTTCTGCCCGCCTTCGCGTGATACAATCGCCAGATGCCCACGCCGTTCAGCCATCTCGCCGTAGCCCGGCGGCTCCTCGAAGAGCCGATACTCGCCGCCGATCAACGATCGCTGCTGCGCCGCGAGCTGCCTGCGTTCTTGCTTGGCAGTGTTGCCGCAGATGCCCGTATTGAAGCTGGCGCACCTCGTGCGGCCACTCACTTCTACGAATATTCACAGCACATGACGGACGAGATGCCGTGGGAAGCCATGATGCGTCTCAACCCGTCGCTGTGGGAACCGTACGATGACGCCCACGCTGCGTTCGTCGCGGGATACGTCGGACACCTATCGATGGACGAGATCTGGTCGCGACAGATGGTTGGGCCGCACTTCGTCAACCGCGACTGGTCTGACCGCGAGCATCGTTGGGTGATGCTGCACGTCATTCTAATTGTGATGGACGAGCGCGATGTACAGGCCATCGCGAAAGGGCAGGGTGAGGCGCTCAGTTCGGCACATCCGCGGGCGTGGGCACCGTTCTTGCCCGATCCTGACTTGATCCGCTGGCGCGACCTAGTCGCCGGACAGCTGCTGCCCGGCGGGCGCAGCCTGACGCTGGACATCTTCGGGCCGAGGGCGGGGCGGACGGCAGACCAACTGCGGCAGCTACTTGACGATCCCGGTCGGATGCATAGCTCGCTGTGGCGATACATTTCCCAAGATTTCCTCGCAGAGACGGAGACCGCAATGTACGCTCACGTGGTCTCGCAGGTGGCGCTGTATCTCAGTCAGGCGACGATTCGCGTGCCCTAGCCGATCGCTCCACTGCGGCCAGCAGCGCCAGCATCCCCCAACCAAGAATCGCAAACCGATCCCAAATCGGGATCGCGTCAGTCAGGCCGAACACGGCGTGACTCAGAAGCCCGGCACACAGTGCCCTCGCGGCTGCACCCTGCCGCCGCGTTCCAGACGCGACGACGTACCCCACTGTGACACCTACCGACAGCGCCATCCAACCAAACACGATCAACCCCGGTATGCCGAGGTCGGCCGCGAACTGGAGCGCTTCGTTGTGCGGATGTGGCAGCAGCACGTGCTCATAGCCGGGGGTTGGGTACTCGGCGCGCAGGCTGCGGTAGAGGGCAATTCCGACTCCTGTCCACGGATGGTCGGTCAGCATCCGGTTGGCGCGCTCCCACATCACCGCGCGGTGCTCCAGACTGTTGCGACTGGGCCGGCCCGATACGGCGGCAAGCGCGTCTGCGCTCGCTGCTGGTGCCAGAAGTACGGCAAGGTTGCCCACTAACAGCACCGCGCCCGCGACGAGGACTGCCCAACGTATGCGTCGCAGCGGAACAACCGCAAACATGACGCCTGCGCTCGCGCCAGCGATGCCTGACAAGCTTTGCGAGAGAAAAAGAAGAGCTGCCAAGGCAGCGAACATCGCGGCGGTGACTACCGCATGCCAACCAGTCACGATCCGGTACCGGACCAGCGCGAATAGGGCGGGTACGATCCACGTCGCCGCGCCCGCCCACTCATTCGGATTGAAGCCGCCCGGCCATGCCGGAAAGTCCTGCCAGCGCGGGAACAGGACGGTGATGTTGGAGAATACTGAAGCTTTGCCCGTCCATTGTATGGCTGTGAAACCCATCATGAAAACGATTAGGACCACACCGACAATTGCCCATTTAATGAGGGTTCGAGCTGTGCGGTCCTGCCACCACAGTGGAATACGCAGCACCATCCACATCCCGATTGCAGGTCGAAACAGCAGAATCCAGCCGCGTGTCGCAAATGGAGCCGTATACATGCTCAGCACGTATAAGAGTAGTAGGGTAATCGCAGGGAGCGCTAATCGACTGCCGTACAGAGGCTTTCCAGCGCGGCCATGACGCATCAAGTCGTAGACAACTAGAATTGTCGCTGGGATCAGTAGGAATACCCAGTGATCTCGCTGAGGACTTGGTAACCAATGTGTTGCACTCAGCGCAATCCATAGGCTAAACTCAATTACGTAGTTGTAACTGCGATGTACCGATGATTCGTTCATGCTGCATTCATCACTTCATCACAGGCAGGAACGAGCTGACGGCTACGGGAACTTGAAATGACTTGCATCGTGCACACCAGAATGAAAATTTGGATTTGCACATCTAGGCCATACGATGGTAACGTAGAATCAAACTAGAATATCGGTATTGCGACAACTAGCAAATTGTTTCAAGGCGCCAACACTCCGGGGGAGTCTCAAATGAAGAACCTTACTGCATCCTCGTTTTCGCTATCTGCATTTCTGCAACGTACTCAGGGCAAGAAGGTCGTCCTGATCTATCCGTGGTCAAACCTCAAGACTCAATTTCTTTCCAGTTACCTCGACCAAGCCAAGGACGGCATATTGTACTATCGTGTCCCTGGCGAAACGGTAAACTTGGTGGACTGGATCGACGGAATGATCAAGGAGTTCCGCTCTGTCCTCGGCGACAAATTCGGGAAGAAGACCACCGCTGCCTTGTCTGAGCGGATACCCGCGCATATCGGTGAGGCGCTTGCCTCCGACCTCGGTACAGTGGTCAAGTCCGAAACGATCCTCTATCTAGACGACCTCGATCAGATCGACTTTGACGACGAGTTCAACCATTGGGCACAGGCGTTTGTGAGCGCGCTGCCCGAAAAACTCCAGCTCGTAGTCAGCGCGCGGATGCTCTCGCGTCATCCGTGGGATCACATGGTCGCGTCCGGCGAAGCGGTCGTTATCGGCGTCGAAACCCGCAAGAGCGCAATGGCATTCACGGTCGACTCGGACGGAAGACCGCAGCTCGAGTGCTACGCGTTTGGCCGTGGCAACATTCTGCTGAATGGCAAGCCGGTTACGACGTGGGAAGGGACGCTGCCGCGTACGCTGGCCTTCTTCCTCATCGACCATCCGCTTGTGACCCGAGACGAGATCTTTCAGGCGTTCTGGCCGGATCTCAGCGTGAAAGACGCAACCAACGTGTTTCACGTCACTAAGCGCAAGGTCAACGAGCGAGTGACGAACCGAATTGACGACGGCAAGCAATATGAACTCACGCAGTACACCAGCGGGTTCTACGTTGCTAGCGAAAAACTCGTCCGCCACTACGATGTTCAGGAGTTTCAAGAAGCGGTACAGCAGGCGCTGGTCGCTACCGACGACCGCCGCGAGCAAATGCTGTATCAGCGCGCGATCGACCTGTACCGTGCTCCGTTCTTGCAGACGGTCAATCAACCGTGGGCGAACGACCGTAGAGACGAGCTGAGGCGGTTGTACGCAGTTGCGCTGACGGGCATGGGCCGAATCTTCCTGCGCAAGGGCGAGATGAACCGCGCGCTCGGGTTCCTGTCCCGGGCCGCGCGCGAAGCGCCGGAACGCGAAGATGTGCACCGCGACGTGATTAGACTGTATCTTGAATTCGGCATGATCCACGAGGCGCGGCAGCAGTACGACGTCATGGAGCAGGTGCTCTCGTCGTCGATGAACTTGCAGCCAACCAAAGAAAGCCGTGCGCTGCTGGAGAGCATCAAGGCGCGCAGTTAGCAGAAACGATCGGCGCGCTGGCCGTGTTGACAAAGCCCGGCCAGCGCGCTATGCTACCTTTCAACGCGATATCTTCAACGACGTCGAGTCGGACAAGTACGCCTTGTAGCGACAGCACAGAGAACCAGCGGTTGGTGTGAAGCTGGTCTGATCGTCAAGGCGGAATGGCCCGAGGAGTCGTGAGTGCGAACACTATGGTTAGTAGCGCTCTCCGGCAGCGTCCCGTTATCATGACGCACGATATCGGCCGATCAGCTGGCCCGTATCGCAGAGCGCCTGCGGCTAAGCCCGTGGGAAGCAAGGTGGCACCGCGGGAACCCTGTCTCGTCCTTGATGGCGAACGGGGTTTTTTGTTTGCTGAATATGGAGGCGCAGAACATGGCTTTCGCACCAAGCCTGACCCGCGAGCGTGCCGATATCGTGCCGCGCCGAGATGAGGCGCTGGATCTGTTCCAACAAGGCGATCTGCTGCCGGTCTACCGCCGGCTGCTTGCCGATCTCGAAACGCCGGTTTCCGTCTACCTCAAACTCAGGCAAGCCGGCCAGCCCGCGTTCCTGCTCGAAAGTGTCGAAGGCGGGGAGCAGGTCGGCCGCTATTCGTTCCTCGGCGTGAACCCGCGTGTTGTCATCACCGTCAAGAACGGCGTCGCGACGCGTGTCGAAGGCGGCCAGGCGACGCGGACGCCGCTGGCACCGGGCGCCGATCCGCTGCATGCGATTAAAGCCGAGTTCGAGGCGGTGAAGCCAATACGTCTGCCCGGCCTCCCGCGATTTGTCGGCGGCGCAGTCGGCTTCGTCAGCTACGATGCCGTGCGCTACTTCGAACGCTTGCCGGAGACGGCCGCACACGATCTCGACGTCCCCGATTTGGCCTTTATGATCCCGGACACGTTGGTCATCTTCGACCATGCCAAACGCACCCTGATGGTGCTGACCAACGCACACAATAGTGGAAACCCCGAGGCCGCCTATCAGGACGCGGTGCGCCGCATCGACCAAATCGTCGCCGCGCTTGGGCGGGCCGTGCCAAACGTGCCGGTGCTGACAGACGCGGCCTCGACCCCGCCGGTGTCCAACGTGACTCAAGAGGAGTTCGAGGCGCGTGTAATCGCCGCAAAGGAGTACATCGCGGCGGGCGACGCGTTCCAGATCGTATTGTCGCAGCGACTGAGCCAGACGACTGCCGCGTCGCCCATCACCATCTACCGCGCGCTGCGGGCATCCAATCCATCGCCCTATATGTTCCTGCTCGATTTCGGATCGGATTTCGTGCTGATGGGTGCGTCGCCGGAAATGTTGGTGCGCCTCGAGGACGGGATCGCCACTACACGGCCGATTGCGGGTACACGCCCGCGTGGACGCACCGAGGCCGAGGATGACGCCTACGCCGAGGAGCTGATGGCGGATCCGAAGGAGTTGGCTGAACACGTCATGTTGGTCGATCTCGGGCGCAACGACATCGGTCGCGTCTCGGAGTACGGCAGCGTCAAGGTCACGCGCATGATGGAGGTCGAGCGCTACAGCCATGTGATGCACATTGTAAGTCAGGTGGAAGGGCGCGTGCGGCCCGGCGCGGATGCTTTCGATCTGCTGCGCGCGGTGTTCCCTGCGGGGACGCTCAGCGGCGCACCCAAAGTCCGTGCGATGGAAATCATCGAGGAACTGGAAGGCACGCGCAGAGGCACTTACGGCGGCGCAGTCGGCTATTTTAGTTATGATGGCTCGATGGATACATGCATTACGATCCGCAGCCTGCTGATGCAGGGGAGCCAAGTGCACTTGCAAGTCGGGGCAGGCCTTGTGGCTGACAGCGACCCAGCGCGCGAATACGAGGAGACCCTAAACAAGGGCAAGGCACTTGCCGAGGCGATACGATTTGCTGAACGGGGCTTGATGTAATGCCAAGGAGAACCCTGCAATGACACTCAAGCGAGTAATCTTTGTCCGTCCCGGCGAAACCGACTGGAACCACGCCGAACGTTGGCAGGGCTGGCTCGATACGCCGATCAACGCGCATGGGCAGCAGCAGGTCGAGAAGCTCGCGACGCTAATGCGCAACATCGGGATCGCCCGGCTGTACACCAGCGATCTGCGCCGGGCACGCCAAACCGCCGAAGTCATCGGCCAAGCGTGCGGTGTCACGCCGATACCCGATCCTCGCCTGCGTGAACGGAACATCGGGCGCTGGCAGGGCATGAAACTGGAGGAGGTTCACGCATGGTTCCCCGACCAGTACGAGCATTACGTCAATGATCGGTACACGTTCCGGATTCCCGAAGGCGAAACGCTGACGGATGTCGGCGACCGGATGGAAGAAGCATTCCACGAGATTGTCGCGGCGGGCGATGTCGAGACTATCGCGATTGTGACACACACCGTGTCAATCCGCGTATTGCTTTACCGGCTGATTCCCGGCTTCGACGCCGAGTCCGCGCGCCTCGGCAACAGCTCGGTCACGACGATTGAACCTAGCGCTACGGGTTGGCGAATCGTGGTCGCCAACGACATTTCGCACCTTGAAGGACTCGAAAGTCGCATCGCAGTGGAACTGGAGGACCACGGTTCATGATCCTCGTCATCGACAACTACGACAGCTTCACTTATAACCTCGTACAGTTCCTCGGCGAGCTGGGCGCGGACATCCATGTCGCGCGCAACGACGAGATTTCGTTGGGCGAGATCGCACAGCTTGATCCGAGCCACATCGTCATCTCGCCGGGGCCGGGGACACCGGACGACGGCGGCATATCGCTGGCGGCAATCCGCATGTTTGGCGAGTCCCGGCCCGTGCTCGGTGTCTGCCTCGGGCATCAGTGCATCGGGCAGGCATACGGCGGGATCGTCCACCGCGCCGGGAAGCTGATGCATGGCAAGACGAGCGCTATTCACCACAACGGGCGGGGCTTGTTCGCCGGCCTACCGAACCCGTTCACGGCGACACGCTATCACAGCCTTGTGGTAGACGAACGCACGCTGCCGGACTGTCTGGCGGTCACGGCGCGTACGGACGACGGCGTGATCATGGGCATGCAGCATAAGACACTGCCCGTGTACGGCGTACAGTTTCACCCCGAGAGCATACTGACGGTTGAAGGGCCGCGTATGCTCAAGAACTTCCTCGAACTTACATCGGTGCTGGCATAGGAGAGCGCACGTGACACAACGCAAGAACAGCCTGACCGGGGTCAAACCCTCGGGCACACCCCATATCGGCAACTACCTCGGGGCGATCCAACCCGCGCTGGAGTTGAGCAAGACGTATAAGGCCCACTACTTCCTCGCGGACTATCACGCGCTGACTACGATGCGCGACCCGGCGGAGTTTCGCCACGCGAACCATGAGCTGGCCGCGACGTGGCTGGCCTGCGGGCTCGATCCCGATGACGTTGTGTTCTACCGCCAATCCGATATTCCGGAGATCTTCGAACTGACGTGGATTCTCGCGTGCAACGCACCAAAGGGTCTACTGAACCGTGCCCACGCCTACAAAGCAGCGGCCGACGCCAACACCGAGACGGGCCGCCTTGTCGACGACGGCATCAACATGGGTCTGTACAACTACCCGATATTGATGGCCGCCGACATCCTGATCGCTGACACCGATCTGGTGCCGGTCGGGCAGGATCAGAAGCAGCACATCGAGATCACGCGCGACATTGCGATTGCGTTCAACGCCGTTTACGGCGACACGCTGGTGCTGCCGGATGGGCTGATCAGCGAGGAGGTGGCGACGATCACCGGGCTTGACGGACGCAAGATGAGCAAGAGCTACGGCAACGTGATCCCGCTGTTCGCGCCGCCCGACGAATTGCGCAAAACGGTCATGCGGATCGTCACCGACTCGCGCCGGCCAGAAGACCCGAAAGACCCGGATCAGGACAACATTTACGCGATCTACAAGCACTTCGCGGCGCCTGAACGCCTGGCAGAGGTGCGTGCACTGTACCTCAACGGCGGGTTGGCGTACGGCAAGATGAAGGCCGAGCTGTTTGAGGTGCTGAATGCGTATCTCAGCCCGATGCGTGCCAAGTATGATGCATTGATGGCTGACACCGCGCAGATCGACGCTATTCTGGCCGACGGTGCTGTCAAGATGCGCGAGATCGCCGCGGGAGTCATGGATCGCGTACGGGCGGCAGTCGGAAAATCCGCGGTACCGACCGTGGAGAAGGTGAGGGGACAGTAATGGAAACACGTCAAAGGATGGACATTCAGAGGGCGATCGACGTGATCGGCCGGTTCGGCCACTTGAGCGTGGCCGATGCAGAGGCCGTGATGGACCAGATCATGCAAGGCGAGGCGACCGACGCGCAGATCGGCGCGTACTTGATGGGCATGCGCATGAAAGGCGAAACGCACGACGAAATTACCGGCAGCGCTCAAGCGATGCGCGCTAATGCGTCGTACGTGCCGACCCGTCACAACAAGTTCGAACTGCTCGATACCTGTGGCACGGGCGGAGACCGCAGCGGGACGTTCAACATCAGCACCACGGTGGCGTTCGTGGCTGCTGGGGCTGGCGTGCCGGTCGCCAAACACGGCAATCGCGCGGCGTCCAGCAAGTGCGGCAGCGCTGACGTGCTGGCCGAGTTGGGCATCAGCCTCGACCTCACGCCGGAAGCGGTCGGTCAGGCAATCGACGAGGTGGGGATTGGCTTCTTGTTCGCGCCCAAGCTGCATCCCGCGATGCGCTATGTCGTCGCGCCGCGTAAGCAAATGGGCCTGCGCACGATGTTCAATCTGCTCGGCCCGCTGACCAACCCCGCCGGCGCACGCAATCAGCTTATGGGCGTGTTTGCGCCCGACTTGACCGAACTGTTGGCGACCGTGCTCGGTATGTTGGGCAGTCGCTCGGCGATGGTGGTTGCTGGATACGGCGGTGTCGATGAACTGACCACCACCGGCCCGAACCGCGTGAGCCACTTCGTTGACGGCGAGGTCAACTCGTATGAGCTGGACCCGCTCAAACTCGGTTTCCGTGCTGCGTCGATCAATGAACTGCTGGGTGGCGATGCGCCTGAAAACGCCAAGATTCTTCGCGGTGTCCTCGCAGGCAAGATCCACGATGCGAAGCGCGAGGTCGTGCTGCTCAATGCGGCGGCGGCGCTCGTTGCGGCCGGCAAAGTGAGCGACATTCTCGATGGCGTCGAGATGGCGACACAGTCGATCGACAGCGGCGCGGCGTTGGGCAAGCTCGATGCATTGATTGAGTTCTCGCGATCGGTATCCGCATGACGCAATTCGTCGCGACGGGTTCGGTGCTCGACAGAATCCTTGCGCACAAGGTGGGCGAGATCGACGCACTGCGCCCCCGCGCGGCCGACATTCGTCACGCTGCCGAACTGGCGCCGGCGCCACCGCCATTCGCGGCGTCGCTGCACAAGCCGACGGTCGCTCTCATCGCCGAGGTCAAGCGCGCGTCGCCGTCGAAAGGTCTGCTGATCGAAGACTTCGATGCGGTACGCATCGCCCGCGAGTACGAAGGGAACGGCGCGTCGGCAGTGTCCGTGCTGGCCGACGCAGAGTTCTTTATGGGCAGTCCGGACTTTGTGCGCGACGTCGCCGTTTCCGTCAGCCTGCCGGTGCTGTTCAAGGAATTCGTGATCGACCCGCTGCAAGTCGATCTGGCATGTTCGCTCGGCGCGAGCGCCGTACTGCTCATCGTCGCTGCGCTTGAAGATGTCCAGCTTCGTGACCTGTCGGCCCATATCGCCGCGCTCGGCATGGACGCGCTTGTCGAAGTCCACGATGAGCACGAACTGGAGCGCGCGCTGCGGATCGGCGTCGGGGTAGTCGGGGTCAACAACCGCGATCTCAAGACGTTCCGCGAGGATTTATCCATAACAGAGCGCCTCGCCACGCGACTGGATGGCGGGGTCACGCTGGTGGCGGAGAGCGCGATTCGGAGCCCCGACGATGTCGCGCGTATGGCACGTGCAGGGGCGCATGCCGTACTCGTCGGAGAAGGCCTTATCAAAGCCGCTGACCGGCCCGCAAGCGTGCGCCAGTATGCCAGTATAGAGCGCCCGGAGGTGGCGTCATGAAGGTCAAGATTTGCGGGGTTACGACGTTGGAAGACGCGCTGTTTGCCGCGAGGAGCGGCGCCGACATGATCGGGTTCAATTTCTGGCCGCGCTCCAAGCGATACATTGCAACTGCGGCCGCGGCGGAGCTTTGCGACCGGCTCCGGTCGCATCTGGGCGACACGTGCCCAGCCCTCGTCGGCGTGTTCGTCAATGCGGTAGTCAGCGACATTTCGCGCGTCATGGATGTCGTGGGCCTCGACTACGCTCAACTTTCCGGCGACGAGTCCGACTCGGTACTGCGCGAACTGCGCGGGATCGCATTTAAGGGCATCCGTCCGGCAACGCTCGCGCAAGCCGAAGAGGATTACTCGTACTTTGCGCCGGTCATGCCTGACGATCCAGACATGCCGTCGCTGCTGGTCGACGCGTCCGTAAGCGGGGAGTATGGCGGGACCGGGCAGCAGGCGGCGGACGAGATCGTACGGTGGCTGGTCGGGAAGGCCCCGCGTTTGCTGTTGGCCGGCGGCTTGACACCGGCGACCGTTGTGGAGCGCGTTCGCGCGTTTCACCCGTGGGGCGTTGACGTGGCAAGCGGCGTCGAAGGCGATCTACCGGGGATCAAGGATGCGCACAAGGTGGCCGCATTCATCGCGGCGGCACGCAGCGCGGCGTAGTCACTAGACCAAGCAAGGCGTTAGGAGCAAGCGACCATGGATCAGTACATCAAGACCGGGCTGACGGACGTGCCCGACGAACGCGGCTACTACGGCGAATTTGGCGGTCGCTTCGTGCCGGAGACGCTGGTCCCGGCATTGGACGAGCTTACTGCGGCGTACACCGAGGCGATCGCCGATCCGGCCTTCCATGCGGAGCTGGCCGAGCTGCAGCGCACGTACGTCGGCCGTCCCACGCCGGTGACCTATGCGCGCCGGCTGAGCGAGCAGTTGGGCGGCGCGCAAATCTACCTGAAGCGCGAGGACTTGGCGCATACGGGCGCACACAAGATCAACAACGCGCTCGGTCAGGCCTTGCTCGCGCGCCGAATGGGCAAGCAGCGCGTGGTCGCGGAGACGGGTGCCGGTCAGCACGGGGTCGCCAGCGCCACGGTAAGTGCGCTGCTTGGCCTCGATTGTCACGTCTACATGGGCAGCGTCGACATCGCACGGCAGGAACCCAACGTGTTCCGCATGAAGCTGCTGGGGGCCGAGGTCATTCCGGTCGAAAGCGGCACCAAGACGCTCAAAGACGCCATCAACGAGGCGCTGCGCGATTGGGTGACCAACGTGCAGACGACCTTCTATTTGCTCGGGTCGGCGCTTGGGCCACATCCATACCCGATGATCGTCCGCGACTTTCAAAGCGTGATCGGACATGAGGCGCGCGCGCAGATGCTCGAAATGGCAGGCAGGCTACCTGACGTGTGTATCGCGTGCGTAGGCGGCGGCAGCAACGCCATCGGCCTGTTTCACGCCTTTCGCGACGACGACGTCGAGTTCATCGGCGTCGAGGCCGGCGGGTACGGAATCTCGAGCGGTCAGCATGCCGCGCGCTTCGCCGACCCGGTCATTGGACGGCCCGGTGTGCTGCAAGGCACGCGCTCATATGTCATGCAGTCCCCGCAGGGGCAGATCTTGAACACGCACAGCATCTCTGCCGGCCTCGATTACGCCTCGGTCGGGCCGGAGCACGCCTTCTTGCGCGACACCGAGCGCGCGTTCTACACCTATGCGACCGACGAGGAAGCGCTCGCGTCCCTGCAAACTCTGAGCAGGACCGAAGGCATCATCCCGGCGCTGGAGAGCGCGCACGGGTTGGCCGAGGCCATCAAGCGCGCGTCGTCGATGCCGCGCAGCAGCATCATCCTCGTCAACCTGAGCGGGCGCGGCGATAAAGACTTGAACACTGTCATGTCCGCTTTGGAGATCGAGTAACGTGGTCGTCCTCGATGCCGCGTCAGCCTTGTTCGTCGATGCCGGAGGGCGCGTGCTGCTGCAGAAGCGCGACGACAGACCGGAGTTGGCATTTGCCGGCATGTGGACGTTCTTTGGCGGCGCGGTAGAGGCGGGAGAGACGCACGAGCAGGCCGTGTACCGCGAGGTGGCCGAAGAGTTGGGCTGGCACGCCCCGAAACTTGTCTACTGGACAACACAGGTGCGCCCGCACGTTACCGCGCCGGATACGCATGTCGTTCATAACCATATCTACGTCGGGCGGCTGACCGTGTCGCCGGCCGACCTGACGCTGGGCGAAGGGCAGGCGATGGCGCTCTTCGATGCCGATGCCGCCGTGTCGATGGAACTGGCATTCTGGCAGCACGAGCCGCTGCGCCGCTTCTTCCGTGATTATGCCGCAGGCACGTTGGAGATACCCGAATGACTACCCTACCACGCGAAGCCACCGGAGTCGCCGCCGTTGACGAGATGTTCGAACGCGCAAGCAGCGAAGGCCGCGCGGCTTTCCTTCCGTTCGTCATGCTTGGGTATCCCACGCTCGAGGAGTCGATCGATACGATCGTCCGAATCGCGGCGCTGGGCGTCGACGGTTTCGAGATTGGCGTACCGTTCAGCGACCCGCTGGCTGACGGTCCCACCATTCAACACGCGTCGCAAGTCGCGTTGGAGAACGGCGTGACGATCGAGATGGGACTTCAGGCCATCCGTGATCTCCGTGCGCGCGGCGTTAACCAACCCATGCTGCTGTTCACCTACCTCAATCCGGTGTTGGCTTACGGCCCGCGCTTTGCGCACGACTTGGCCGAGGCCGGCGCTGACGGGCTGATCTGCCCCGACCTGCCGCCGGAAGAGGCGGCGCTGCTAACGGGTATGCGCGAGCACGATCTTGCCCAGCCGTTCTTCCTCGCGCCGACCAGCAACGAGGGACGGATTGACGCCGCTGCCGGGGCCGCGCGCGGGTTCATCTACGTCGTCACCGTGACCGGCATCACCGGCGCACGCGCCGAACTTCCGCCTGAGCTGAACGACTATATCGGACGTATCCGCGCACGGACATCGACTCGGCTTGTGCTCGGGTTCGGCATCAGCACGCCGGAGCAGGTGCACACGCTGCACGGCTTGCTCGACGGCTACATCGTCGCAAGTGCGCTCATCCGCAAGGCGCCGGAAGGCGTGGACGCGGTTGTCGACCTCGCCAGAACGCTCAACGACGCGCGTCCGTAAGCGAAGGACTTGTGCAAGGTGTACGGAATTTGAAGGAGGCCGCCCCAACTGATTGACACGCCCCATCCGCCGCGATAAGCTCTGTGCCCATCGTTCGCCTGTGGGAATCCGCGCGTGTCGCACGCATCCTGCCGCACCTACGCCTATTATTACTTTACGGGCCACATAGGGGCAGGTTCGGCGTTGACCGCTGCGCGGAGGACGGCTCGCTAGAAGCGAACGTACACCGGAAATGAAAGGCGCAGAGCACAACGCTCTGCGCCTTTTTTGCTGGTTGGAGGGGATTGGGCGATGTCTCATTGGAGGAAGTTTCCATGATGGTGCGGGGCGTGCGCGGCGCAACGACGGTGGCGGTGAATCGCGCAGACGCGATCGTAGACGCCGCGGCCGAACTGTTGGCGGAAATGATCGAAGCGAACGGAATCATCGAGGACGAAGTGGCCAGTGTGATCTTTACCTCCACACCGGATCTCGACGCCGGTTTTCCGGCGCCGGCGGGCCGCAAGGTCGGTTGGTCGCGAGTCGCGCTGCTCGGGATGCAGGAATTGGGCGTGCCGGGGGCGACCGAGCGTACCGTGCGCATTCTGATCCACTGGAATACCGGCAAGGGCCTCGATGACATCGTTCATGTGTATTTGCACGGCGCACAGGCGCTCAGGCCGGACTTGACGCAGCGCCGGCAGGCGCTGCAAAGCGAGACCGTAGGCATAGACCCTGAAGGGGATCGATCATGATCATCTTGATGGCGGGCGAAAGTTCGGCAGAACACGTCGCGGCAGTTGCCGCTCAGGTTGAGCAAGACGGATACACCCCGCATGTGTGGTCGGGCCAGCAGACGATCGTCGCCGTCGTGGGCCACAGCGCCACACCACTGACACCTGCCGTCTATGAGCAAATGACCGGCGTCGAAAAGGTCACGCCGACGCGCGTCGCCTATACGCTGGCAAGCCGCCAGTTTCATGCCGAGACCACGCAGTTCCCGCTGAACGGCAGCAGCGTAGGCGGCGACAAAGTGCTGGTGATCGCCGGGCCGTGCTCGGTCGAGGGGCGTGAGCAGATTATCGAAACTGCGTGTGCGGTCAAAGAGGCAGGGGCGACCGCGCTCCGTGGTGGCGCATTCAAGCCGCGTACTTCGCCGTACAGCTTTCAGGGCCACGGCGAGCGCGGTCTACAGTGGCTGGCCGAGGCGCGCGAAGTGACCGGTCTGCCGGTCGTCACCGAGGTCATGGACCCGCACTTGGTCGAAATGG
The DNA here is from genome assembly GCA_016716525.1 of Candidatus Flexicrinis affinis. NCBI lineage: Bacteria > Bacillati > Chloroflexota > Anaerolineae > Aggregatilineales > Candidatus Flexifilaceae > Candidatus Flexicrinis > Candidatus Flexicrinis affinis. The sequence continues at coordinate 884,535 of JADJWE010000001.1, forward strand.
TCAGCCAGTACGCCGACGTGCTGCAAGTGGGCGCGCGCAACATGCAGAACTTTACGCTGCTGAACGCCGTTGGCCTCAGCCGTAAGCCGGTGCTGCTCAAGCGCGGGATGAGCAGTACGGTCGAGGACTTGCTCATGGCGGCGGAGTACGTGCTGGCCGGCGGCAATCATCAGGTGATGCTTTGCGAGCGGGGCATCCGTACGTTCGAGACGGCGACGCGCAACACGTTTGACCTGAACGCCATTCCTGTCCTCAAGAATCTCACACATCTGCCCGTGATCGCCGACCCGAGCCACGCGGTCGGCAAGAGCGAATACGTTGAGCCGGTCGCAAGGGCGGCGGTTGCGGCAGGCGCAGACGGGCTGATTGTGGAAGTGCATCTCGATCCGCCCAATGCGATGTCGGATGGCCGTCAGAGCCTGACCCCGGCGCAGTTCACCGCGATGATGCAGGCCGTGCGGCGGGTGGCCGCCGCGGTAGATCGGAGCGCATGACCCCATGGGGTTTGCATCGAAACAGCTTACCGTTGTTGGGCTGGGCCTGATGGGCGCTTCACTGGCGCTGGCGCTGCGCGGTTTTACCGATCAGATCGTGGGCGTGGATGTCGATCCGGTTGCGCGTGCATACGCGCTGAACAACGGCATCACCGACCGCGTCACGGACGACCTGCGCGAAGGTGTGCGCGACTCGGACGTGGTGCTGATGTGCGCACCGGTGCGGATCATCACACGCCTCGTCAGCGGACAAATCGGCTCGTACCTGCGCTCGAACACCTTGCTGATGGACATTGGGAGCACGAAGCGTGACATCTGCGACGTAATGGGCCGGATTCCGATTGGAATTCAGGCGGTTGGCGGCCATCCGATGACCGGCAAGGAAGTCAGCGGCATCGAGAACGCGGATGCGACGCTCTACGTCAACCGGCCTTGGGTGCTGTGTTCGACACGTCGTACCACCCCTGCGGCACGCATTCGGGCGCTGGATCTGGTCGAGGCGGTTGGCGCGATTGCGATCGAGATGGACGCCGACCGGCATGACAAAGTCGTCGCGGCAATCAGCCACCTGCCGTATTTGCTGAGTGTGTCGCTGGTGGCGACCGTGGCCAACGCCGCCGGAAAGACCCCGGAAGTATGGGACCTTGCGGCTGGCGGCTTTCGCGATACGTCCCGCCTTGCGGGCAGCGATATTCGCATGATGAGTGACATTCTGAGCACCAATCGGCAGGCGGTCGCCACGCTGTTGGCGATGTTCCGCGTGCAGTTGGGCCTGTTGGAAACGATGTTGATCGCGCAGGACGAGGAACAACTGACGGAAGCTCTGACGCCGCTGCGCGAGACGCGCATGGAATGGTCGGCAACGTACGAGAAGAGGACGCATGGCACGCGGAGATAAGCAGTGGAACGTGCGACCGTCGCCGGCGTTAGCCGGGACGACGACAGTCCCCGGGGACAAGTCGCTCAGCCATCGGGCCGTGCTGTTCGGCGCATTGGCCGACGGGACAAGCAGCGTGCGCGGGTGGCTTGCCGCTGGGGACACCGAGGCGTCGCTATCAACGATTCAGGCATTGGGTGTGCGCGTGGAGCGTCACGACCTCAACACGCTGACGATTTACGGCGGGGCGCTGCAGCCACCTGCCGGGCCGCTCAACCTCGTCAACGCCGGCACCGGGATTCGCCTGTTGGCCGGCATCATGGCGGGTCAGCCGTTCGCCAGCGTGCTCGACGGCAGCGAACAGCTTCGCCGCAGGCCGATGAAGCGCATCATCGAGCCGCTTAGCCGCATGGGTGCGCGGATCACGTCCAACGACGGGCGCGCGCCGCTGCGCATTGAGCCCGCGTCCCTGCACGGCATCCATTACGACATGCCGATGGCGTCAGCGCAGGTCAAGAGCGCGGTGCTTCTCGCCGGGCTGTTTGCCGAGGGCGACACCGTGCTGACTCAGCCGGGGCCGGCCCGCGACCACACCGAGCGCATGTTGACGGCGATGGGGGCTGATCTGACGGTCGATGGCATGACGTCGCGCATCCGGCGCGGCGGGGCGCTTCGCCCGTTCGACATGACCGTGCCGGGCGATGCGTCCAGCGCCGCTTTCCCGATCGTTGCGGCGGCAGTTGTGCCTGACAGCGATATCACCCTGACGGGCGTCAACCTGAACGACACGCGCACCGGGATCATCGACGTGCTGCGGGACATGGGCGCGGACATCACGGTGACAGAAACCGGACTCGAAGCGGGCGAACCGGTTGGCACGATCCGCGTGCGCCACGCGCCCCTGCGCGCAGTCGACGTGGGCGGCGAAGTTGTGGTGCGGATGATCGACGAATTCCCCGTGTTCATGGTCGCCGCATTGTGCGCCGAAGGCACGACCACCGTCCGAGATGCGCAGGAACTGCGCGTCAAAGAGACCGACCGGATCGCCGTGATGGCGGGGAGCTTCGCAAATTCGGCGCAGAGATCACGGAAACCGAGGACGGATTCTCAATTGCAGGGCCGCAGACGTTGCAGGGCGCGACGGTCGACTCGCACGACGACCACCGGATTGCCATGAGTTGCGCAGTTGCTGCGCTAGTCGCCAGCGGCGAGACGGTCGTGCTGGATGCCGGGTGCGCCGCCGATTCGTTCCCCGGCTTTGCCACGATCATGGCCGCGCTGGGTGCTCCGATTGTCGAGTTGGCTGGAGGTGGGCATGCCGACTAAGGTCGGAATCATCGGCTGGCCGCTGACAACAACGCTCAGCCCCGCCATGCACAACGCAGCGTTCAGGGCGCTGGGCATGGACTGGGAGTACGACGCGATGGCGATCCCGCCTGACATCGTGCGCGAAGGCATTCTCGAGCCACAGCGGCACGGATATGTGGGGCTGAACGTGACGATCCCGCACAAAGAAGAGGCGATGAAGTACGTGACGCCTGACGATGTCGCGCGTGCCGTCGGGGCGGTCAACACGATCGACCTGCGCGACATGACCGCGACCAATACCGATCTACTGGGGTTTCTGATGGACCTTGCGGCGCATGGCATTGACGTCTCAGGCAAGCGGGTTACCGTGCTTGGGGCGGGCGGCGCCGCGCGATCGGCGGTGGTTGGACTGTGCGGCGCGGGCGCAGACGTGCGCGTGGCGAGCCGCAGCCTCGACAAAGCACGTATGATGGTCGCCAACCTTGCCTTGAGCAATATCCGGCTTTCGGCGCGAGCGGTCGACATCGCCGATCTTGCGGCCGAGCCGACAGATGTGATCGTCAACTGCACGCCGGCTGGGATGCTGCCGGAGGTCGACGCGACGCCGTGGCCGGACCCGGTGCCATTTCCAGAGCAGGTGATTGTCTACGATATGATCTATAAGCCGGCCCGCACGCGTTTGATGCAGCAAGCCGAAGCGCACGGCGGCCGTGGCGTCGGCGGGCTGGGCATGCTGGTCCATCAAGGCGCGGCGGCCTTTGAACGTTGGACGGGAGTCACCGCGCCGGTCGACGTCATGTTCGAGGCGGTGCGGGCGCAGTTGGGATTGAATGACGTGAATCGTTCCGGGAATGACGAGGGCGCGCGCCGATGAGCGTACTCCGCTTTTTGACCGCTGGCGAAAGCCACGGCCCGATGCTGACCGCTATCCTTGACGGGATGCCGGCCGGCATCCCGTTGACCAGCGACGATATCGACGTGCAGCTTGCGCGACGGCAGCAGGGTTACGGCAGCGGCGGCCGTATGCAGATCGAGAAGGATCACGCGCGCATCACGGCAGGGGTGATGGCTGGACTCACAACCGGTGCGCCGATCGGCCTGTTGGTCGAAAACCGCGACTTCAAGAACTGGAAAGAAAAAGACATCGAGCCGATGACCATCCCGCGCCCCGGCCATGCAGACCTCACCGGCGCGGTCAAGTACGGCTACCGCGACCTGCGCCTTGCGTTGGAGCGTGCGAGCGCGCGAGAGACGACCATGCGCGTTGCCGTCGGCGCGATCTGCCGTAAATTGCTCGCGGAGTTTGGGATTGTGGTCGGCGGCTACGTGACGCAGATCGGCGGCGTTCGCGCCGAGCTTCCGGGCAATCTGACCTATGCCGAACGGTTCCGTTTGGCTGAGGAGTCGGATGTGCGGTGCCCGGTGGATGACGTCTCGGAGCAGATGCGCGAGGCGATCCGGCAGGCGAAGATCGACAAGGATACGCTGGGCGGGGTGATGGAACTCGTCGCGCTCAACGTCCCGCCGGGGCTGGGGGCGCACGTACAGCACGACCGAAAGCTGGACGGCCGCATCGTCGGCGCGATGACCAGTATTCACGCCATGAAAGGCGCCGAGATCGGCGACGCGTTCGCGCAGGCCGGGATGCCAGGGACGCGTGCGCATGATGCGATCGATTCGGTGGACGGCCAGCTCATACGGCGCACAAACCGCGCTGGAGGACTGGAAGGCGGCATCACCACTGGCGAACCGATCGTTGTGCGGGTCGCGATGAAGCCAATCGCGACGGTGCTTGCCGGTTTCGACTCGGTCGATCTGACGACCGGCGAGCCGACGCCGACGAAATACGAGCGCAGCGATTTCTGCGCGCTGCCGCGTGCCGTGCCGATCGGCGAGGCGATGCTCTCGATCGTGCTGGCGGACGCACTGCTCGAAAAGCTCGGCGGCGACAGCATCGAAGAGATGCGCCCGCGCTTTGACAGCCTGCGGCGCAGCCATATCGAGGATCTGCCGATGGACGCGAGACCGTGGCGCTTCGGGTATGAGTAAGCCGGCGAATATCGTGTTGACCGGATTCATGGGTACCGGCAAGTCGACAGTCGGGAAACTCGTTGCTGACGAACTGCGCATGTCGTTCGTCGACACCGACACGTTGATTCAGTCGCGTGCCGGACGCGCCATTCCGGCCATCTTCGCCGAGGACGGCGAGGCCGTGTTTCGCGCGATGGAGCGCGACGTTTGTGTCGAACTCGCCGCCCAGCATGGGCTTGTGGTCGCAACCGGTGGCGGCATGCTGGTCGATCCGCGCAACCGGGCGGCATTTGCAGCTACAGCGCTGATCGTGTGTTTGTGGGCATCGCCAGGCACTATCGCGGCGCGACTTGCTGGGAACAGCGGGCGGCCGTTGGCTGCTTCATGGCGTGCGCTCCTCGAACAGCGGACGCCGATCTATCGACAGCTTCCGCACCACCTCGACACGACAGGACGTGCGCCTGAAGACACCGCACAGGAGGTCATCGCGCTGTGGCAGTCATCCTGACCGTCCGGTCGCCGGACGGCGACTATCAGATCGTGATAGAGCGCGGAGTCGCGCGACGCGTCGCTGAGTTCAGTGCGCATCCGCGTGTGGCCGTCACGACCAACACCACCATCGCTCCGCTTCATGCGCAGACCGTCCTTGATGCGCTGCCGACTGCGCGTCTCGTCACGATGCCTGACGGCGAGCAGTACAAGACGCTGGCGACCGTCGAGGCGCTCTACCACGGCTACGTACAGGCAGGGTTGGATCGGCACGGCGCGGTCCTCGCACTCGGCGGGGGCGTTGTTGGAGACACGGCAGGGTTCGGGGCCGCGACCTACTACCGCGGCGTCGACCTGATCCAGATGCCCACGTCGCTGCTGGCGATGGTCGACAGCAGCGTTGGCGGCAAGGTTGGAGTCGATTTGCCCGAAGGCAAGAACCTCGTCGGCGCGTTCAAACAGCCAACCGTGGTGCTGATCGATACCGACTTCCTCGCGACGCTGCCGGAGGTCGAGTGGCGATGCGGCATGGCGGAAGTCGTCAAGGCCGGCTTGATCGGCGATCCGGCGATCCTCGATCCGTCGTTGTGGACATCGACACGCGCCGAGGACCTGATCCGACGTGCCGTGCAGGTCAAAATCGACATTGTCGAGGCCGATCCGTTCGAGAAGGGCGTACGCGCATATCTCAACCTCGGCCACACGTTTGCGCACGCGCTCGAGACGGTGACGCACTACGGCTGGCGCCACGGCGAGGCGGTCGGGCTCGGGCTGGTCGCCGCTGCGCACCTGTCCGCAGGACTCGGGATGTGTGACACGAGTCTGCCTGAACAGGTCGAGGCGTGGGTGCGTCAAGTCGGGCTGCCGACGCGACTGGGCGATGTCTCCGCTGATACGCTGTGGGATGCGATGGCGACCGACAAGAAATGGCGCGCAGGCCGTTCGCGCTTCGTGCTCATGCATGGCCCGCAGCATGTTACAGTAGTCGAGGACGTGCCGCGAAGCGCTGTCCTTGAGGCATTGGACAAAGTGAGCTGATGCGATGAGCCGCAAGATCCTGGTCCTTCACGGCCCCAATTTGAACCTGCTCGGTGTGCGCGAACCGTCGGTCTACGGCACGACGACCCTTGCCGACATCGATCGTGTATGCGGGGAGGTGGCAGCGCGTTACGGCGTGTCCGTCGAGTCGAAACAGTCGAACCACGAAGGCGCACTGGTCGATGCGTTGCACGTTGCGCGGACGTGGGCCGCCGGCGTCATCATTAACGCGGGCGCGTATACGCACACCTCCATAGCCCTGCGCGACGCCATCAGCGCGGTACAGCTCCCTACGGTTGAGGTGCATCTTTCGAACGTCCACGCGCGCGAGGCGTTCCGACATCAGTCGATGATCGCGCCGGTGTGCGTCGGGCAGATTGCCGGCTTTGGATGGCGCAGTTATCCCTTAGGTGTACAGGCGCTGCTGGAGTATCTCGAGATTCCGCTGCTGGCGGTGACTGACAGATGAGTGTTCTTTGGTGATAATTGACAATGCGTTGGCGGGTCTGGTCGGACAAGTGGACCGTTGGCGCAGTGATATTGCACAGCTAATCTCGTTACGATAATCGAGCCAGTCAGGGCATATTGGTGATGTTTGACAAGTCCACGATCCTCAGCACCGTCGAAAGCCAAAGTGTCGATTTCATCGACTTGTGGTTTACCGACATTACCGGTGAAGTAAAGAGCGTGACCGTGCCGGCGTCGCGCTTGCCGCGTGTCCTGGATCAGGGCGCGCACTTCGACGGTTCGGCGTTGGACGGCTTTGCGCGTGTAGCCGAGAGCGACATGCTGCTGGTGCCCGACCTGCGCACGTTTCGGGTGTTGCCGTGGAGCAGCGGCGGGACGACGGTCGCGCGGCTGATCTGCAGCGTACACACCTTGAGCGGCGACCCGTTCGTCGGCGACCCGCGCACGGTACTGCAGTCTGTGACAGCGGAAGCGCGCGACATGGGCTTCACGTTCGAGACAGGGATGGAGCTCGAGTTCTACCTGTTTAAGACGGACGGCGAAGGCCGCCCGCTGCTGGCCGCCACGACCGATGAGGCCAGTTATTTTGATATGTCGGGCGAGGCGTCACAGGCGATCCGCCGCGCGATGATCCGCGTGCTTGCGCAAATGGAAATCGGCGTGACGTCCGCTCACAGCGAAATTGGCAGCGGGCAGCACGAGATCGACCTGATGCACGACGAGGCGCTCGTCTCGGCCGACAATCTACTAACGGCGCGGGTCGTGTTGAAGCATGTCGCCGCGGAACACGGTCTCCACTGCACGTTTATGCCCCGTCCGCGCGGAGACATGCCCGGGTCTGGCATGCACACGCATCAGAGTCTGCACGCCGTGGATGGCGGCGCCAACGCGTTCGCAGACCCGGGCGACCAATACGGGTTGTCGTCCATTGCAAAGCAGTTCCTTGCCGGTCAGCTGCTGCATGCCAAGGCGATGTGCGCGGTGCTGGCGCCGCTCGTCAACAGTTACAAACGGTTGGGCACGAGCATTGAGGCGCCGGTGCACATCACTTGGGCACACATCAACCGCGGCGCACTGATCCGTGTCCCGGCGACCAGCGCCCGCCTCGAACTGCGCTGCCCCGATCCGAGCGCGAACCCATATCTGGCATCGGCTGTGATGCTTGCCAGCGGCCTTGACGGTCTCCGTCAGCACGCCGTCCTTCCCGCCCCCCTTGAAGAATCGATGGTCAATGTCGCGGCCAAACGCCGTCAGATGCCGAACATCCTGCCGCGCTCGCTCGGTGAAGCGCTCGACGAGTTGGAGCAGGACGACATTGTTCTCGGCGCGCTGGGGCCGTATGTCGGGGATCGCTACCTCGAAGCCAAGCGGCAGGAGTACCGCGAGTACAAGCGACAGGTAACGCGTTGGGAAGTCGAGCGATATATTACCCGGTATTAGGCAGCGTCAAGCAACCAGTGGATAGTGCTGCGCCGTCCGTCGTACATTCCCATGCGAGTAATGAGGGTTAGCGGTTTCTCATCACTCAGCACGTCACTCTAGTTACTGATTGCGACCCTGTGGATTTCGCGCAGAGCTGTGTCGCCTTCGGCTTGACGCACGACCAGCGATAAGCTGCACCCCCCGGCGCCGAACGATGCAGCGAGGATCGGGATGTCACCCAGCGCTGCGAACAGCTTCGCCGTCAATCGGGGTGCACTGTTGATACCGTCGCCGATGGCGGTCACGATGCTGACCTGTTCGACATGCCAGCGCATGGATTGGCCGGTCGCGTTGAGCTCGTGTGAGAGCGAATCTACTAGTGCGCTTACCGCATCCGGGCCGGCGCTGGGCGGAACGACGCATGTGATGAACGTGCGCTGCGCCGATTGGGTCGCGATCATCACGTCGGATGGTGTGCCGATCTCGCGCTGCATGTGCTGGTCGATCAGCTTTGCAATCTCGCCGTAGGGGCCGGAACGGTCAATCGCGAGGGACACGCCCGCAATCTGCGTGACGGACTTGATTCGATTGTCGGACGCAGCCTTGGCATGCACCACGGTGCCGGGAAGCTGGGGCTTGTACACGTTTTTCACACGAAGCGGAATCTGGTTCTGGCGCAGGGGCGCGACCATGCGGGCATGCAGGATGCGGGCACCGAAATACGCGAGCTCCGCCATTTCGGCATAGCTCAATTCGCGTATCACGCGCGCGTCGTTTACTTCGTGCGGATCGGCAGACATGATGCCATCGACATCCGACCACACCCACACCTCGGTGGCCTTCGTGCCTACGGCGATGATCGACGCGGTGTAGTCGCTGCCGCCTCGGCCCAACGTCGTCGGCTTGCGGTTGGGCGTCGCGCCGATGAACCCGGTTAGCACCGGCAGGATGCCGCGCTCGAGCATCGGGCGTAGGTCGCGGTCAATGCGTTCCTGCGTCAAAGCGAGGTTTGGGGTGGCCGCCCCGAAATTGGCGTCCGTGATGATGATGTCGGCGGCGTCGATGGCGACCGCGCGCAGGCCATGCTGGCGCAGCAGCACCGCGACGATCAAGGCGGCAAGGCGCTCGCCCATGCTCACCGCCGCATCGAGGTTCTCGGCAGAAAGCGCGTCGCGGTTTTTCTGGGTGATGCGCTGAAACGCACTCAGCAAGTCGAACAACAGCTTATCGAGGTCGGCTTGCAGCGCAGCCAATTCGGCCTTGCCGAGCGCCAACCCCTCAGCAAGCGCGAGATGCCGCGCGCGCAGATTCGCCGCGATTCGACGGTATCCGCGCTCGTTCCCAAACTGCGCCAGATGCGCCGCATCAATCAGCGCGTCAGTCACGCCGTCCAGCGCGCTGACGATCAACACGACATGATCCCACTGTGCTGCCTCGTGCAGCACGATTCCGAGCATTTGGGACAGCGCCGTTGTCGTGCCGACGCTTGCCCCACCGAATTTCATGACCAAAGTCGTCATCGAGTTCGCTTTGCCGCGCCTGGCCGCGTGGCCGCCTCCCGTTGTTCCAGGATGGGATTAGACGCTATAATCGCCACTGGCCCACCGGCCATCATCGTGACACAGACCAGCGATGCGGCACCGTACACCGCGCCGCGTGTGCGCTGGATTATACGGGTGAGACTTTCTCTATGGCAAATGCGAATGCTCCCGCCGCCGTTGCGGAACGTGCCGCAGGCGTGCGCTTCACAAAGGTTGGCAAGCTCTACTACTTCGACTACTCCGAGTATCCCGATCTTCAGCCGGGCGACTTCGTGATTGTCGAAACCGTGCGTGGTCGTCAAATGGGACAGGTGATGGGATTCACCGTGCCTGACGCCGGCCGCGATCTCAAGCCGATCCTGCGCCCCGCTACGCCGCGCGACCTCGTGCTGCGGCAGGAGTGGGAATCGCGGCAGGACGAGGCGCTGCAAGCGTGTGTCGAGCGCGCCAAGGAAATCGGCGGACTGCGCGACGTGCGTTTTCATGCCGCGCAGTACAACTATGACGGCAGCCTGCTGACGTTCCTGTTCAGCGCGGAGGATCGCGTGAACACGCAGCGGCTCTCCAACGACCTCAAGCGCCAGTTCGACACGGCGATCGAATTTCGGCAGATCGGCCCGCGCGATGTCGCCAAGCTGCTGGGCGGTTTTGGCGCCTGCGGCGAGCTGCGCTGCTGCTCAACGTTCCTGACCGACTTCAGCCCGATCAGCATCAAGATGGCGAAGATGCAGGGGATCTCGCTCAACCCCGAAGAGATCACGGGCATGTGCGGTCGTCTGCGCTGCTGCCTCGTGTATGAATACGAGCAGTATGTCGAGGCGCGCAAGCACCTGCCTAAGAAGGGCAAACGCATAGGAACGCCGCTGGGCGTGGGCAAGGTGATCGACCTTCAGCCGTTGGCCGACTTGGTGACGGTGTACATCGAAGAACAGGGTGTCAAGACGTTCACGCGCGAGGACCTGATCCCGCTGGACGAACTCGAAGCGCTGCAGCGCAAGGCGCAAGAGCCGTGCACCAAGCACGGCGAGGGCGAAGCGTGCGATTGCGGCCAGAAGCCGGGCGAGCGCAATCAGGACAAGCAGGGCAAGAAGAGGTCGGGCAAACGCAATGACCGACGCGACAGTTAAGCGCGTTCTTGGTGTTTTCGCTCACCCGGATGACTCCGGTTTCTTCTGCGGCGCATCGTTGGCGCGCTGGGCGGCCCTCGGCGCGCATGTTGTGATCGTCGTCGCCACCAGCGGTGGCAAGGGCAGCGCCGATCCGACGATGACCAGCGACAAACTGACGGCGATCCGTGAGGAAGAAGAGCGTAAAGCCGTGGCCGAACTCGGCGCGGCGGAAGTCGTGTTCCTTCGCCATACGGACGGCGAGCTCGAACCGAATCTGAAGCTGCGCCGCGAGATCACGCGGCAGATCCGGCGGGTCAAGCCCGACCTTGTGGTGTCGCTTGATCCGACGGTGTTTTGGTGGGGTACGGGCGGCATCAATCACCCCGATCACCGGGCGATTGGCGAGGCGACGCTTGCCGCAGTGTTCCCGACCGCGCGCGACCGTCTAAACTTCCCCGAACTTGAGGTTGACGAAGGACTGGACGTACACAAGACGCCGCTTGTTTACATCTCAGGTACGGCCGAGCCGAACGTGATCGTCGACGTTACCGAGTATGTGCGTGTGAAGTTGGCCGCATTGAAGCACCACGTCAGCCAGATTGCCGATTACGATGCGATGGTCGAGCGTATCACTAATCGTATGCTCGATCCGAGCGCCCCGCCGGATCAACCGCGCTATATCGAGCGCTTCCGCGTGATCACGATAGGATAATCATCATGAGCAAGATCGACTTTGTACCCGAAGCCGAGGCCCTGCGCGAGGAGATGATCGCCGTACGGCGTGACTTGCACATGCATCCCGAAACGGCCTTCGAGGAGGTTCGCACGGCAGGGATTGTCGCGGAGACGCTGTCGTCGCTCGGGCTGGAGGTCCAAACCGGGGTCGGCAAGACCGGCGTCGTGGCGATGCTTGACGGCTCGGACGATGGGCCTACGGTGCTTGTCCGTGCCGACATGGATGCACTCCCGATCGTGGAGGCGAACAAGGTCGCTTACGTCTCACAATCGGCGGGCAAAATGCACGCCTGCGGCCACGACGCGCACACGGCAATCGGTCTCGCTGTCGCGAAGATGCTCACCAAGCACAAAGACCGGATCCACGGGCGGGTCAAGTTCGTTTTTCAGCCCGCGGAAGAGATTGCAAGCGGGGCGCAGGCCATGATCAAGGACGGGGCGCTGGCCAACCCTCGGCCTGACGTCAGCCTTGGTCTGCACGTTTGGAATTCGCTCCCGGTCGGCAAGCTCGGCGTAGCCGACGGGCCGACGATGGCAGGCTCTTCCCTGTGGACGGCGACAATAACGGGCAAGGGATCGCACGGCGCTGCCCCGCATCTGGGTATCGATCCGGTGGTGTGCGCTGCGCACATTATCACCGCCCTGCAGTCGATCGTCGCGCGCAACGTCGATCCGATGGACACGGCTGTTGTCAGCGCGACTCAGGTCCACGCCGGCGACACGCACAACGTCATTCCGCAGACCGCCACGCTGACCGGCACGATGCGCGCCTTCAAGACCGAGGTTCGCGATCTGGTGACGAAGCGGATGGACCAGATTATTCACGGGGTTGCGGCTTCACTGGGCTGCGAGGCGGAATTCCATATCGAGCACCGAACTGGACCGGTCGTCAACCATGCCGATGTCGGCAGCCGCTTGCGTCCACTCTTCAGCAACATCGTAGGTGCGGAGAATCTCGACCTTACTACGCGGACCATGGGGGGCGAGGATATGTCGTTCTTCATGACTGAGGTGCCGGGCATGTTCTTCTTCGTGGGGTCCGCCAACGAGGCACGTGGCCTGAACTACGGTCACCATCACCCGCAGTTCGACATTGACGAAGACGCGCTGCCGCTTGGGGCGGCGTTGCTGGCGACAGCGGTCGCGGAGTATGTGATACCGGAATGACCGACTCTGTGGCACTCGAGTGGATCAGCGGCGACGGGTGGCTTGTATTGGCCGAACCCGACGATGACCCGTCGGGCGCGCTTCGGGCCAGTGCGTTGCATAAGCTTGGCGCCGACCGCGGGTTTGCGTTCCTCGGCCTCAGCGAATCGACCGGGGATGCCGAGATGGCCGATATGGAGGACCTTGGCGCGCCGACTGCGTACTTGATCAACGTAATGACCGAGGACGACGACACCATCGTGCGCAATTTGCGGGATGTCGGGCTCATCATGATTGATCCATCGGCCGACCCGCGCCGCATGCTCGACGCGCTCATCGGCACCACGTCGCTCGCAATGCGCGACGCTTACCTTCGCGGTGCGGTCGTCTACGCGGAAGGCCCATGTGCGTCATTATTCGGCGCATGCTGGCGATCGTCCGGTGGCGCGCTGCACGAAGGCTTAGGCTGGATTAGTGACGCCCAACTCGTGTTTGGTGTCGCCGATCAGGCGGAACTGCGCGCCACTGTCCGTCCAACGTTCGATACGCGCCCGCATACCGTCGCACTTGGAGTTCCGAGTGGATCGGCGCTCGCGCTCGGTCCCTCAGGCCAGATCGAGGTGTGGGGGCCGAACCCCATTTCCGTAACGCTCGGGCCGGGGATGATCCAGAACCCCACCAAGCCCTCCAACTAACGTCAGCCTGCATTTCGAGTTTACGCCGGGGAGACTGGCATGCCTGTCACGATTATTCTGGGCGCCCAATGGGGCGATGAAGGGAAAGGCCGTGCTGTTGACTACATCAGCGCGCAGGCCGATGTAACCGCACGCGCGACGGGCGGCGACAACGCCGGTCACACGCTCAATGTCGGCGAACGCCTTCTGAAGCTGCACCTCGTGCCGTCAGGAATCCTGCACCCGCATGTCGCGTGTGTATTGGGCAACGGCATGGTGATCAACCCGGTCAATCTGGTCAAAGAAATCGACGAACTGCGCGAATTTGGTCTGGACGTGTCGCCGGAACGGCTCAAGGTCAGTACGCGGGCGCACCTGATCACGGCGGCACATCTTGCGCTGGATCGGGCCAGCGAGCGTGAGCGCGGCGACGGCAAGATTGGAACGACCCTACGCGGGATCGGCCCAGCCTACAGCGACAAGGTCGACCGGCGGGGGATACGCGCTGGCGAAATGATCGACGTCGAAGCGTTTGCGCAGCAGCTCGAAGATGCCCTGTCACGTACCAACGCCGATCTTGCCCGGCGTGGTGCCGACCTGATCGACGTCAGTGGGGCCGTCGAGCGGTATGTCGAGGCCGCATCTCGCCTGCGCCCGTATTTGACCGACACGTCGACGCTCATCGACGACGCGCTGCGGGCCGGAAAGCGTGTTGTGGTCGAGGGTGCCCAAGGCACGCTGCTTGACGTGGATTTCGGCTCTTATCCGTTCGTCACCAGCTCCTCGCCCACGGTCGGCGGTGCGCTGACCGGCCTCGGCTTCGGCCCGACTCACGTCGATCGCGTCGTCGGTGTGGCAAAGGCGTTCTCGACGCGGGTTGGGAGCGGCCCCATGCCGACCGAACTCGACGGCCCGCTGTCCGACCGGCTGCGTGGGACCGGCGCCAACTTCTGGGACGAGTACGGGACGACCACCGGGCGCCCCCGCCGCGTGGGATGGCTCGATGGCGTGATCTTACGCTATGCGTGTGTCATCAATGGCTTTACCGAACTGGTGCTGACCAAGCTGGACATTCTCAGTGGATTGGAGTCACTCAAGATTTGCACCGCCTATGAAATCGACGGGGAGCGTACGACCGAGGTCCCCGCTTCGATCGAAGAGCTGGCGCGTGCGATTCCGGTCTACGAGACGTTTCCCGGCTGGGCAGAGGACGTAAGCGGCATGCGCCGCATGAGTGATATGCCCGCCAACGCCCGGCGCTACCTCGATGCGATTGCCGAGCTGTGCCGAACCCCGATCGACGTGGTCAGCGTCGGGCCGGAGCGCGCGCAGCTTGTCCATTCGTAGGGCGTACCGTGTTCAACTACCCCGGCGCTTTCGATCCATTCGCTTCCCGGCTGTATCCGCCGCAAACTGTCGTGTCGCTGGTACCCAGCGTCACCGAGTCGCTGTATGAGTTGGGCTTAGGGTCACGTGTGTTGGGTGTCACCGACTACTGTACGCGCCCGGCCGAACAGGTCCGGTACCAGACGCGGCTAGGAGGGACGAAGAACCCCGATATCGCCAAGATCGTGGCGACCGCTCCAGAGCTTGTGATCGTGAACGTCGAGGAGAACCGCCGCGAAGACGTCGATGCAATGCTGGCAGCAGGCCTGAACGTGTGGGTTACTCATCCGCGGACGGTTCGCGATGCGATCAACCTGCTGTGGACGATCATGTCGGTGTTCGAGGTGCCTGAGCGCTCGGAGCGCGTGCGTCACCTCGAGCGCATGTACGACTGGGTGTCGAGCGCGACGCGCGCCAAAGAGCAGGACGGCAAACTTCCAACCGTGTTTGTGCCGATCTGGCTCGACCCGTTGATGACGTTTAACGGCGACACGTACATTCATGACGTCCTCCATGTGTGCGGCGCGCTGTCGGTGTTTGTCGACCGCGAACGGCGGTATCCGCTGGCCGCCGATACCGGGGAAGGCGAAGCCTATGCGCCCGATGATCCGCGAGCTGCGGGGCGCGATGTGCGCTATCCGCGAATTCGGCTTGACGAGGTCGAGGCGGCACAGCCAGATATCGTCTTGCTGCCTGACGAACCATTCCAGTTTGACGAACAGCATCGAAGTATGTTCGAATCGTTAGATACTCCCGCTGCGCGGTTCGGGCGAATACATCTGGTGGATGGTTCCCTGTTGACGTGGCATGGGACTCGTCTGGCCGCTGCCCTGCAAGAGCTGCCGATATTGCTTGAGGTACCTGATGTCGACTCCCCCCGATGATCCGCGCAGCCACGGGCGCACGCCACCGACTCAAGAGACCCTGCTGGCGGCGCTTCACGAGATACGCTCAGCAGCCAACGCCGGCCTTTTGCACGTGAGCCAGATTGCCTCGGCCGGCGAGCTGGGCCGGCAGCAGAACGACCATCAGCGCGCCGCACTCCACGCCGTTCAGTCGATCCTGCGCGTCATTGAACACACGATCGGCCTGCCGTCGCATCGACCTGCAGCACGGGCAGCAAACGAACACTGGAATGCGCTGGAGCACTCCGACCCGCTCGACGATCGCTTCCAAGACGCGCCGGTCATGCTGGACGACCGGCAGGGCCGCGACGACCAGATGATCTCCTGAGACCCTAACGCACGGCGCACGTGTGCGCTACAATACGCGTGAGAAACCCCTGAGCAGAAGCTGACGCTGCTTGCGTTGGCTTGTGACGATTTGTACAATGGCAGCATGACTGTGGGAGGTCCCTGTGAAGCGGTTGGCCCTGCTCATCCTGATCTTGGCAATTCTCGGTGCAGGCGGCACGCTGACGGCGCTGACAGGCACGGACTGGTCGGCGACAGCGCTGCCGGGCGCCAAAGTACAATGTGCCGACCCGTCGTGTTCGGTGTTTCTCGCCGAGCCTTGGCAGGCGGGCCAGTTCATCCTGTTGGTGGGGTTCATCCTGTTCAATATGATCGGCATCGGCGCAACGCTTGCGATTGTGCTGTGGTTCCTCAACAAGCAGGTTGCCACCGTTCGGGCGCAGCCTTCCGCCAGCGCAGATCAAACGGCTTCGATCGAGAAGGCGTAGGATCTCAGCCTCGGTATTCGCACGAGGAGTAACATCGAATCCATGGCGACACAAAGTCCATCGCAGCGACCACGCCTGTTTATCAGGCTCGCGCTGACGACTGCACTGCTGACGATCGGACTGATCCTCTTTGGCGCCGTAGTCCGTGTGACGGACAGCGGCTTGGGCTGTAATCGTGACTGGCCGTTGTGCGGCGGCACGATTTTCCCGCCGCTGGACAACCTGACGGCGTGGATCGAATGGCTGCACCGGCTGTTCGCCATTCTGATCGGCTTGTTGGGCGTCGGTATGCTGGTGACGGCCGTGCGAGCTTTCCGTCAGCGGAACCGCGCCGTACTGTATGGGACAGTGGTAGCGGCAGTGCTGTTTCTGTTCCAGAGCATTCTCGGCGCGTTGGTGGTCAAGCTCGACCTGCCACCCACGATGGTGACAGTTCATCTAGGCACGGCGATGCTGCTGCTCGCGGCACTGCTGTTTGCGTATGTCGGGGCGGTGTACCGCCCGTCGGCATCCTACAGCCGCGATCACGTGAGTTGGCTGATGTTTGCGACGGCGGGTGTGTCCCTGCTGATCATCCTTACCGGCGCGCTGGTGCGCGGCGGTGGAGCGACGTTGGCGTGTATCGACTGGCCGCTGTGCAACGGCGAGGCGTTTCCGTTTGAGCAAGGCCCACTGCAAGTCGTGCACATGACCCATCGCTACGCGGTGCTGGCCTTGGGCGTGCTGTTGGGGCTGCTGGTGTGGTACGTTTATCGCTCTGGCCGTCCGTCGCTCTCGCGGTGGCTGGCGGTCGCTGCGCTCGTCTTCTACGGATTGCAGGCTGCGGTCGGGGCGCTGTTTGTCCTAATGGCAGCGGCCCCGCTGTGGGGAACCCTGCATGTGGGTTTGGCGGCTTTGACATGGGCCGCGCTTGTTCTCGTCTCGATTATCGAGACTGTCAACACGGGCTGGGTGAAGCTCGATAATCGTGAGGTGGAATGGCATCAACTGTCCGGGAGCAAGCTCCCCAGCTAGGTGACACACTCCGCAGCTATCTGGCGCTGGCGAAGCTCCGGATCGTGCTGCTGCTGGTGTTTACAACGGTTACGGCGATGTTCATCGCGGCCGATGGCGCGCCGCGAGCCGACATCCTGATCTTGACGACGCTCGGCGGGGCGCTTGCGGCAGGCGGGGCCAGCGCGGTCAACCAGTTCTGGGACCGAGATATGGACGCGAAGATGTCGCGCACCGCTCGTCGCCCAATTCCGGCCGGGCGCGTGTCCCCGACCAATGCCCTGATCTACGGTATTGCGCTCATCGCGTGGGCGACGTTTATCCTCTCGATGGTGAACTGGCTCACGGCGCTGTTGGCGCTGGGCGGGGCGTTCTACTACATCGTGATCTACACGATGATTCTGAAACGCAACACGGTCGTCAACATCCTGATCGGCGGTGGAGCAGGGGCGATGCCCGTGCTCGTCGGTTGGGCGGCAGTCACCGGGACCGTCGGCTTCGAGGCGCTCATCCTGTTTGCGATCGTGTTCTACTGGACGCCGCCGCATAGCTGGGCATTGGCGCTGCTGGTCAACACAGATTACGCCCGCGCCGATGTCCCGATGATGCCTGTGGCGCGCGGTGAAGAAGCGACGCGACAGCAGATTCTGCTGTACTCGGTGCAGCTTCTGTTGGTATCGGTGATGCCGTTTTTGTTCGGAACGCTCGGCGGGATCTATCTGGTTGGTGCGGTCGTGCTGGGCATCGGGCTGGTGTACATGTCGGTTCGCTTGATCCGGCTGAAGGACAAGGCCATCGCACGTGCGACGTACAAGTACAGCACGTCGTATCTCGCCTTCCTGTTTCTGTTGATGATTGTCGACCGCATCCTGCTTTAGCGCGTGCGGCGTCGGTCCCGAACACCGGGCCGTCGAAGGTCAGGACATCCCGAATGAGTAACCAAACGACTCGCAAGACATCGGTCTGGCCGGTAGTGGTCGCTGGCCTGTTTCTAGTCGGCTTTGCCGCGCTGTTCGTCAGCGAACTGCTGCAGTTGAGCGGCGGAGAATCTGGCTTGCCACCTGCCGACGAAACGCTCTCTTCGCAGACGTATCAGGAAGTCGTGGATGCACTGCTGGTCGACGCCGATGCCGAACGCGGGGAATCGCTTGTGCAGCGTTACGGCTGCGTGGCCTGTCATACGGGTGCAGGTGCGGATAACCGGCTGGCGCCGTATTGGACGGGCCTCGCCGACCGCGCAGCGGAGCGCCACCCGCCGCTATCCGCCGAAGCCTACCTCTATGAGTCGATCGTGTACCCCCGCGCGGTCGACATCGAAGGGTATACTGGCAACATGCCGTTGATCTATGGAAGTCAAATTCCCGAAGACGATCTCGGCAGCATCATTGCTTATTTGCTGACGTTTCGGGGCGATTCGGATTGAATCTTGACGCGCTGACCCTCTCGGCGCTGCTAGACGAATTGATGGATGTCATCGTCGGTGGACGAATTCAGGATGCCATCGACGTCAACGACGATTCGGTCGGCCTCGAGATCTACGCGGACCATCGGCGTCACTACCTGTACCTCAGCGCCGACCCGCAAACGCCGCGCGTGCATCTCGTCACGGACAAGCTGCGCCGTGGCCGATCTACGCCGACTCAACTTGGTTTGCTGCTGCGGCGCTATGTCGAGGGCGGGATGCTCACCCACATCCATCAACCGCCGTGGGAGCGCGTGCTGCACTTCGAAATCCTCGGCCCTGAAGGCGAATGCACGTTGATCATCGAGCCGATGGAGCGGCGGGCGAACCTGCTTCTCGTTCAAGACGGCACTATCCGCGATTGTCTGCGCCGCGTGGGATCGTCCGAGAACCGCATGCGTGTGAGCCTGCCCGGAAAGCCCTACGTCGAACCCCCGCCACAGGTTGGCAAGTTCGACCTGTTCGACATCGACGTAGAACAGATCGCCGACCTGTTCGCTGGAAATACCGACGCCAAGCTCAAAGCGTCGCAACTGCTGTCCCGGCGCGTGTTGGGCGTATCGCCGCTGCTGGCCCGCGAGATTGTGTTTACCGCGCATGGCGACACCGATATCCTCGCGCAGCACGTCGAAGCGGATGCTCTGTTCGAGGCGTTGAGCGCCTTGACTGCACCGCTGAAGGCGCGTGAGTGGCAGCCCGGCATCGCACATGACGAACGCGGTGTTACGGCGTTCACCGTGTATCCGCTAACCCACGTGGACGGCTGGGAGCGGGTCGATACCGTCAGCGAGGCACTGTCAACGTATTACGGCGCGCCGGTTGGACCGGAGGCTTACACGGCGGCCAAATCGCCGATCCGCACGATCATTGAGGAGGCAACGGCCCGGTTGTCGGCAAAGCTCGCGTCGCTGAACGAGTCGATGACCGACGATAGCGAGCGTGAGCTGCTCAAGCTGTCGGGCGAGCTGGTGCTGGCCTATCAGTATGCGATTCAGCCGGGACAAACCGAACTGAAGGCCGAGTATGAAGTTGGCAAGCCACCGTTAGCGATCAAGCTCAACCCCGATTTGACGCCGGTCGAGAATGCTCAGGCGTACTTCGCACGTTACAACAAGGCCAAGCGCGCCCTTGAAGACGTCCCCGGCCTGATCGCCGATACCGAAGCGGCGCTTCAGCACCTTGCCCAACTGCAGACCGATCTCGATCTCGCGTCCAACTGGCCGGAGATCGACGAGGTGCAGTCGGCGTTGATGGGGGCGGGATTCGCGCGGCGGGGCACGCTGAAGCGGCTCGGCGGCGGGACCAGCAGCGGTCCGCTGCGGTTGGTCACGCGCGACGGGTTTGTCATCTGGGTGGGACGCAACAGCCGCCAAAACGACCTTGTGACGTTCGGCAAAGGCAGCCCGGAGGATTTGTGGCTGCATGTGCGCGGCGTACCGGGCGCGCACGTCGTGATCAAGATGGACGGCCGCGCGATCCCCGACGACGTTACCACCGTTGCCGCGTCGATTGCCGCGCATTACAGCGCCAAACGCGGTGAGGCGAAGGCGCCGGTGGATGTCACGCGTGTGAAGTACGTCAAGAAGATCAAGGGCGCGGCGGCGGGAATGGTGACGTATCGCAACGAGACCACGCTGACGGTCGACGCGCAGTCCGAAAAGTCGTTCGAAAAGGAGCTGATGTTGTGAGCAAGCACGGTTTGAACAGCGACGCCCTGCGGATAAAGCCCGGCCATTCGGTCAAGCTCAGCCAGATCGACCCGCAGGGAGATGCCAGCCTCAACAAAGACAAGACGAAGTCGGTTACTGAGTCGCTTGAAGACGAGCTTTATGAACTGCAGTCGCGGCTCTATGCCGAGGGAAGGCAATCCCTATTGGTTGTCTTGCAGGCGATGGACGCGGGCGGCAAAGACGGGACAATCAAAGCCGTGTTTCGCGGCCTAAACCCGCAAGGCGTCGTCGTCACTCCGTTCAAAGTGCCGACGCCGATCGAACTCGCGCATGACTTTCTATGGCGCGTGCATCAGCGCGTGCCGGCCAAAGGGCAGATCGGCATCTTCAACCGGAGCCACTACGAGGACGTGCTGGTCGTCCGGGTGAACCAGCTGGTCCCCGAGAAAGTGTGGCGCGCCCGCTACAACCAGATCAACGAGTTCGAGCAGCTGCTTACCGAGTCCGGCACGCGTGTCATCAAGTTCTTCCTGCACATCAGCAAGGATGAACAGAAAGAACGCCTTGTCGACCGTCTCAGCAGTCCGGACGAGCAGTGGAAGTTCAGTACCGGCGACCTGCCTGTGCGCGAGCGTTGGGACGATTACATGAAGGCTTATGAGGATGTGTTCGAGCAGTGCAGTACCGATCGTGCGCCATGGTACGTCATCCCCGCCAACCGCAAATGGCAGCGCAACTACTTTGTCACACGCATCCTGATCGAGACGCTCAAGGATATGAACCCGCAGTATCCCGATCCGGAGCCGGGTCTGGACAAGGTCGTCATACCTGACTAGTGGCTTGTGATCCGTCGTGCCGCTTCGAGCACACTGCCGGCACTGATGTCGGTCACACACGGGTGATATTCGGGCAGGTCGGAGCCCCAATCGAGTACTCCGCAGCCCAAACAGGCGATGTCTGAGGTCAACACCGCGTGCCGGTCGGACGGACCCCACGTGCCGAACTCATGCACACGGGCTGGGCCAAACAGCGCTACGGTTGGTGTGTTTACTGCGGACGCGAGGTGAATAGGCCCGCTGTCCGGCCCCAGCACAACCAGTGAACGCGCGAACAGCGCCGCGAGTGTGCCGACACTCGTTTCACCTGCCGCAACAACAGCAGACGCTGACATCAATTCGGCGATATGCCGGGTCATCGGCAGTTCGTGTTCGCGGCCCGTCAAAACCACCGTGGCATCGAGTTGTTCGCTGAGCGTATCGCCCACCTGCGCCCAGCGCTCGTCCGTCCATTGTTTCGTCCATGTCCCGCTGCCGGGATGAATGCACACGATACGCGCATCAGCCGGCAAGCCACTGCGGCGAAGCAGACTTGACGCGTCATCGTCGTCGAGGCTGGAGAACGGATAGTTCAACCCCATCGCGTCGGCTTGGAGCGCACCTGTCCACGACTCGACCAACTGCAAACAGTTGACGACGGCATGTGCATTCTGAAACGGAATCCGTTCGTTCAGGAACGGGGCCACGTCCGGCAGGTCGAACCCGATCCGGCGCCGGATGCCGGCGAGATGCGCCAACATCGCCCCCCACCAGTGATCCGGCCTCAGAATCACGGCGCTGTCGTAACCGATCTTGCGCAGCATGCGGCTTGCTGTGACGGCCTGCACGTACGGCGAATGCGTGTGATGTTCTTCCGAGCGGCCGAAACCGGGGAAGGGGAGTGTCAACACACGTTCAACCTCGACTACGTTCTCAAGCACGGATGCAGCCCACGGCCCAACCAATGCATGCAGTTCGAGGTCGGGGCGAGCGGCCTTGAGCGCACGGATCGCGGGAAGCGTCAACAGCATGTCGCCGACGTGGTCGGGCCTAATGAGCAGCACGCGCCGGCTAGGACGCATGGGCGCGAAACGCACGTGTGCGACGATGCTGAGGAGTCTCCGGCGCAAGAGGTGCTTCAACGGCGGTTTGCGAAACGCCTCGCTGAGGGCGATGTTGCGGGCGGCCAGCGTGTCTCTATCCAATTCCGGCCTCCCGATAGGCGTTGGCAAGCGGGGCTGCAATGGCCTGCCACGAGTAGGTTTTGTTCACTACGGACATCGCCCGTTCTCGCATCGAAGCGGCGCGCTCCGGTTCGACAAGGACGCCCACGATGTGTTTCGCTAACTCGTCGGCGTCGTCGGCAATCAGCATACTGCTGCGAGCCTCTTCGGTCAGCCCTGCCGCGCCAGTCGATGTCGACACGATCGCGCAGCCAGCCGCCATGGCTTCAAGCAGTTTGAGGCGTGTGCCGCTGCCCATCCTCAGCGGTGCGACGTAAACGGCGGCAGCGGCGAGGTACGGCCCGACCTCCGGCACGAAACCCGTGACCGTCACGCCGTCGACTTCGCGCAGGCGATCGAGCCGTGAATGGGGCTGCTGACCGACGATCATGAAGCGCGCAGACGGGACGCGTTTGCGCACAGCGGGCAAGACATCGTCGGTGAACCACAACGCGGCGTCGACGTTCGGCCGATAATCCATTTTTCCGGTAAACACGATCGTGTTCGGGAAAACGTTGGGTGCGGGCGTGAGATTCGAGTAGTTGGCTGGGTCAATCGCGCTTGGAACGACGGCGATCGGGCGATCTGGACCCAACGCCGTAAGCGCGTCGGCATCCTCCTGTGACACGGCGACCACGAGATCGGACTGCGCCATCATCGCGTGTTCAAACCTCGCGATGCGACGCGATTGCACCCACGAGTAGGCCGCCATCGGCCAGCGCCGGAATTCAGATGCGTCAATGCCGGAGATCACGCGTTGAAGCCGGTACTCGGCGTTAAACGTATCGAACACACGTTTGAGCGACGGTGCGGCGTCGCGGACGATTGCAAGCGTCCACGCCATCTCGATGCCCTCGGCCTGCACGAGGTCGAACGTGTCGTGTTTTAGCATGTCGTGCAGCGAATTCGTGTAGTCATCGGAGGCGAGCCGGCTGGCGATGTCTGGCCGGCCGGTCACCAAGGAACGGATACGCTGCAGGAGCGTACGGTGAGGCGGCTCGCACACGCGAACGTCACGGCACAAATCTACTAGCGGTGTAGATTTCCAGTCGGTGCCCGGTTCGCCGTAGGTCAGCAGCGATACGCTGTGCCCGAGGCTGTGTAGGGCACGGATCAGGCTCAGGACGCGCAGTGCCCCGCCGGAGGTGGCAGGGTAGGGCAGCGCCGACGTCAGAAGCAGTACGTTCATGCGGCCACCACACGGCGGTACGTTTCAAGCGCAATGCGAGCGGAGCGTTCCCACGTGAAGCGTGATGCACGCTTCAGGCCCGCTTCCCGCTGGTCGTCCAGCCAAGCCGCGTCTTGACCTGCGACGCGACTGATCGCGTCAGCAATCGACTGCGGATCGTCGGGATTCACCAGAAGCCCGACCCCATCGACCACCTCAGGCAGCGAACCGCGGTCGCTCACAATCGGGACGGTGCCGCACGCCATCGCCTCAAGTGCCGGCAGCCCGAAGCCCTCGTAATATGCGGGCAGCAGCAGCGCCCGCGCTCCACTATACAGGGCAGGAAAGGCCGACCATGGCGCGCCGGGAATGTGAATCACGCCCGGAGTGGATCGGATTGCAGCCATGGAACGCTCGGCAAGCCAACCCTCCTCACCGACGATAGCCAGCAGTGGAATGTCTGTGATCGACTCGCGCGCGATCCGGTAGCCTTCGCATAACCCCTCGATGTTCTTACGCGGGCCGATCGTCCCGACAAACAGCAGATAGCCCGGCGTCAGGTCAAAGGGTGCTAGTCCTTTCGCGATGTCGTTGGCTTTGAGTGGATGAAACGCAGGATCGACGCCGTGATACTGCACGGTGATCCTGTCTAGCGGGACATTCAGCAGCTTGATCAGATCGTCACGCGTGGCGTTACTCACGGCGAGGATGTGATCGGCGTGTTCGACTGCCCACGCGATCTGATCGTTGTAGTAGCGCTGGCTGTCGGCCGTCATCTGGTCGGGATACCTCAGGAACGCCAAATCGTGCACAGTGATAACGTGCCGGCGGCCCCCTCGCCACGGCGGAATGAAGTCCGGGCTGTGAAGGACGTCAAACCTACCGCGCAGCAGTTCGGCCGAAAGCGCGATGCGCTCCAGCCGGTGATGCGGCGGCGTCCATGCGGTGAGGTGGGGAAGGCGCGGCTCAAGGAGTTCTTTGGCGCGGCGGCTCTGTACGATCGTCAACTGCTCCGGCGGATTCAAATCCACGATGGCAGAAGCGAGCGCCCGGATATAGGTCGATGTCCCACCGGCGCGGTAGGCGGTAAGTCGGGCGTCGAGGCCGATTCGGTTCATGCGCGTAGTATACGGCGCGCAACTTCAAGCGGCTAGGGGACGCGCACGGACGGGTCCGGTCCGACAAACGCGCTCAGGAGTTGGTCGATGGTGCCGTCGTTGAGCAGCACCAGCAGCGCGTTGTTGACGTGGTACAGTACGTCGCGCCGGTCGGCACTGACGGCGCCGGCGTAGAACTCGGCGGTGAGGTACTCGGCATGGCAGCAGGCTGCGATCTGACTGGCGTACTGCCTTGCAGTCATCGCGTCAATGATTGCGGCATCGGCCACGACGAATTCGGTCACGCTGCGAAGCGCAAGCTCGGCCGACTCGAACGTCACGACAGTGAGGTCCAGCACGCGGCGAGACCATCTGCGCGCTTCGGTATGGCCACGCGCCCCGAGTTCCACCGCGACGTGCTGACCAGCTAGGCTCCACCCTGAGTCGATCTCGTCATGGCTGATCAACACTAGGCCATCGTTGAGATACCCCCACGTATAGTACACGTCGGCTGGCACCACGTCCGCAACGCGGATGGCCGCGAAAGAGACGTCGGCGACATGCGTGCGCACGGCGTCGTACGCACTGTCGAAGTTGACCATCACGAACCGCGCCTCCAATCCAAGATGCGCCGCGACGGCCTTACCCAACTCGATGTCTACGCCTACGAAGGTGTCGCCTACGATGGACCCGAACGGCGCGTAGCTGGGGTCGATTCCGATGGTCAGCGTGCCGTCCGGAAAGACCTCGTCAACAGGCCCGACGCGATCTTGCTGCACCCACCACAGGGCGATCGTGAAGACAGGCAGCGCGAGCAGCCAACTGCGCCGGCGCAGCGTGCGGAGAAGCCCCGGCGGAATCACGGTGCGCTCCCCGTCGCATAGGCTTGCAGCGCGAAATACAACGGTTTGAGGTCGAAGTCGGTGGTCGCCAAGACGAACCCGTCGGGATAGCTGTTGGCCGGTGCCGGATAGCGAAATACCCACATACACTGTTTGATCAACCACGGCCAGTGCTCGCCCGCCCATCGGTAGGCATCGAGCGTGTTCGTCACGCGTTGAGCCGGGGTGACGGCGCCTGCCCAGCGCGGGTGATCGTTCCAACCGAATTCGGTGATCCACACGCCCATCGCCTCCAGACCGTATTCGACCAACACTTCGCGCAGCAGTTCCACGCGCCGGAAGTTGAGGCGGTCACGCGCCGGAGAATCCATCGCAGCCGACTGAAGGCCGTAGCTGTGCACCGCCAACCCATCAAAGTGCGATGCAGCGCCGGCGTCCAGCATGCCGCGCAGGTACAGTACATCCTCCAAGCCGGTCGTACTGCCGGCGGGTTCCAACGTCGGCGCTAGCGCCCCGGCAAGGATCGTCACGTTAGGCGCAGTGGCACGCACCGCTTCCGCGGTAGCGGCCAGCAGCGCCGTATACTCCACCGGATCGACCGGACGGAAGCCCCACTCGAACGTGAGGTTCGGCTCGTTCCAGACGATGATCGCCGCAAGGTCGTCGCGGTACCGCGACGCGAAGCGGGCGGCGTAGGCCGCGAAATCGTCATACGACTCGACTGGCAGTTCGTTGAACGTGGTCGGTGTGTCATCCTCGCGCTGACGTGCCCATTCCGGCACCAGCCCGAGCCGCGCGATCACACGGATGCCTTGATTGCGTGCGTGCCGGAAAATCCGATCCGGTTGGCTCCAGTCGTCCAGTCCGCGGCTTCGTTCGACATACGCCCACGGGAAGAATTCGACGATCGTGTCCGCGCCCATCTCACGAATGGCGCGCAGGGTTTGCTGCATGCGAAACTCCGGCACCTCGTCGATCAGACGGGTATGGATGCACAAATGTGGCGCGGTTGTCTCGACTGCTTGTGGCGGGTCCAGCGCGACATGCTGGGGCGCGGGTGCGACTTGCGCGATCAGCCATAGGGCCGCAAAGCCCTTCAGGCACCACACCGCGGTGTTGAGATTCAGCCAGCCCGGCCAGCGCCAAGTCCGCCCCGCGAATCGCATCGTCAGCCTTACGTGTCGTCATCTACGGCTGAGAGTACGAACAGGGCCGCATATCTGTCAACTCGTGAAGGGCAATCGTCGCTAAATGGTTGTCGTCGCGCCGGGTGTCGTATGCTATGCTGGCCTTCGAACACGTACACGAGGTGACTATGCTGTTCTCCCTCAACTATTCCACGGAGATGGCGGCCCTGCTGCGATCGGGCGAAATCGAGGTCGATCGCATCAAGTGCCCGGAGTGGCCCGACATGATCGCTGAGGCCAGCGCATACGGGCAGGTCTACGTGCACTTCAAACTCATGGCGGGGCAGGGGCTGCTCGCGGCCGCCTTGCTCGACAGCGTTGCCAAGTTCCGGCA
This sequence comes from Candidatus Flexicrinis affinis, assembly GCA_016716525.1. Taxonomy (NCBI): domain Bacteria; kingdom Bacillati; phylum Chloroflexota; class Anaerolineae; order Aggregatilineales; family Candidatus Flexifilaceae; genus Candidatus Flexicrinis; species Candidatus Flexicrinis affinis. The sequence continues at coordinate 911,725 of JADJWE010000001.1, forward strand.
GGAAACGGACACACCGTTCGTCAACACACACATTGGTCCGTCAGCGGCGCTATACCCACTGCCGAGCGACCGGAAGGCCGCCAAGGACGCGGTGCGGCGCTCGTTTGACCAACTCTCCGAACGGTTCGGGCCGGACGCCGTTATTGCGGAGAACGTGCCGTACCCCGAGCACTCGAGCAGCGACAAGGCCGCGATCGGCGTCGAACCGGAGTTCATCAGCGAGGTGATCGAGGAAGCCGGCGTCGGGCTGCTGCTGGACATCGGCCACGCGCGCCGCGTCGCCGAGCATTGGGCCATCGATCCGCGCGTATACATGAGTCGGCTGCCTGTCCACCGCTTGCGCGAAATCCACATTACCGGCCTCGGTTACAGCCCGCGAGGTACGCGCGTCGATCACATGCCAATGCGCGACGAAGATTGGGATCTGCTGCAGTGGGCGCTGGACAACGTGCAGAGCGGGAATTGGTCCAAGCCGTGGTCAGTCTCGTGCGAGTACGGCGGCGTCGGAGAGCCGTTCCGCTGGCGCAGCCGAGCCGACGTGATCGCGCGTGAAGCACCGCGCATGTTGGCGATGGTGCGCGCCGCACAGCCTGTGGCGGTGTCGCAGCTGAAGCCTACGGGTGAAGCGTGATGTCAACCCAAGTGGTACGCCCCGCCTCGACCACGACCGTCTCGCGGAAGCGGATGCGTCCGTTCGTCTCGCTGACGATCACGTCGTAGTCGTCGGCCTCGAGGTCGCCCAACGTGAAATCCTCGCGCCAGGCCGGATCCCGATTGATGAGCGGATCTGCAGAATATGTGTAGGCATAGCGCGGAATGCCGCCGGTTAACCCAGCACGCCGTACGATTACCGTGAGTTCAGTCGGGATTGTTCCGTCCGGATTGCGCACGCGCCCGGCGATCATCCCATAGCCGGGATAAGGCAGAATCCACCAGTCCGGATTGCGAGACGATCCGAAGCTGTCCGGGTTGCCCACGCGCACCTCGAGGTGCAAGTGCGGGCCGAACGCGACACCGGTACCGCCGACCACGCCGATCTTGTCGCCAGCCGCGACCCGCTCTCCGGTTTCGACGTCGACGCGCTGCATGTGCCCGTACAGTGTATAAACCGGCAGTCCGTCGAGAGACAAGATGTCGTGCATCAGAATCACGAGATTGCCGTAGTAGTTCGGGATCGGG